>NZ_JBEWLY010000025.1:0-128512 GCF_040534015.1 Novosphingobium kalidii
CCACCAGCGCTAGGCTTTCCCGGGTGTAGTCGTCGACCACACAGGATGCGGAACCGCCGGCTGCAAGTCAGAGTGTCGGAGACGAAGTCCAGCGACCAACGGTGGTTCGGGCCGTCCGGCAGCAGCGGCGCCCGCCTGCCCAGGGCGCGCTTGCGGCCACCGCGACGACTGACCCGCAGGTTCTCTTCGCGATAGACCCGCAGCAGCTTCTTGTAGTTGGGCGTCATGCCCTCGCGAGCCAGCAGATAGCCGAGACGCCGATAGCCGAACCGGCGACGCTCGGCCGTCAACTCGCGCAGACGCTGCCGCAGCAGGCCATCATCCGGTCGCAACGATCGATATCGGATCACGCGGCGGCTCACGCCAATCAGGTTGCACGCCCGACGCTCGCGCAAGCCGTGATGCTCACGGGCATCGGCGACGGCATCCCGCTTAGCGGCGGGCGTTACCACTTTTTTGAGGCCAGATCCTTCAGCACCACGTTGTCGAGCATCGCCTCGGCCAGCAGCTTCAGTCGGCTGTTCTCTTCCTCGAGCGTTCGAAGGCGCCGGGCCTCCGACACCTCCAGCCCGCCATACTTCGACTTCCACTTGTCGAACGTCGCCGAGCTGATCCCGTGCGGCGGCACACATCCGCTGTCCCCATCCCGGCTTCCTGCTCCTTCAAGATCGCGATGATCTGCTCTTCGCTGAAACCTGCTGCGCTCCATTCTGTCCGACTCCTTCGCGCCGGAGTCTACTCAAAATCGGTCACATCTCAGGTGAGCACGTCACCAGGCGTCGGCGAGCGACAGGAACCAGTGGGCGTTCAGGCACTCGTCTCGCAAGCGACCATTGAATGACTCGACGAGTGCATTGTCCGTCGGCTTGCCTAGCCGGCTAAGGTCCAGCATTCTGCCATCGTAGATCTGGAGCAATGCGAGCAGCCGGCAGGCGTTCGGCGCACTTTTCGATGCTCGCGCAAGCCGCCGCAGCGCCGGCCCGTCGAATTCCTGCCTGAGCCAATCGCCCGCCCAATTGTCGCATCCTCCTGCTGCAGGACGCCATTGCTTGGACTTCCACCGGCTTGGGAACCCCAACGTGAGGCGGTATCTGCACAGGTGACCGGATCTTTGATCCGTCGAGCCTGATCCACTCTCACGCCGCCACACTCCTTGCCTCAGCGGTGATAGTTCTGCTCGGTGACCTCAATCGGCAATACGCGCCTTCACCTTGCCGACCTGCGCAAGCACGATCTCGGCTCACGCAGATTGCCGATGGTCTTAACAGCTTGCGATCACTCTCCCGAGGTAGAAATCATCAGCTTGAGCTTGTCATAGGCCTTCAGCGCGGCGCCGATGGCCTGGTGCATATCGAGGTACCGGTAGGTACCCAGCCGACCGCCGAATATGACACCCTCCTCTATCTTCGCGCGAGCCTTGTAGCGCGCATACACTGCATCGTCCTTTGCTGTGTTGATGGGGTAGTAGGGTTCGTCACTCATTCCGGCGGACCTGGAATACTCCCGAAAAATAACGGTCTTTTCGGGGCTGTACGAACGATCCGGATAGAAGTGACGGAACTCCAGGATCCGAGTATATGGCACACTCTCATCGGCATAGTTCATCACCGACGTTCCTTGAAAGTCAGGAACGTTGACAACCTCTTTCTCGAAATCGACCGTGCGCCACCCAAGTGAACCTTCCGAATACTCAAAATAGCGGTCAATGGGTCCAGTATACAAGATCGGCGCAGATTTTCTTATCAATTTCCGCACATCAAAAAAGTCTACTCCGCAGTAGACCTGTATATTTTCATGATCGAGCATGTTTTCGACCAAGGCCGTATAGCCATTTTCTGGCAAACCTTCGAATTTGTCTGAAAAGTAGCGAGAATCGAAGTTATAGCGCACCGGAAGCCGGGTAAAGATGTGCTCTGGGAGGTCCCGCGGATCGGTCTGCCACTGCTTGGCGGTGTAGCCGCGGATAAAGGCTTCGTAGAGCGGCCGCCCGATGAGCGAGATCGCCTTCTCCTCAAGATTCACCGGCCGGCGTCCCCCAAGTTCACGTGACTGCTCAGCCACCAACGCCTTTGCCTCTTCCGGCGTGAATGCCCTGCCAAAGAACTGACACAAAGTCGCCAGATTCATCGGCATGGAGTAAATATTGTCCTGATGCCGAGTGAAGACACGATGACTGTAGTTCGTAAACTTCGCGAACCGGTTAACGTAGTTCCACACTTCGCTGTTCGATGTGTGGAAGAGATGCGCCCCGTAGCGGTGAACTTCTATTCCAGTTTCTTGATCATCCTCCGTATAGGCGTTGCCTGCGATATGATCACGCCGCTCAAGGATGACGACCTTGGCCCCGAGCTCCGCGGCACAGCGTTCGGCGACCGTGGCGCCGTAGAAGCCACAACCGACGATCACGACGTCCGCCGAATTGAGAGCGTCTGCTAGCGCGGGCTGTTGAGCGAGCATAATATCGGTCTCCGAAGAACTAGAAGCTAAGATGTGTAGCAGGACCAGAAGTCCCGATGTGTAAGCGCCTTCAAGGATGCCGGACGCCAAGGGCGGATCAAAAACCGCAACATTTCACGAGCGAATGCCAGGCAGCATGCTCGGGTGCAGTGACGACTGTGACGGAACTCAACTCTCGTACCACTATCCTCATAGTGGACGCTTACAGGCGAAGGACGGTGCTGCACCACGGGACGCCAATAGCGGGCCGACATTGCGGCCGGTATCCCTCCGGATGATCTGCTCCACAGGAGGTCCTTTACGAGGCGCGCAAGGAACAATGGGAGCGTCGGCATTCTAGATGCCGCAACCAGCCTCAGTTCGACACCTTCGGTAATCGGCAGTTCTCTCGAGCCGAACGTTCTGGCGAGACGCATATGGTCGCTACCGCTCCAGCGCTTCAGGTTTTCCGATCCGTCATTGAACGCTCGCAATCCCAGCGTGATGCAGCGAGCCCTATCATAATCGAAACGCAGGAGGTGATTGAGGAAGCCGGTTATGAGCGATCCCAAGAGGCGAAACCGGCCGAGTCGACCGTGCGCCTCACACAGAAACAGCGAATTGCGCCGATCGTAGAAGTAATGCCACGGCTGACGTTTCGTGTGAAACGGCTCATGCCAGACGGCGAGCCCCGGCCAAGCGACTGTTCGGGTGCCGGTGACAGTTAGCCGGTAGCCATACTCAACGTCGTCGCCGCGAATGAACAAAGGCAGCGGCAATCCAACCCGCCGTACGTGATCTTTAGAAAACGCGAAGAACCACCATCCATTGAAGTCCGGCTGGTGGTGGCGAGCGAGGTAGCGGCTCGTCGCCTCATCCGTGATATCGTTCGCGTCCGGATCGACAAGGTTCCGAATTTCAGGCTTTCGATGATCAAGGACATCACCCACGGAGAACAACCGGGTACGACTGTTTCGATCGAGCATCGCGCCGCCGATTGCATGATCGGATTTCAAGTACGACAGGGCAGTGATCAGACGCTCGATGCTGCTCGCATCAAGGTCGATATCGTCGTCCATCAGAAGAAGATGACTGCAATGCTCGTCGGAAAGGCTCTCGAGCATTCCGCGCCCGAAGCCTCCTGCCCCACCCAGATTGAGCTGGTCGACAACGTGCAGGATCCCCGCATCCCTAGCGCTGCGAAGGTGCTCCCAATGAGATGAGAGACCAGCCTCTCCTTGGTTGACGACCAGTACGCGATGTATCCCAGTGTTTTTCTGAAGAAGCTCCTCGAGCGTCGCGGTAACGTCTCTCTCGCGGTTGAAAGTACAGATTACCGCGGTCAATGCCACTCTGCGGGCCGGTGGTACGAAAGTCGCCCAGGCGAGTGAGCCGATTTTGCTGTCGTCAATCAACCTTACAGTTAGAACGAGTCTCGTCTCCCCAGGCGCGTCCATCGGTACAGGAACTACCAGACGTTCGCCCGCCCCCTGCAGCACTGTGTGAACGATCCGAAACGTCTGCCCACTTGGTGACGCCACACGGTCAACGGTGATCTCGATGCAGCCCGTCAGATCCAGAACAAGTGCCAGGTCGTCAACGTTCGTAAAACGCCGCCAGTACCCATCGAAGAACGCACCGAAGATCCCGTCGAACGTGGCATACTGTCCGGCAACGCCCGCCACGGCATCGTCATCAAAGCGAAGACTACCTGCAACGATGCTTCCCGCCTCGGTTTTGCTTGTGCAGCAAACCTTCTGCAGAATGTGCAACGGGAGCGGCTGCGATGAAGCGTCGTACGTCAAAAGGTCTTTACGAGCTTACGCCAGAAGTCATGCGATATCATCTCGGGATAAGCGTCAGACCAATTTGACTGTGCCTCACCCGCACGGTCGTTGAACTTTTTGATCGCTTCGCGGAAGCGTGCGTTGACCGCAGCATAAGCGTCGCGATCGAACTTGTAGATGTGATATGTGGAAGAGCCCGGATCGGGGTAGCCCCAGGCCTGTCTTGCTCGCATAGCCTTCCAGTTGATATCACGCCTATTCTGGAACATCGTTATCCGGTTGGCTTGGGCACCACCACCCGGCACCGCCGAACGGTTGCCGTTTCGGGAATAAATCTGTGCGATTCGATACAACTTGTGTCGTCGCGACGGTGGCTCCGGAATGAAGGCAGGCGGTAAGGTCCTGCTCGTACCGTAGTTGCTGTTAGCTTCCTTGTAAGCCGCCATCACCTCAAAATGCAGTGCCTCTGCATCGCGATCCAGCAGCACTTCCGGGCCAGAAACGAAATCCTCAACTGCCTTCGCGAGCAGCATTGCCGAGCCATATTGATATGCGTTCACGAAGTCGCGAAAGCGACGGTGCAGCTGCCGGGAGGTCGAGGCCAGTCGCTTCTTTGATCGCTTCTCGATAATGGCAGCTGATGAATTGGTAATATGCGCCAGCGCTAGTGGCGCTTGTGCGGAAAGGCGAATTAGCTCGTTACGAATGTTGTAGTAAGCGAACCACCCCTCCACTTTGGCATAAAAAGGCTCATGCCACACCGCAATCCCAGGTACCGTGACGGTGCGGCCACCGTTCAGTTGCACGCGGACACCAAACTCAACATCGTCCAGGTGAACGAAGCAGGGCAGCGGCATGCCGAAAGCCCTGAAGCCTTCCACGGAGCCGCCAAACAGCCACCAGCCATTGAAGTTGGCGTTGTAGCTGCGAGCCAGGCCGTCCCTACCTTCCTCTGAACCCATGTCGCAGGGCGCCAAGCGGCTAATGGGCCGCTCAAAGCGCTCTGGCGTCCAGTAAGTACCCGCATCTGCAAGCTGGCAGGGGCTGTAGGTATCGAACTGAATGCCGCCGACGAAGAGATTGGGGTCGTCGTTCAGCCGTAGCAGGTTCATCATCCGCACGATCGAAATGCTATCAACGTCCGCGTCGTCATCGAGCAATATGATGTGTGTGAAACGACCAGCTTCGATCGCCTCGTAGATGCCGCGTCCGAACCCACCCGCGCCGCCGACGTTGCGCTGTCTGATGAGATGTACGTGAGCGGACGAAAACGCCGTCTCGGGTAGGCTCCCCGCGTTATCAACGACGAAAATCCCATAATCGCTTGTGTCGGCAGATGCGGGAGGGTCGCGTTGAAGCAGCGAAGATGCCTCGGTTGGCGGCGGGGACGGTACTGGACTGAGCACCTCCGTCAGCAACTTGACGTTGGCAGTGACCTGACGCTCGCGCTTGAAGGTGCAGATGACGAAAGCTGGGACGACCTGGCTTACCTCCGCACTGCGAATGAGCCATGCCGCGCTGCGCAGCTTTACATCGGATCGGAGCGGCTCGACTTTGAAAAACCAGCGCCCGAAGCTCTGCTCCGAATTCATCAGTTTGAAGTCTAAGTCGAAGGTTTGAATCTCTCCTTCGCAATCATCGCCGTTCCCGGTTCGGATCGCCCTGGCTGATATGGCAGAGCCATATTCCTCTTCAGCCTCCTCTTGAGCTTCCTTTTTAGCTTCCTTTTTAGCTTCCCTTTTAGCTTCCTTTTCAACAGCCTGGCGGTGGATAAGGGATATACGGCACGCACCCTGCACCTCCACCCGAAGTGTGAGGGGCTGGCCGCCCACGAAAGGCAACAATTCGCGGTCGTAAAGCGAGGTCATCACCCCATCAACCGTCAAAGGTTCATCCCTTGCGATCAACAGGCCGTCCTCGACGGGTGTGGGAAAAGGAGCCCGCATGTAGAGCCGCCGGCGACCCATCTCCGGACGCAGCTGGATGGGAAAGAAGGCGAAGTCCGCGACGACCATTTACTATGTTACCCCTGCTCCACGGCTTTTACTTACCCAATCCTGACTGGTTGTAACGGCGCTAGCGCAGAGGCTTGCCATTCACTTCGCAACCGCACGTGCTGTAATCACGGGGCTAAACAGCTGATTCAAAATCGAAACAAACTTGCTGGCTTGGTTCGACCGCGCGCTGGCAATGTAGATGAGATCGTCGTCTTTCATCGCGAGTTTCTGGGTGAGAAAGTAAGTTGAGACATCCAACATGCTGATGCGGTAAATGTTGGGCCTTCCATTCACCCCTACCGGCGCATCAAGCCTGAACAGGAAGATGGCGGTCGGGTCGGCAAATGCATCGCTCGGGCCTCCAACGCGAGCTATCGCTTCGGCGAGTGACAAACGCGCGCTCTGAAAGGCAACTTCTGATACGGCGCCTGGAGCCCCAAATACCGTGAATGTTCTCGGCGCGCGCACAACTTCGATGCGATCGCCGGGGTTCAGCACGAGATCGTCGACTGACCCGGGCGCGATGTCGCCTAGCCTCTGCTCGGCACGCCCTTCTCCGCGCGCAAAGCGCACCAGCACATCGTCGATCGGCAGCTCGGTACCCCCGGCAGCGGCGACGACGTCTACCAGCCTCTCTTTACCCCACGTCAAAGTAATGCGCCCAGGCCGGCGGACGTCGCCGGCGACTACAACGGAGCTGAAAACCGACTTCTCGATCGTAACCACCGCCTGCGGAAACTGGGACTGAGAGGCGAATTGCTTCTCGACAGCTTCCGCAACCTGTTCGGTGGTCATGCCGCCGACCCTTATCCGTCCGGCGAAAGGCAGCCGAACGTATCCATCGGCATCAACCGTCAGCGGTGGGAACTCTTGGCCATGGGCGGAAGCATCAAACGGGTCCGCCGCGGCAGTGGCGCGTGGCCCCGAGAAGAGCGAGACACCCACCTCGTAAAGATCGATTTGGAGTGTATCTCCCGGCCCGATAAGACCGCCCAGCGGGATATCTGTGAGAGAACCCAGCCGCGGTGACTTCGAAGTCCCAGGAGCTATTGATGCGTTGAGCGCCTCGACACTAGCCTCATCTAGAGCAACGACGTTAAACTCCACAGGTCCTTCGTCTGGGGCCGCCTGCGAGAGAATACGCTGCGCCGTGGGACCACTTGACGGCAAGCTGGCGCAACCCGCCAACATCATGCTGATTCCGACAGCTGCCGAAAGGGCTCGGGCACGTCCGATTCCAAGCGCTGTCATGTCAATTTACCGTCCTCAACCTGTCTTTCGCTCGTCTGAAAGACGAATGCGTCGCCGTTGCGACCGCGCCTCAACGCCTCTACCGCGTGTTTAAACATTTGCTAGTGATTCCACCGCCGGTTTACGCTGCGCGCCGGACCATCAAGCCGAAAGGCGTGCGCGTACCAACCGGAAGCGGCCGAAGGGCGGCACGGAATTTCAACTGAGCTACGCTATGTCCCTGTGCAAGCAACCGTAATGCGAACGTTTCCACATCCCCCCGCTTCACCACATCGCATTGCTCATGCGGCATTCTGCCGTGTTCGAAGGTGAAGACCACGGCGACGGCGCCTCCAGGCCTTAGTCTGTCCATGAGCAAGTTGATCATCCAGAACAGATGGTCTGCGGGTATTATCGGCAACTCGAAAATCAGCCATGTGAAATCGAGATTGTCTGCTGGCGGCCAGTGAGCTGGGTCGAGGCTCTGGTGCACGATGACGTCCGCTCTCTCGGCAGTAAACGCCCGCGAGATGATCTCTGCCGATAAACCTGCCCCAAAGCCCCTCGATCCGGAGATATCTCCGAGGAGATATCTCAAGGCCTGGCATACGTAGGCAGCGGACCATGAACCGGTGGACTCATCCAAGCCGACGATGCGGCAAGCTGAGCGAAAGGCAGGATCCTTCATCTGCTCTATCGACCAAGTTTGCGAAGTGGGGTGCGCAAAGGTGGGAAGCTCCACGGCTGCCAGCCGGGCTACCCGTGCCATAGCTGTAGGAGAACCGACTTTCAGGTTTGCAGCCGGCGAAGCGTCCACCTCGATCTGAATCGATAGGTTTTGAGCAGCCGCATCGGTATCGTCGTATATGTAGCCTGCGACTGTATAGGCCTCCCGCCTATCACTCACCAGAGCGATGCGCTCGATCCCGCCGGCTGCGGCAAGTTCGGCCAAAGCCACCGTCCGCAGTTCTAGCTGCCGCCGTTCACCCTCTTCACCGCCGCTGATCTCAACTAGCAGCGCGCCCCTGCTGGCCGTTAGCCCCTCAAACGCCAAGGTGAAATTGATGCTGCCAGCAGGCGCGATAAGAGGCGTGGTCATGAACGCATAGGCAGCCTGGCGCGCCGGCTGCTCGCCACCTAAGCCTGTGATTTTACTCGCATCAGACGGAACCCGTTCGAATGGGTTCATCTCGAACTGAAAACCTGTAAACTCGCTCACACGCAATTCCGACCGATCACCGCACCCGCTGTCGCGTCGGCGCCGGCTGGCTATAAGGAGCAAGTGCCTCGTCGTAAACGGTAGCGAGCCGCTCAACGAAACTAGGTAAGAGAAAACGCTGTGCGCGAATGAGCCCCCTAGACGAGAGGTCGGCGACGATCCCATCGTCAAAGGCCAGCAACCTGATGCCAGCTGCTATCGCACTGATATCCGTAGGGTCGACTAAGAGCGCAGCATCCCCGGCAATCTCGGCGAGTGCTCCGCTGGAGCTCGTCAACACCGGCGTTCCCAGTCGCATCGCTTCGGCCACTGGGAGGCCGAAGCCCTCGGCAAGCGAGGGGAAGAGCAAGCCTCGCGCGTGACGGATGAGTGCGAGTAGTTCCGCGCGTTCAAGATATCCTGACCGCCTGACACTTGGCATGCTCTCGATCAGCCTGTTGATCTCTGCGGCGCGCCAGCCGTCGGGACCTGCTATGACGAGCACCTTGTCAACTCCGCTCCGGGCATGCGCCTCTATGAGGCGGGCCAGGTTCTTGCGGGGCTCTACCGCGCCGCAGAAGACGAAGTAGCCGCCCGCCTCCAAGCCCAACGGAGGCCCCGCTTTCAGCTCATCCGCCGTCCCCAGGACGGCCTGCCCGCAGTTGACGACCAACGACTCCTCAACTTGAAGCGAAGAGAGGATATCTTTTCGGGCTGCCTGGGAAACGGTCACGATACGATCAGCATGAAGTAACAACTGGCGCATCACCGCACGATGCCGTCGAGAGCTGATCGGGGACAGGTCTGGCTGCGTCAGAGGGATAGCATCGTGCACTGTATAGATGTTAATCCACCTCGCCATGCGCATCGGCACGGGATAGGTCCAGTGCATGATCCCAAAAGGCCGCGGTGGTTTCAATTGCAGAAAGCGGCGGCGGAGCGTAAAATGAACATGCGCTCGCCGGAAGATATCTCGGCCCACGAGTTCCTCTCC
Source organism: Novosphingobium kalidii (assembly GCF_040534015.1). Lineage (NCBI taxonomy): Bacteria > Pseudomonadati > Pseudomonadota > Alphaproteobacteria > Sphingomonadales > Sphingomonadaceae > Novosphingobium > Novosphingobium kalidii. The sequence continues at coordinate 9,643 of NZ_JBEWLY010000025.1, forward strand.
TGCCACTTCTTCGCGAACTGTGTCGCACTGCCGCAGCGCGTGCTCGCCCGAAAGTGCGCCTAGCAATTTCCGGGAGCGACTGTCCGCCTCGTGATCGGCCCTGAGGAGAAGGAATGGCCGCCCGACGGCACCGGCAGCAGCTATGAGACCCCGCGCGTAGGTAGTTATACCCGTCCCGCTCTTATCGACCATTCTGGCGTCAACGCAGATCGGAAGGTCCCTGCCGTCCATCGCGGCCGCTAAGCACATTGCAGGCGTGTAGACAACGGCGTAGGTCACATTGGACCTTTTCCCGGCTATCGCCGACCGAGTGCTCTTATGATCCGCTTCGACAACGTGTCCAAAACGTACCACCTTCGAAACTTTCAGAAGTTGGTGTTTGCTGATCTCAACTTCAGGATTGAAAAGGGGCAGTCGATCGGCATCTGCGGTGCGAACGGAGCCGGCAAGTCCACGTTGATGCGCCTGATTTCGGGTGTCGAGCAACCGACGACTGGCAAGGTAACGAGGACGATGTCCACGTCCTGGCCGATTGGCTACAGCAGCTGCTTCCAATCGAGCCTCACCGGCGCAGATAACGCCCGCTTCATTTCACGGATCTACAATCGCGATGAGCAAGAGCTGATAGCGTTCGTCGAGGAGTTCGCCCAGCTCGGGCCATATCTCCACCAGCCCGTCCATACTTACTCCGCCGGCATGGGTGCGCGCCTGGCCTTCGGGATCAGCATTGCGGTCGATTTCGAATGCTACCTGGTAGACGAGGTCACCGGCGCCGGCGATGAGCGTTTCCGCGCGAAATCGGAGGAGGCACTGATATCGAGACGAGACCGGGCGACACTGATCATGATTTCCCACGATCCCGGCGCGCTCAAGGCCTACTGTACCACCGGTGCAGTGCTTTACGCGGGATCGCTTGTTTTTTTCGACAGTGTGGAAGAAGCGTGCGAGCTTCATCACTGGCTGCAAACACGCGGAGTCTGACGGTAACGCCGGGCGAGGAATTGCCTCAGCCCGCGCTGGTCTTACTGCATGTACGGGAGCGGATTGACGGCTCGGCCGTTGCGGAGCACTTCGTAATGTAGGTGGGGGCCCGTCGAACGCCCCGTCGATCCCACGTATCCGATTATGCTGTTTTTGGTTACGCGCTCACCGGGAGCGACAGCAATACGAGACATATGGCCGTAGCGGGTCTGGAGGCCGGCACCATGCTTGATCGCGACGAGGAGGCCATAGCCGCCTTTTGAGCCGGCGTGAGTCACGACCCCGTCTGCGGTGGCGCGGATTGGAGTGGCCATGGGCGCGGCGAGGTCAATGCCGGCATGGGCGCGGGTGCCGCCGAGCAGCGGATGGGCGCGCAGCCCGAATGCGCTGGTGACCCTTACGAAACTGAGCGGTGCGTTGGACGGGATGGACGGGAACTGTGGCTCTGCCATGGAGGGCATGGTGAGGTTGCCCGCCGCCGCGATCGCCGCCGGGTCGAACGTGTCCTTGGGCAAGGCGCCGTCACCGAAGGCCGGGGGCCTGTTGGGGGCCATGTCTTCGTAGAGGGCCGCCAGCGACGGGACTTGGGTGCCGCTCGGCTTGGAGGCCTTCATCAGGCGCTGAAACTGGTCATCGCCAAAGCCGCTGCCGTCCTTGCTAACGGGATCGTTCGCTCTAGCGGACAAGGCTGAAGGAGCGGGGATAGCCGTCGGCGCTTTGGCGAGCGCGGGCAGCGGAGTGACGAGGGCGCTGACTAGAGCGGCGCCTACGATCCGGCTCAGAACAGGAGTGAGAGCTATGATGTCACCTCTATTGCATCCGTGGCGAAGCGCACGCGGCCAATGTTGGAGTGGCGGAGCCTTCTCGCGCCTCTCGGCACATCTCAAAGCGTGTAAGCCACGGATTTTGCGTTCGAAACTGAAGGACGTGAAGAATCTCGAGTGGCGGCAATGACGTAAGTGCCGCGCGGCTGCAAGACCCATCGGACAGTCCGACGCCTGCACGGGACCGGCGGGTCGGGGAGCGGCGCCGCAGGTTGTGGGGTCCCATTGCTTCAGCGCCCAAAAGAAAACCCCGCCGTCCGAAGACGGCGGGGTCAACTTCTGCTCTTCTCTCAGGTGAGAGAAGAAAGTCTTAGGCGATCGAACCCATCGACGAGAGGAAGTTGTCGGACAGGGTCAGCTGGTCAGCCTGCACGCCAACGAGCGTGACAGTCGTGAGGTCAGCGTTAGACGCTGCGTTACCAGCGAACGCTTCATTCTCGATGTGCAGAATGACGTTGTTGCCGCTCTGCTCAACGAAGATTTCACGAACGTTAACGTTGCCGGTGTTCGCGGTCGCATTCCAAGCGTCGCTGAGGGTCACAAGCGCGTAGTCATCTGCCAGGAAGATGCGATCTTCGCCCTGCGCACCAAAACCGAAGAGGGTCTGGGTGTCCGAGGTGTCCTCGTTGAAGAGGTAAACGTCGTCACCGCTGGTGAAGTTCTCAGCACCCATCAGGATGTCGACGCCCAGACCACCGTCTGCAACCGAGTTCTCAACCGCATCACGCGCATCGGTGATAGCATCCGCGAGATCATCGCGCTGCGCCTCGATCTGGGTGAGGGCCTGATACTCGGCGACTGCTTCGTTCAGGGCAACCAGCTGTGCCTGCTGCACCAGAAGCGCAGCTCGTGCAGCAAGAACAGCCTGAGCCTCAGGCGCCGTCTCGGAACCACCAGCCACCGTGACGCTGAGATCAGCGACATTGGTGTTAGGAGTGGTGCTGGTGAACTCAACCGTGTCGAAGCCCGTCCGAACGACAGTGAAGTCACCGGAGTAGGTTCCAGTGAAGCTACCGTCGGCGGGAGCTACCGGGGCGCCGCCAGCCAGGCTCGCGAATGCGGCAGCCACGTCATCGGCCGACATTGCGCCGGTAGCCGTCAGCATCAGACCTTCAACCGTTACCGACTGACCAGCGCTGAGGGCAGTGAACGCAACAGAGCTCGTCTCGGTGGCAACCGAACTGTCGCCCTGCGTCGTGTTGGCAGTTGCCGGGCCAGATACCTGGATGTCAGGAACGTTCTGGTTCGGGGTAACGCTTGTATACTGAACAGTGGAAACGCCCACGAGACCAGCGATAAAGCTACCGCTGTAGGTGCCGGCAACACTTGCATCGAGAGGAATAGTTCCGTTAGCAAAGAAGCTCGCTACGTCATCCGGATCGACAGGTGTAGCTCCGCCAGCAGTCAATGTCAGCCCGTCGACCGTCACGCTCTGGCCCGCCGCCAGACCCTGGAAGGTTACATTGGCAACTTCCGTAGAGGTTACGCCATCGCCCTGCGTGGTTGTCACAGTGGGCGACACCGGAGCGCCGGTCGAGGCGTTGAAGTTCACGGTGATCTGGGTGTTACCCTGAGCATCAACGGTGGAACTGATTACATCAGAGTCAAGGTCTTTGAAGCCGATGCTGGAGTCGCCCTGCTCAACCGCAACGACATTTGCAACAGCGGTTTCAAGCGCCGTGCGCGCCTGATTCATGGCTACGAACGCGTTTGCTTCTGCCTGCAAGGTTGCAATGTAAGCGTCAAAGCCCGTCACGCCGCTGAGATCGGCGTTCTGCTCGATCACAACCTGGCCATTCGCCGGGTTCACGGTGGCAACGAGAACGCCATCCAAGAACACCTGAGTGGCAGGGGCGCCCATTCCGGGAGTGCCCGGACCTTCGTTCGTGGTCAGGGTTTCGTCGTTGACCACGTTGAAACGAGCGAGCTCGCCATCTTCAAGACGGTCGGCGGTACGATAGGCATCCATGGCCGATTCGGCGGCCGCAATGCGGCTGTCCACAGTGTTCAGAGCGCTCAGAACGCCAGCATTGAGTTCGCCTTCAGCCGCCGTAAGGACGCGCTGGGCAGCCGTGATGTCACGCTGAGCATCGGCGCGCGCATCCGCGATCAGGGCAGACTGCACATTGGCGCTGGCACCGACAAAATCGGCGGTCGGGATTTCAACCTGAATGGCGTCCTCGACGTCCTGTGCTGCGTCTACAACAGCAGCATCGATCGCGGCGCTGATGTCAGCGTCGCTGTAGGATGCACCGGGAGCCAGCGGAGGCAGTTCAGCCGCCACTTCCTCATTGGTTACTGTGCTTTCGAGGAAGTCGGACAGAGCCGTCTCAGCAGTCGTGATCGCTGCCAGAGCGGTGGCCAACTCAGTGTTGGGGTTCAGGTTGCCGGGAACAACCGGGCCGGCGGTGCCGGTCGGTACAGCGGCGCCACCGATGGTCATGCCACCGGCGCCGACGCGCACTTCGGTCTGGCCGCCGGGGAAGGTGAGCGACGTGCCGTTGGCATCGTCCTGAACGATAATGCGAGCCACTTCGACGCCGCCGTTGAAGACAACCAGGTTGTTGCCCTGAGCGAGGAAGGTGTAGGTGGACGGCGCATTCGCGAGCGCCACGCCTTCGACCGTACCTTCAATGCGCACGTTGGTGGCGCCGGTGTTGATCGTGACGGTTTCGGTGCCGGTGCTGCCGAACACAGTGTCATTGTTTGCGAGGAAGCCATTCCGGCTCTCGTTGGCATCAAGGAAGATTCTTGCCATGTGACGTGCTCCAAAGGATTCTTTTACGTCCAGACGGACGGATAACCAAACGCGTGGTTAGCTCCGAGTTCCAGCGAACCCGGAGCTAACCACAATATATTAAGCAATTGCCCCCGATCCGAAGACCGCATTGAAAGAATTCGGCCCGAAGATCGCCGCATCCTGAGCCGCCGTCAGATCCTCGATCGTGATCGTGGCGATCTGGTTGCCACCTGCGGCGTAAGTCAGAACGACCATGCCATCGGTGGTGTCGGAGTTGTCGATCGAGACGTCGACACCCGTCGGGCCGACAATGCGGTCGCCGCCGGTTGCATCAGTGCCAGCGTCGAAGCCGCTGATCGTGTACTCGTAGTTACCGGTACCGAAAGACACGTTGTACGTGGTGTCGACGTCGTCAGCATCGACATTGCTGCCGGCTGCGTTGACGTTGATCTCTGCGGTCTCGGGACCGACGTTGTTGACCGTCACGTTGATCGTCTGCGACACGGTGCCGCCCTTGCCGTCGCTCACGGTGACGACGAAGCTGTCGGTACCGTCGAAGTCAGCGGTCGGCGTGTACGTGAAGGCACCGTTGGCACCAAACGTCACTACACCGTTTTCCGCCGCATCCGAGACGGTGTAGGTGAGGGTATCACCATCCGCATCGGTCGCGGTTACCGTGCCCGTGAGCGGTTCGTTCTCGTCGGTTTCGAGGTTCTGCACAGCCGCAGACACCGTCGGAGCCGAGTTGGTGGGCGTCGGCGTCGGGGTTGGGGTTGGGGTTGGGGTTGGTGTTGGGGTTGGCGTGTCGTTGTCATCGCTGTCGCTGCTGGAAACGACAGCGGCGACACCGCCTGCAACGGCCAGAGCGCCGAGTCCTGCGACGATGAGCGACGGACCACGGCTACCTGCACCGATGCCCGAACCCATGCTGCCGCCGTCCGCGGCCTGCGCGAATGAAGACGAACCACCAGCGAACCCGCCGGTGTAAGAACCCGCCATCGAGGTGGAAGCGGCATCTGCCATCACGCCGGCAAACGAGAAGTCGCCTGCAAGCGAATCGGCCGAAACGGCCTCAGCCGAGAGCGCGCCGACGTCGCCCTGCGCGAGCTTGGCGGCTTCGCCCTGTGGCAGATCGGCAGCAGCGTGAAGGGCCGCAGCCTCTTCACCGGCGACCTGAGCAGCTTCGTGATGAGCCCGCTTCTGGTCCGCCTTCTTGCGTCCATCCTTGCCCTGCTCGAGCACCTTCGGCTGAGCTGTCACTACAGTTTTTGCCATCTTTTCCCTCAATGGTGGAGCTAGATCGGAGGTCGAAATTTCCCCTCGTGTGCTCGCTTAGCAACGGGCCGGGGGTTTAGGAAAGCGCTAATTAGCCGCTCCATACATTTTTCTGCGGCGCTCTCTCTTCGGCGCGACACCAGCAAGTTCCTCTAGAGGCGGCCCATTTGCTGCGGACAGCGACCGCCTCTCGCCTCCTCATCAGCGCTCCGTCAGTGCCTCGCTCATGGTCTTGTTGATGGGTTTCGTCAGGTAACGCCATACGGTGTTACGGCCGGTCTGGATCTCGGCGGTGGCGGTCATGCCCGGCTGAATCGCGATCTTCTCGCCCTGCAGATGCGGCTTCATGCGAGTGGGATCGGCGGTGATGTGCACGCGATAGAAGCGGACTTCTCCCTCCGGCGTCTGCTCGGCGATCGTATCGGGGCTGACGTACGTCACCCTGCCCAATGCGGAGCCATAGATGGACGAGTCATACGCATCGAACTTCACGGTGGCGGGCTGGCCGACGCGCACATAGGCGATGTCACTGGGTGGCATTTTTGTCTCGAGGATCAGTTTATCGCCGGTGGGAACGATGGATACCACCTCGTCGCCAGGCCGGAGCACGCCGCCAAGGGTGGTGAGGCGCACATTCTTCACGATGCCATCGACAGGGGCAGTGATTCGGGCGTTCTCCATCGCATCGCGGCGCTGGTTGAGCACTTCGCGCGCCGTGACGAGGTCCTCCTCTGTCTTGGTGTACTCGGCCTGGAGATCCTGCGTGTACTTGTTGCGTACGTTCACAATCTGCGACTGGATGTCGGACACGCCCCGCTGAAGACGCAGCACATCGGCCCGACTGACGTCGCCGTGCTCAAGCAGGGGCATGTTCATTTCCAGCTCCTGCTTCATCAAAGCAAGCATCGCACGAAGTGAGGTCAACTGATCCTGCAGGGCCTGACGCCTTTTCTGATAAAGCAGCGTCTGGTTCGCAACGAAATCCGGAAACTCTTGGACTTCCGCGGGGAAGACGAGAGGCCGCTCGAACAACTCGGCGTTGATGCGGGCCATGCTCGACATCAAAGATGCGACCTTGCCGCGCGCCTCTCCGACGGCGGCATTGATCTTCGTCTCGTCCAGCTGGACCAGAAGCTGATCCTTCTTCACGTGTTCACCTTCGCGAACAAGGATGTTCGCGATCTGGCCGCCGTCCGCGCTCTGAATGATCTGGACGCGACCGGTCGGGATGATCTGACCGGGCGCGCGGCTGACTTGGTCCAGCTCAGCCCAAAAAGACCAGGACACGGCCAAGACCATGAAGGATATGATTCCAAGGATGATCAGCGACGACGAATTGAGCCAGCGGTTGCGGAAACCGGGGGAGATTTTCACGCGACGGCTCCCTGTGATGCGTCAGCGACCTGAGGTGGTTTTTTCGGCGCGGGGGTAGGCACGGCCTTCAGCCGCTTGAGAACGTCCGCGGTTGGTCCGTCCAGGACCGGCTGGCCATTCGCCATGACGATGACGCGGCTGACTTGATTCACGAGTTGCAGCTTGTGCGTGACGAGGACAAGCGTCGTGTCGGGCTCCAGGCTGGCCTGCAGGCGGCGCAGGACAAGCGCCTCTGTATCGACGTCGAGATTGGCCGTCGGTTCATCCAGCAAGATCAGCTTTGGTTTCGCCAGAAGGAGCCGCGTGAGCCCGGTAAGAACGCGCTGCCCGCCCGACAGGCCTCTTCCGCCTTCACTGATCGGCAAGTCCAGACCACGCGGGTGAGCCGTTATCAGGTTAATGAGCCCGGTGCCGTGCGCCGCCTCCATGATAGCGTCGTCCCCTGGATCGGAAAGCCCAAGAGTCAGGTTGTCGCGCAGACTGCCGTTCACCAAGCGGTAGTCCTGCGGCAGGTAACCGATGTGGGCGCGCAGCAAGTCCTCGGCGATCTGCCCCATGTCGAGCCGATCCATGAGAATTTGCCCTTGAGCCGGGGCGTAGAGCCCCGCCATGAGCTTCAGCAGCGTGGACTTGCCAGAGCCGATACCGCCAATCACCCCAATTCGTTCACCCGCAGCCACTTCCAAACGCGGTATGGTGATGCCGCTACGCTGGCCAGGGTACGCGAAAGCGACGTTGACCAGCTGGAGAGAAGCCGAAAGGCGACTTGGTCGCAATTGATCAACGTCTGCGGGCCGATCAACGGGAAGTTCGAGGATACCGTCCAGCATCCGGAGCGAAATCTTCGAGTACGTCCATTGCACGAGGAGCTGAGGAAGCTGGCCCAGCAACGGACCGTTCACTCTTCCCGCCAAAATCGAGCAGGCGATGAGTGCGCCCATGGAAATGCGGTTTTCGAAGACCTCGACCGCGCCCCAAGCGATCAAGCATATGTAAGACACCTGTTGAATCGTGCCGAATATGGTCCCGGCCATGGCTTGAAGCCGCTTCACCGGGAGCTCGGAAGCGTGCAACTCTTCCAGTAGATGGTTCCAACGTGAGAGCAGGAACCACTGCCCGCGATTGGCCTTCACGGTCTCGGCCGCGTCGAGAGACTCTACGAGCAATCCGTTCTTGCGGTTGCTGCTGACCTGGGCCTTGCCGGTATTCTCGCGAATCAGGCGTGCAAAAATCAGCGCGATCACGATCGCGAGCGGAAAGGAGATCGCCATGACAAGTGCAATTATTCCGCCAAGCTTGGCGATAACAAAAATAAACAGCAGAGCGAAGGGTAGGTCCGCCAGCGCGAAGAGCGCGCTAGACGAAAGCATCGTGCGGATTTGCTCCAGTCCGCGGAGCTGGGCAGCCGTCGTGCCGATCGCCTGCGGCCGCGCATCCAAACGCACTTCGGCAGCCCGTGAGAAGAAGAACTCCGAAACTTCCGTGTCGATCTTCACCGCGTCATCTTCGAGCATGTTCGCTCGCGTGACACGAAGGATGAAATCGAAAAGGATTGCGACGATCGCGCCGATGGTCAGAACCCAGAGAGTCGAGAACGCCCCGCGCGGCACCACTCGATCATAGACCTGCATCGAATAGATGCTGGTAATCAGTGCAATGAAGTTCACGACGAAGGTAGCGAGGATCGCGAAAAAGATCGCGCGCTTTCGGCGGAAAACCGCCGATTTGAATACGTCAAAAGCCTTGTCGAAAGTCTGACGCCCGGCAGGTAGCGGTATCACCAGATCGTAAAGGTGCGCCATATCAGCGTCCTGCCAAGTGGTACTAATACCCTCCTTGACGATGCTGAGACGGTTATCGTTCTCCACTCTCTCGGCGACCGCCCACCCGTGATCCGGGTGGTGGACGAGCAACGGAAACTCGTGAGCCCGGGGAGCCTCTTCATAGCGGGATGCAGGCGCCCAGCCTAGCGTTTGACAAACGACGTCGAGCGATGCCTCATCGCTGCCATCGATTTCGCGCGCGCGGTCAGCCCAATCTGGCCGCAAATCCACGCGACGCATTCGGGCAAGTGTCGCAATGGCTGCGACGATCGGGTTCGACACGTTAATTCCCCCTAACAGCCGTTGTACCAGCGGCACTGTCAAATATCGGATGCCAACGCCCGCTGCGAAGCACCAGCCGTACTGCGGCAGACATGGCCGTGGCTTCGGCATCGACCTTGCCCATCTGTGCATTGACTGCCTCGCGTAGCGCATTCATCACGTCCAGCCACGAGCGCCGCCCTGTTATAAACTGGCGCATATAGCTTTCGCTGACCCGAGCAGCCGTCTCTGACGCGCCGGAAGATATCTGAGCTCGCGCTCTCGCAGCGTCGTATTCGATAAGATCATTGGCGACCTCGCGCCGTAACCGCTGTTCGCTCACGCGGATATCCTCAAGCGCTGCCTGTATTCTCAGACGCGATCTTTCCACCTCAGAGAACTGGCTCAAACCGCCACTCGTCTGCTGCCGCAAGACCAGACCCATCCTGTTGCCGAACACGTTGTCGTAGGAATACTGAGCGTTTAACTGCGGCAATATGGAAGCCTTGCTGCTGTCCAGTTCGGCCTCCGCGACCGCGACAATCGCCCTGAGCCTGCGCAGCTCAGGATCAAATGCAACCGCCTGCTCTTCCAGTGCCTCGCGATTGCGAAAGTCCACGATATCGTACGGAGGAATTCCGCCCAGGTCGTAGTCCGGATCCGCGATCAACTCCGCCAGGATGCGCAGGGTGGACCGGCGCTGCGCTCGATTGATAGTATACTCCTGCTCGATCTGCGCTGCGCGGGAGCGGGCAAGGTTCAAGTCCGCGAGCGGGCTGACCTCCTGCTCGACGCGCCGCTCCATGGTCCCGACCAGCCGCTGGTGTTCCTTCAAACTTTCCGCGAGCAACTGCTCGCGCTGAGCAAGCCGAACGACATCGAAGTAGGCCTGCGCTGTCGTTAGAGCCAGCGTTTGCACTGTCCCGACATACCCGAAAGACGACACTTCCTCTTGAGCCTTCGCCCGACGAATATCAGCTCCAAGGCGCCCACCCGACCAGATCGGCAGCTCAGCGATGAACTGCGGGTCAGGCGTGCTGCCTGCATCCAAATACGACAGATTGCCCGACACGCTGGGAAAACGCCGCCACTTAGCAGCCCTGACATCGGCAGCTGCAGCACCCAGCGCCGCACGCGCGGACAGTGCCGACGGGTAGTTGCGCGTCACGATATTGACGGCTTCGTCAAGGGCTTGCGGGACCTGCGGGGGCGCTTCTTCCCAGCTGATGGCAGGCAGATGACCCTTCTGCACCTTCGGCGCGGGAGGGCCATAAAGGGGAGCGTCCAGCACATCCTCGCTCGGCACCGGCGCCAAAGGCCGAACAACCGGAACGGCATCGCTTTCATCGCCGCTCGAAACGACAGCCACGCCTGCTTGTGGCGCCACGGCCCCATTCAGTGGATCCGCGTGCGCAGGCGCGGATGACGCTGCCAGCCAGATGGGAGTTATCGCGATCATCGCACCCCAACCGGCCACTTGAGACAAGCGAGCACAATCTCTGCGGTGTGAGCCCAAAGTTCAGTCCTAAGTATGTTGCAGATTGGCGGTCAGAGAGGAGCGATTATCGCTCAATACTCAAGTTACGAGCACGATGATCCTTGTCATCCGTTGAAATGTTGACCAGACCTGCCTGCTTTAGACGATCCATAACAGCGTAGAAGCCCTTGTAAGAGGTTGCCGCGACCTGCATCGCCTCATTCACACGAAGTGGTCCTGACATCATTAGCTGAAATAGCACCCTCGCTTCGGGCGTTAGAAGACGAATATTCTTTGTCTTAAAAAGCTTGGCGTCGAAATCGATGAGCTCTTTCCAGCGGGAATCGCCGACGTCGATCGTCAACAGGTCTTCACTGCCTTTCATTTCTGACTGCCACCCCTTTGTCGGATGAGGCGATCTGTATATATATTATATGCAAATGTCACTCGCAAATTGCAGGCGGCGGACCCAAAATCCGTACCGTAAGTCCGCTCTCGGATCGCCGCCGTCCTCCTGAGGATTACACTGTTTGAGTATTGCGCGACTGTGAACGAGAGGAGCAGGATGATGCAGCCGGTTAGGCGAAGTACTCGACCTTGGACCAGAAAAAAGGTTTGGTAGATCATCGTGCTGGTGCCTTGGCATTGATAGGCACAAACAGGCCGCGGCCAGCAGGGCAAGCGCGCGATCATGCCTCACCCGCGCCGCGCGTTCGCGTTAGTCACTGCCAGCGCCAGGAGACCCGCGTCGAGGATGGCGAAGTCTACTCCGGCGCGAATCGTGTCGCCGGCCATGCGATCAGACCGCTGCCCGCACAAGCCTCTGCGGTAGAGGCGTCGCACTCCAGAGCAGCCTAGACTTCGCCCTCGCTATTTCCATGCCGGTACGGGCGCAATGCGCAAAGCATTCTCAAGGCGCGACTAGCCAGGCCGGGGAATGCCATCTCTTCCAACCCGAAAAACTCGCCGGTATCAGCCGTTTGCCAGCAGTAGCTGTCGCACGCCCACACTGGCGGAGTTAAAAACGAGGTGTCCTGAGGTGGGACAGCTACTAGCAACTATCGGTCCAACCGGCGGTTTTCTGCAGCGCCAAGCGAAAAGTGGAGCGGGTAGCGGGAATCGAACCCGCATAGCCAGCTTGGAAGGCTGGAGCTTTACCACTAAGCTATACCCGCGCTCCGGTAGGCACTTGCGTTCGGTGCGATTGCCACGACCACCGGGGAGCCGTCAACCAAGCATTTTGCTGTCCTTCACTTCGCCGGGGCGAAGCCGTTGCCCGGGCTCTTGTCATGGGGCTGTCGGAACCAGCATGATACGCTTAATCGACTCGGGGCGATTTGCAGCAGTCGCTCCTTCACAAAAAGGTGTCTCGCTAGATGAACACGGCTCGCACACGCGCACAGGCAGAGGCACCTGCGCGCCGCCGCAACGCACTGGACTTGCTGATGAGTTCGGGCTTGGGCAAGTTGTTGCGCGGTGTCGGCATTGCGCCACGCCCGGCCAGCAGCGAAAGTCTGCTCGACCTTGCCGACGCTCTGCTTTCGCTGCGCGGACGCGCCTCAGGCCCTGCTCTCGCGTCCGCCTTCTTCGATCTTTACGAGGGAAGCGACACGGAGGCCCGCCAGGAGTTCCTCAGCAAGATTCATGACGCACATCCGGCAGACGCTGCCGCGATCGAAAAGGCGATCGCAAAGTGGAACGAGAAGCACGACGAGAACGCCGCCCGGGCGCTGCACGAGGCGACCGAGTCGCCCAGCCAGAAGCTGATCCGCGTGCTCAACATGGCGCCGCAGGGCACCGAGCGGCTGATCAACATGCGCGAGGATCTTCTCGCGGCCCCAAAGGGTTCGAGCCTGTCCGCTTTTGACCGCGACCTTGAGGACGCCTTTGGCAACTGGTTCAACGCAGGCTTCCTTGAACTGCGCCGGATTGCTTGGGACTCGCCGGCGGCATTGCTGGAGCGCATCATTCAATACGAGGCGGTGCACGAGATTCACGGCTGGGAGGATCTTCGCCGCCGCGTCGAGCCGATCGACCGTCGCTGCTACGGCTTTTTCCATCCGCAGATGATGGACGACCCGCTGATCTTCGTCGAAGTGGCACTCACCAATCAGCTACCCGGCGCGATTCACCAGATCATTGCCGAAGAGCGCGAGGTAGTCGAGCCGCGCGATGCTTCCTGCGCGATTTTCTACTCGATCAACAACTGCCGGACTGGCCTCAAGGGCATTCCTTTCGGGAATTACCTGATCAAGCGAGTCGTCGGCCTGCTGCAGCGCGAGCTCCCGCAGTTGCACACCTTCGCGACGCTGTCGCCGGTACCTGGCTTCGCCAAGTGGCTCGCCAAGGAGCAAGGTGTAGGCGAGAGGGTGCCTGGCGCCAAGGAGCTGCGCGTGCTCGCCGCCAAGTACCTTGTCACCGCAAAGGGAAGAGGCGGTCAGCCCCTGGACCCGGTGGCTCGGTTCCACCTTGGCAATGGAGCACGGCTGGAGGCAATCCACTCCAATGCAGACTTGTCTGAAAATGGACAACGGCAGGCGCACGGCGTCATGGTGAACTACGTGTACGATCTGAGCGAGATCGAAGCGAATCACTTTGCGCTGACCGAGTTGGGCACCGTCGCCACTTCCAAGGCAGTCCAGGCACTGGTGGATGGAGCGGAACCCAAGGAGGCCAAAGGCAAAAGCGGCGGAAAAAAGAAGAAGTCCGCCGCTGACCCGGTGGCTGCCTGATCCCACTGTCCAGACCCTTCCCGTAATTTTCTTGCGCTTCGCCGCAACGTGGCTTATGAGCGGCGCAGCAATCGGCGCGCGGGCTCTGTCCGCCGCAATCCGTGAGCAGCGTGAGGTCCCGGCGCAGAGCCGAAGACCGGCCCGGACGAGCGATTGCTTTTGAACCAGCTTCCTTCTCACGCAGGGTCGCATTGAACGAACCCTTGCGATGCGTGGCGAATGGCCGCGCCTTGCTGCTATTCGAGAGACATTGATGTCCTATTTTTCCGAACTTGGCCTTGCCGAGCCGATTCTCCGCGCGCTTGAAACAAAAGGCTATTCCGACGCCACGCCGATTCAGCGTCAGGCTATTCCTGCCCTGATGGAAGGCCGTGACCTGCTGGGCATCGCCCAGACTGGCACGGGCAAGACCGCAGCATTCTCGCTGCCTTCGCTTCACCGCCTCGCCGCCGATCCCAAGCCGCGCAGCAATGCTGGTTGCCGGATGCTGGTGCTCAGCCCGACGCGTGAGTTGGCAGCTCAGATCGCTGAGAACATGCGCGGCTATGCCAAGTACCTCTCGCTCAATGTCCAGTGCGTGTTTGGCGGTGTGCCCGTGGGCAAGCAAGCTCGCGCCCTGGAGCGTGGTACCGATGTGCTGGTAGCCACACCCGGGCGTCTGCTGGATCTCATCGACCAGCGTGCGCTCACACTGCGCCACGTCGAGATCTTCGTGCTAGATGAAGCAGACCAGATGATGGACCTGGGCTTTATCCACGCGCTCAAGCGTGTGGCGGCAATGCTGCCCAAGGATCGTCAGAGCCTGTTCTTCTCCGCAACGATGCCCCAGGCGATTGCCGATCTCGGCCGCCAGTTCATCAACAATCCCGTCAAGGTTGAGGTCGCGCCGCAGTCCACCACGGCAGAGCGCGTGCAGCAGTTCACAACGTTCGTGAACCAGACCGAGAAGCAAGCGCTGCTGACCCTGAGCCTGCAGGCAGGACTGGCCGACGAGTCGATCGACCGCGCGCTCGTCTTCAGCCGCACCAAGCATGGTGCTGACCGCGTCGTGCGCCACCTGGCGACGGCCGGCATTCCTGCCGCCGCGATCCACGGTAACAAGAGCCAGGCCCAGCGCACCGCAGCGCTCGGCGGCTTCCGCCAAGGTACAATTCGTGTGCTGGTGGCGACCGACATCGCGGCACGCGGCATCGACGTTTCAGGCGTCAGCCACGTGTTCAACTTCGAGCTGCCGAACGTGGCCGAGCAGTATGTCCACCGCATCGGCCGTACGGCCCGCAACGGCGCGGACGGCATCGCGGTGAGCTACGTCGCGCCCGACGAAAAGGCCTACCTGCGCGACATCGAGAAGCTCACTCGCGTGAAGTGCACGCCGTTACCTCTGCCGGAGGATTTCCAGCGGCAGGCGGCTCGCCTTCCCGCCCCCGCTCGCAAGTCGCCCGCTGCAGAGCAGGCCGAGCGGTCCCATGGCGGTAACCGCCGCGATGGTGCCCGCAGCGACCGTCCCCGTCGGGACCGTCCTCGTACGGAGCGCTCTGAGGGCGAAGCTCAGCCGCAGCAGCGCAAGTTCCGCCCGCGTGGTCCCAAGAGCGTTGGAGCTCACAAGGACAGCGTGCGCCGCGCTAGCTAAATAGCGTCGCTTTTGCTCTATCTTGCCCGAAAACCCGCCTGAACCAGGCGTGTTTTCGGCAGATGCGGAGTCGTGAAACTTACGCGTCGAACAAAAGGGCCTGACGGTGGACATCCATGGTCGATGCTCAGGGTTCAATGCACGGGCGGATCTTCAGCAGGGACCGTTGCTACTGGCGAAACAGGCTCTCCGGGCCTGCGAGGCGGCAGGGCATTTTCCGGCACGTCGTCTATCTGCATGTCAGGCGTGGGGACGCGCTGCAGATTACGGGCTTCGACGGACACACGGTCTCCGTCGATGATGATCTGGTTGAAGCTGGGCGGCGTTGAACGCACCCGCTTCGACAGTGTCCCTGCCCCGATCATCCGCACCGGACCCTCTGGCGTCTGCTCTAGCAGATCAAAGGGGTCATGGACGTGACCGGTCAGCACGCCGAGCACCTTGCGCTTGGCGAGTTCACGAAGCGCCTCTGATCCACGTTTGGTGAGCACGTTGCCATGCGCGTTCACCTCGACAAGCGGGTGATGGGCGGTCACCAGAACGCGCGTGCCTTCGGGCAGCGCATCGATCATCGAGAGCGTTTTCTGCAGAGCCGGTCGCGTGATCCAGCCTTTGGACCAGTTGGTCCGCCATTGTGCACGCGCCGTGGTCTTCAGCGGCACGATAGCCAGATTCCCCAAGTCTAGCTCGCGCTCCAGTACGGCTTCGATACCGCGGAAGCGCTTGTAAGGATTGAGGAAGCGTTCGACCGGATTGAAGTACGGCATATCATGATTGCCGATCTCGACGGTGACGGGAACGTCGAGCGAACTTATCCAGCCGCACGCTGCGGTAAACTCCCGATGGCGGGCTCGCATTGTCAGATCACCCGTCACTGCCACGGCATCAGGCCGCTCCGAAGCGATGCAGTCTTCGACCCATGCCAGGGCTTCCCGATCTTCTAATCCGAAGTGAATATCGCTGACGTGGAACAGCTTGATGGGACCGGACCGCATATCACCTACCTTACCGTGCATCGGCCGTTACCCAGAAGTCGATCTCACTGGTGCCAAGGCGAAACTCTTCCTCGGCACCGCCGTCGAAGGGTTCGCCGTCGATAAGCAGACCCATAGGCTCGCCATTGGGGCAAACGAGCCGCATTCGTGAGTGGCTGCCGAGGAAATCATGTGGGCCATTACGAAAGTCGTGTTGCAAGAGAGCGACGCCATGACGTGCAAAATCGCCAATGGTGGCGGCGTAGTAACCACTTCCCTCGATACCGTTGTCCTGAGGCGTCAGCGTTATCGCGGCGTAGCCCTCGTCCCTGCCCCTGTCGCTATCCAGGCATATCACTCTGGGTCCGTTCGCGGACCAGGCGATCGCCTCGGTTGCGGAGGTGACGAACTCCATCAAGTTCATCTCTCGCATCGCCTCACGCACGTCGTTCCAGACGGTGCCGGGCCCAGCGAGAGCGCCGGTTAGCCCGACTGCATGGCGAGAGAGCAGAACAGTAGGGCGCCCCCGGTTCACGATACCGTGTCGAAATCGCGCGATCACCTCGGTTCCGCAAGCATCACCGTGGAGGCGCCGGGAAAGCATGTTCATGGTCCCGCCGGGAAGCGGCAGCACTGCCCCGCTCCAGCCCCCTACTCTGCTTACAACCGAACTGATCGTGCCGTCGCCCGCGAAGACAGCAATCGTGTCAGCGTTCGCGGCCTCGAGTTCGCCCCGTGTCGGGGAGTTCGTGCCCGGAAAGCAGGTCTCGTGCACAACCTCCAGACCGGCTTCCCTGAACGCTTCGCGCAGCTCCGCTAAGGCAGCCTCGTTATTGCTGCCGCTGGCTTCGTTGAAAACGAGCCAGACCTTGCGTGCTTGGTTCATGCCGCTGGAAACCTAGCGGAGCAGCATCGGTTCCCGTTACGCACGTCCGGAGAGTATCAGCCAGGCGGCAAGTCCGTTGAGTGCGGTGTAGCAAAGGTACGCGATGGCCCAGCCGGTCGATCCGACCGAAACCATCCATAAGGCTCCCAGCAACATCGCAAACTCGACCACAAGGCTTCCACGGCCACCCAGACTCTGGAACGCACGCGGAATGGCATCAATGAGGGGATGCCCACTTTCCAAAACAGCGCGGTGGGCTGCGAAGTTGGCGATCCCAAGAATGAATACGATCACGAGGGCCATCAGCAGGCATTCTAGTACGTCGAGCCACCCGAAGCCAGCGCTGCTGGAATCGTCTCCGACTGGCGCCGCTTTCCCGGCAGACGTCTCGATCACCGGACGCCATGACGTTTGTCGATCTCGAACAGCCGCTCATCGGCGCCAGTTGCGGCTTGTCGACGCTGGCCACGCCGCGGTCGAGCGCGAGATGCGGGATAAGCGGTAGCGGGGCAAAAGAGGGTCATCGAGCCGCTCAGCACTCATCAGTCGGCTCACTCATGGAGGAAGTACGATGATGAAGACCGCTCTGTTTGCCGCCGCCGCCGCTCTCGCCACAGTCGTCACTGCTGCGCCCGTAATGGCGAAAGACGTTCTGGTTCACTACGGTGACCTCGACCTTAACGATGCAAAAGACCAGAAAACCTTCGCGCGCCGGATTGACCGGGCTGCCCGCAAGGCATGCGAATATCCCAGCAACGGCCGCCTGCCCGACGGTCACTCGGTAAGATGCTACCGTCAAGCCCGCGCCGCTGGAGAGAACCAGATGGCTTCGGTGCTCGACCAAGTTCGCCTGGGTGGTTGAAGTCGGCAGGCCGATCGCTCTGGCGAAACAACTGGCCCACCGCCCGCTCACACGATGTCCCCAGAACAGAAAATCCGGAAAGAACCTGGCGGGTCTTTAGCGACCCGCCATTTTTTTGACGTTGGCGAGATACGTCCGGCCAATGCGCAGCGCAGCGCCGTCCAGCATTTCGACAGACCAGACTCCCAAGCCCTCGTGCCGCAATCCCGCGATCCGATCACGCCGCAGGATACAGCTGCGGTGAATGCGGATGAACTGCTCGGGGTCGAGCCGCTCCTCAAGACTGGTGATCGTTTGGAGCAGAAGGAAGCTTTGTGCCCCAACATGCAGACGGACATAGTCGCGCTCTGCGTCAATGCGCTCCACATCGGTCGCGGCGATGCGCACGAGCTCGGACCGATGTGGCACCCAGAACTCGCTGAGCCACTGGCTCTCCTGCGCGGGACGTTCGGCGGAGTGGCGGCGAGCAGCAACGCGATTGATGGCGCGCTGCAAGCGGTCGGGTGAGACTGGCTTGAGGACGTAGTCCACCGCCTCGAGGTCGAATGCCTCGACCGCGAATTCATCATGCGCGGTAACGAAGATGACGGCTGGAGGCTGGGCCTGCTTCACGAGCTGGCGCGCAACCGCGAGTCCATCTGTCACGGGCATCGTCATGTCGAGAAGCACGAGATCCGGCGACAGTGCCTCGATCAGTCGCAGCCCTGCTTGCCCGTCTCCAGCCGTCCCGACAACGGAGACACCCTCCAGCCGCGCACAGATCACTTGCAAGCGTTCAACCGCAAGCGGCTCATCGTCTACGATAAGGGTGCGCAGCGAATCAGCCATCGCCATGCTCCAGCGGCATGGTCACGACAGTGCGGAATCCCCCGCCGGGCTGCTTTCCGAACTCCACCCGTCCTGCCCTGCCGAAGCGCGCGCTCAGGCGATGGCGTACGTTGTTCAGGCCGATGCCGCACCCGGGGGTTCCCGCCTGCCGCGTGCCCGGTCCATCATCGCTGACCGAAAGGACCAGCTTGTTTCCGTCACGCGCGGCTGCGATCGTGATGGTCACCTTAGCCTGCGTGGCCGCTACGGCATACTTAACCGAATTTTCGACAAGCGGCTGCAGGATCATGCCGGGCACCATGGCGTCCGCAACATCTTCGTCAACCAGGATTCGCGTGTTCAATCGCTCAGGAAAACGAACGGCCTCGATAGCGAGGTAGAGCTTCTGCAGTTCTATCTCGTCCATCAGCGAGAGATCGTTCGTGGGGTCGCCCGACAACGTGTGGCGATAGAATGTCGAGAGTGTCTGGATCATCGTCTCTGCGTCATCATGACGCCCAGTCATGACCAAGGCTGACAGCGAGTTGAGCGTGTTAAACAGGAAGTGCGGGTTGATCTGGTAACGCAATGAGCGCAGTTCCGCCGCTTCTGCTGCACGTCGATATTCACCCTCCCGCCGTTCGGCCGCCCTAGCTTCCTCAGCCTTAGCCAGCGCAAAGTAGAACGCCGCCCAGGCAAGCACGAGGAAGTATCTGCCGAACGCGGTATCCGCGATCATCCCCCATCGCTCATGGACGCTGCGCTCCTTGCCTGCGGAGATGGCGATGGTCTTCTCGTCAGTATCCAGCGTGACCACCGGAGGCGGAGCGGGCAAAGCGCTGTCACCAGGAGCTGGTGGTAAAGGCGGACGCAGCGGCGGAGCCGGGGGGGGCAGGTCGAGCAGAATGTTGCCGGCGCCGTCCTGCGATGAGCGGACGTTCATACCAGATTCCTGCCGGTCGATGAGGACCTGGATGTCTGCAAAAATGGCTTCATTGATCAGGCTAAGTGCAAGACTGACGGGCAATGCGCCTATCACGACGACAACCAGCCTGGTCGTGAAAGACTTACGGTCGAACAGCTGCAGCAGAGGCCACAAGGCGGCCATCACCAGCATCGAAATGATGCAGATAGTCAGCCGCCGCGAGACGATGGGCCATACAAAGTCGAGGCCAAGGAAAATGCCGCGCAGGGTTGCTACGAGAAAGTAGCAAGCCCACAGAGCACCTAGAGAAGCGAGCACCAGACGTGCCGGCACTCGCGGATGGGTGAGGTCGGTCATGACCGACCGGGATAGCTCGATGCTGGTGCCGGACGCCAGCGTGTTGGTCGGCTCGACTCTGCGCTTCGTCGAGCCGTGCACCTCCTCACCCATTTCGCAGTGAGCGCTCAGGCGGTTTCGGTCTCGCGGGCGATTCGCTCCTTCCAGACCAGCGGTGCTAGCTGGTGGACGTTGTTACCTTCCGAATCGACAGCAACCGTTACCGGCATATCCTGCACGCTGAACTCGTAGATTGCCTCCATGCCGAGGTCCTCAAACGCCAGCACCTTGGACTCTCGGATGGCGCGCGCGACAAGGTAAGCCGCGCCGCCCACCGCCATAAGATATGCCACTTTGTGCTTGGCGATGACTTGGGTTGCCCCCTGCCCGCGCTCGGCCTTTCCGATCATGGCCAGCAAGCCAAGGTCGAGCATCATGTCGGTGAACTTGTCCATGCGCGTGGCCGTCGTCGGACCCGCCGGGCCGACAACTTCGCCCATGACTGGATCGACCGGGCCGACATAGTAGATCGCGCGGCCGCGGAAATCGACCGGCAGTTCCTCACCGCGGGCAAGCATGTCCTGGATGCGCTTGTGTGCCGCGTCACGCCCGGTCAGCATCTTGCCATTGAGCAACAGGCGATCGCCATGCTTCCAGCTCTGCACTTCCTCGTGCGTGAGCGTGTCGAGGTTGACGCGCTTGGCTTGCGCGTCCGGTGCCCACGACACGTCCGGCCACTCGTCGAGGTTCGGCGTCTCCAGAAAACTCGGGCCCGAGCCGTCAAGGACGAAGTGCGCGTGGCGCGTCGCCGAGCAGTTGGGGATCATCGCGACGGGCTTGCCTGCCGCGTGGCACGGCCAATCCTGGATCTTGACGTCCAGCACGGTGGTGAGCCCACCCAAGCCCTGCGCGCCGATTCCGAGTGCGTTAACCTTGTCGTAAAGCTCGATCCGCAGTGCCTCGATGTCGTTCTGGGGGCCGCGTGCCTTCACTTCATGGATGTCGATCTCATCCATGAGTGACTGCTTGGCGAGCAGCACGGCCTTCTCGGCAGTGCCGCCGATGCCGATGCCGATCTGACCCGGCGGACACCAGCCCGCGCCCATCTGAGGGATCATTTCAAGCACCCAATCGACAATCGAGTCGCTGGGATTCATCATCTTGAACTTGGTCTTGTTCTCGCTGCCGCCGCCCTTGGCCGCCACATCGACGTGGACAGTGCTGCCCGGCACCATCTCCACCGCCATCGTGCACGGCGTATTGTCCTTGGTGTTGCGACGGGTGAAAGCCGGGTCGGCGACGATCGAGGCGCGCAGCTTGTTTTCCGCATGGTTGTAGGCGCGGCGCACCCCT
The DNA here is from genome assembly GCF_040534015.1 of Novosphingobium kalidii. Taxonomy (NCBI): domain Bacteria; kingdom Pseudomonadati; phylum Pseudomonadota; class Alphaproteobacteria; order Sphingomonadales; family Sphingomonadaceae; genus Novosphingobium; species Novosphingobium kalidii. Next base: position 30,903 of record NZ_JBEWLY010000025.1, read on the forward strand.
TCATCGACAACTTCCTGAAGCGACTTGTCCGAATCGAGCCGGCAGTTCTGGCCCCACTTCAGGAAGACGTTGACAATACCAGTATCTTGGCAAATTGGCCTGTGGCCTTGGGCGCACATTTTTGAGTTGGCCAGAACCTGCGCCATTGCATCCTTGGCGGCAGGGTTTTCCTCACGCTCGTAGGCAGCGCCAAGCGCACGGATGTAATCCATGGGGTGGAAGTAGCTGATGTATTGGAGCGCATCGGCGATGCTCTCGATAAGGTCTTCTTCACGGATGGCCACCATGTTAGCCATCGAAGCGGGCACGGATTCGGGCACGGGCGTTGCACTCCTGATACGGTCTTGGGCTGTTCCATAGTCGCGCGGCGCCCTTTCCGTCAAAGCACTTGGCCTCCTGATCGGCTTGACTTAGAAGGCGCCAGACAGGGTGTTGCCCACATGGCACGGGCGTTGAGGGAATTAGCGAGCAGATGACGGTTACCGAGGAACGCCAGGACACCATGCTGGCGGCGCGCCGGGCCATGATCGACAGTCAGCTGCGCCCGAGCGGCGTGAACGAGTCGTGGGTACTAGACGCAATGCTCTCGACTCCGCGCGAGGATTACGTGCCAGAGACGATGCGCGCTGCAGCTTACATCGATCGCGCCATCCCGCTCGGCAACGGGCGCATGTTGGCCGCGCCACTGGTTCAGGGCCGTCTTCTGGCAGAGTCACGCCCCTCCCTTGATGACAAGGCGCTGCTGGTAGGTGATGGCTCTGGCTATCTCGCTGCACTGCTCCGCCCCCTCGTGGGCTCGCTTGAGGTGATCGACCCATCCGGGGCCGGTGCCTCGGGTGAAGGTGGGTACACCCTCCTCGTCATCGACGGAGCCATCGAAGTGCTGCCCGACGCATTGGCGGACCGCCTCAGTGAAAACGGGCGCGTTGCCACTGGCCAGGTGCTGCGCGGTGTGACGCGCCTCGCCGTCGGCCGCAAGGTGGCGGGGAAGATCGCGTTGCTGCCTCTTTCTGAGATGGGCATTCCCGTCCTGCCGGAGTTTGCCGCACCCAAGCGCTGGAGTTTCTGACCGTGGCCCGGTCCGCCTGGCGCGCCGGGCTCCGGATCGGAGTGGGGTTCTTGGCTCTGGGAGGTGCAAGCGCCACCTCAGCCGATACCCTGACCGAGGCGCTGGTCCTGGCCTACCGCAGCAATCCGACACTTGAGTCCGCACGCGCGCAACAGCGTGCGCTGGACGAGAACGTGCCGATCGCGCGCGCTGCTGGCCTGCCGAGCGTCAACTCGGACGGCCGGCACACCGAGTTTGTCGTGCAGAACGCCAACCAGTTCACTGCTCCCCAACGAGCCGTTTCAGCAGGGGTCGACCTGGGTGTCCCGATTTACTCGGGCGGCGCGGTCAAGAACCAGATCAAGGCCGCCAAGCTGCGCGTAGAGGCCGGACAGGCAGAGTTGCGCAGCACGGAATCGGAACTCTTCAGCCAGATAGTGGCCGCCTACATGGATGTGATCCAGAACGAGGCCATCGTAGGGCTCAATCGCAGCAATGTCAGCGCGCTGGGCACCAACCTGGAAGCGACCAGCGATCGCTTCCAATTTGGCGACCTGACCCGCACCGATGTGGCGCAAAGCGAGTCGCGCCTAGCGCTGGCCCGGGGCGACCTTAGAACCGCGGAAGCGAATCTTGCGGCGGCCCGCGAACGGTACATCGAGCTTGTCGGCAAAGCGCCGGTCGATCTGCAACCGCCTCCGCCGCTGCCCAATCTTCCCGACACTCCGCAAGTCGCAGTGGCAGTGGCGATCGAGAACAATCCCGACATTATTGCCGCCTACGAGCGCGCAAGGGCGGCTACCCGAGACATTGAGGTCGCCGAAGCGCTGCGCCTGCCGACAGTGAGCTTGTTCGGTTCAGCAAGGTACAACAACTATCTTGGCACGCTGGGCAGCCTAGGACCGACTGAGGCAGCGCAGTCCGACAGATCCGCACAAGTCGGCGCGCAGGTATCGGTACCGATCTTTCAGGGTGGACGTCCCGCCGCCCAGCGCCGCCAGGCACAGGCACAGGCGGCCGCCGCTTTCGAAACCGAGATTGCGATCGAGCGAAGCGTGATTGCGCAAGTGCGATCCGCCTACACGTCCTACATCGCTGCTCAGGAGCTCATCGCCCTTAACCAGACGGCTGTTGATGCGGCAGCTCTAAGTCTTGAAGGTGTGCGGGCTGAAAACACCGTAGGCAATCGAACTATTCTCGACATCCTCGATGCCGAACAGGAGTTCCTGCGGGCGCAAGTGCAACTCGTCATAGCCCGCCGCAATGCGTATGTCGCGGGATTTACCCTGCTTGCCGCGATGGGCCGCGCCGAAGCTCGTGATCTCAACCTCGATGGCGGCGTCCTTTACGATCCCGACGTCAATTATCGCCGGGTCAGTGGCAAGTTCTTCGACTTCGACGATGACCCGGATCCCGTCGCCAACTCGACTCGAACCGTTGGCACGCCGGTACAAGACGGAGAGATCTCGCCAAACGATGTGCCCCCTACCGTCATCGATCGGTCAAGGATGTTGCCAGGGACTACGCAGCCATGAAGCAGAACGGCGAGCCAAGCGTCGAGGAGATTCTCGCATCGATCAAGCAGGTGATCGCCCGCGACAATCGCTCCGCCTGTGCGGCTGAGGCAAAGCCGCGCGACCAGCTTGCAAGCAGTTCCGGTTCGACCTCCCCGTCCGACGATATCCTCGATCTCACCGAAACCGTTCGGCTGGACACAGAAGAGGCGGGTGATTCACCGCTCTTGAGCGAAGACGCGCGAGTTGCGATGCGCGATTCGCTGGCAGCACTAGCGGCCCTCTCAGGCCCGGGTGCGGCGCCGCAGATCGTCCGCTCGGGCGAAACATCGCTGGAAGGCCTCACTCGGGACATGCTGCGGCCTGTACTCACCGAATGGCTCGACAAGAACTTGCCTGCTCTTGTGGAGCGGATGGTGGCAGCTGAGATCTCCAGGATCGTGGGCAAGAAAGGCTAAGGCGGCAATCGTCTGAGTTTGCCTGGGCTCTGGACGCGGGGTCACGCTAATTCTAACCGTTCGGAATGCCCAAACCCGATCCTGCTCTGCTCCTCCCGGCATCTTATCCCTTCACCTATCGGATCGAGCCGCGTTTCAGCGATCTCGATTTCAACATGCACATCAACAATGTATCGATGGCAAACCTCTTTGAGGAAGCGCGCGCTCGCTTCCATAGGGCTGCCGGCTACCGCCATGCGGCGGCAGGTCTTTCCCCAATGGTAGCAAGTGTCGGCATCGAATACCTCGGGGAAGGCGCCTACCCGGAACCTGTCGATCTCCACGTCGGTGTGGAAGGGATCGGAAGGACCAGTCACCGTTTGGTCAAGCTGGCGACTCAAGGTGGGCGAGCGCTCGCATTCGCGCGCACAGTGATGGTCACCGTGGGCCCAGAAGGCCCCACCCCCGTGCCGAGGGAAGTCTATGCCGTGTTCGAGCCTTGGACGATTCGCTCATGACCACACCCGCTAAGGATATCCTCAAAGCACGCGAGGCGCTTGCCAAGGCGGGCGGCAACGGCATTCACCGCCAGATCTTCATCTGCGCCGAGCCGCAAAAGGGCGAGTGCTGCCGTCCCGAAGTGGGCGCAGCGGCGTGGAAGTACCTCAAGAAGCGGCTCAAGCAGCTCGGTCTAGATGGCCAAGGCGGGGTGGCGCGTACAAAGGCGGACTGCCTGCGGATCTGTACGGCTGGACCGATCGCCGTCGTGTGGCCTGACGGTGTGTGGTATCATTCATGCACCGAAGACGTGCTTGAGCAGATCATCCAGCAGCACCTCATCGGCGGGCAGCCTGTGGAGGAATTGAGGCTGCGCCCACTCCAGGATGAACCGCTTGGCGGTAATCCGGTCGAGGATTGAACCGGAGGCCTAGCGGTTCCGCTCTTCCTCCAGGTTGTCGGCTATCGAATCGTCGTGGCCGGTACCGCTGGACAGGAACAGCAGACCCATCAAGGCCGAGGTCAGCAGCATCGTGAAACCAATGCCCAGCGCCGCCGCGATGTACATGTGGATCGAGACAAGGCCATTGCTGCGATAGAGGACCCACAGAGAGCCGACGACGAGAGTCACCGTCAACAGCATCATCCAGCGCATGATCCGGCGGTAGCGGGCCCAGGCGTGAGCCGCCTTTTCGGGGTCGTCGAGGGGAGAACGGGGAACCATCATCCATTATGTGCGGGCGTCGGGCGGCTGGTGCAAGGGGCTGCACCGCCTATTACGGGGTTACAGCACCATTCAGCCGATTAGGCACAAGGCCGCCCTTGTGATATTCTGCGGATAGAAGCGATAATGGGAGAGCACGACGATGACGATCGGGCATGTTATCGAAAGCCGCAACCGTGCAGTCGTAACCTGCAGCACCGACACCCCTGTTAGCGAAGCAGCGGCCCTGTTGGCGGAACGCCGCATCGGCGCCATGCCTGTCATGGCTGGGGACCAGATCGCCGGCATCTTCTCCGAGCGGGACGTGATTTATTTGTTGGGCGAAGCCGGCTCCGCCGCACTCTCGATGCGAGTGGCTGAAGTGATGACGGCTCCGGCAGTAACCGTCGAGCCGCAAACATCCGTGCTGGCTGCGCTGTCCCTCATGAGCAGGCGGCGCATTCGTCACCTACCTGTGATTGAGCACGACCTCATGATCGACTTCGTTTCAATAGGTGATCTGGTGAAGCATCGCATCGATCAGATCGAAGCGGAAGCAGATGCCATGCGAGCCTACATACAGTCGGCATGAGCAGCCGGTCCTGCGCTTGCCGGAAGCTGGCGCGGGGCCTACATTCTAACCATGGAAACAGCCCCGCCTACTCTCAGCCCCTCGGCCGCCGCTCGCGTGGCGGCCATCGCCAGCAAGCAGGACAAACCGGCCATTCTGCGCCTCTCAGTCGAGGGCGGAGGATGCTCCGGCTTCCAGTACAAGTTCGGCCTCGCCGACGCCGCCGATCCTGACGACCTCGTCGCAGAGACTGACGGCGTGAAGCTGGTGGTCGACGATATGAGCCTAGAACTCGTCGCGGGCTGTACTGTCGATTACGTCGAGACGCTTGGCGGCGCTGCGTTCCGAGTGGAGAACCCTAATGCCAGCGCCGGTTGTGGCTGCGGGTCGAGCTTTGCAGTGTGATCCGCGTCGCTTCCTTCAACATCAACGGGATCAAGGCACGCCTTCCCCGTCTCCTTGAATGGCTAGAAGAGACGCGGCCCTCTGTCGCCTGTCTTCAGGAGATCAAGACTCAGGACGAAGGGTTTCCCGCCTCCGAGTTCGAGAAGATAGGCTATCGCGCTATCTGGCACGGTCAGAAGGGCTTTAACGGCGTTGCCATTCTCGCGGATGGTGCCGATCCGGTCGAAGTTCAACGTGGACTGGCGGGTGAGCCCGAGGACGAGCATTCACGTTATATCGAGGCTGACGTGTTCGGCGTTCGCGTCGCCTGCATCTATCTCCCCAACGGTAACCCGCAACCCGGCCCCAAGTTCGACTACAAGCTGCGCTGGATGGACCGCCTCCGCAGCCGCATGCGCGAGATTGCGGCAGAGGAAGTGCCCGCTGTCGTGATCGGGGACTACAACGTTGTTCCGAATGACTGTGACGTTTGGTCGGCCGCGGCCATGGCTCCGGATGCGCTTATGCAGCCAGCCTCACGCGATGCCTATCGGCGGCTCCTGCACGACGGTTGGACCGACGCGCTAGCTATGCACAATCCGCAGGGCGGCATATGGACCTTCTGGGACTATCAAGCCGGAGCCTGGCAGCGGGATCATGGCTTCCGTATCGATCACGCCCTGCTGTCCCCCGAGCTTGCAGACCGGCTTGCCGGGTGCGGCGTGGACAAGGAATACAGGGGCCGCGAGAAGGCCAGCGATCACGCGCCTGTCTGGGTAGCCTTGCGAGAGTGACCAGCGCGCCCTTCAGGGCGCGCCGGAATCCTCAGCGATAGAAAACGTGGTTATCGACGCGAGCGAGGCGCGTGAGGCGCCAGCGGGGTGAAACGCGCGCCGCGTGGAAGTAGAGCGCGTCGCTCACTTCGCTGTCCCAGCTACCCTCATGTGCGATCCGAGCCACCGCTACGGCTTCGCGCCAAGCACGCGATCCGGCGCGCACGCGAGGCATGCTCTTTCCACGAACAAAGGAAAACTGGGAAGGCTGGTAGACAACCCCACAGTAGCTCTCGGGGAACCGCCCGGATGCGGTGCGGTTCACAATGACCTGCCCTACGGCAAGCTGGCCCTCAAGGGTTTCGCCCCGGGCCTCAAAATAGATGGCGCCGGCAAGACATTGCATTTCGGGTGTCAGCTCGCTCTCGTCGGGCTGTGCTGCCACGAGGGCGCCGAGTGTGGGAGCTTGCCGAGATTCGGCGAACTGGGCGGGATACTGATCCCCCACTTGGCTCTCGCTCTCGATGGTGCTCGGCAGAGCCTGCACCACGGGCTGGGAAATGAAGCTGGTGGATGCATCCGGGAGAGCAAGTCTCGGAACCATCACCTCTGCCGCCGCGTCCGCACCTTGGGCGCTAAAGAGAGCGGTCATCAACGTTCCGGCCAGCGCAACGGCGCTCGCCAAACGAATTTTGCTTCGCATTTATAACGATCAACTAGCGGTGAGCATCCGTCACAAGCGGGAACTTTTTGTTCCTGATGCACGTTAAGTTAGCGTGCGCGCCTGCCGATGGCTCCCCGTCTGCGTGCTAGCTGGGCTGCCGAACTGCATCCCGAGCCGCTTTCGCGTCTGAGCGAGGGCTGCGATTACTCGCGCTGGGCGCGAAGTCAACGTTAATAAGCCAGCTCGTCGACAAAGCGTTCCCCGTCACGGACGTCCAGTTCGATGATCCATAAGTCTGGATCCTGCATGCCCCGGCGGTTCAGGTAACCCGCTAGTTCGTGCGGATCCTGGGGATTCTGAGCCTTCGCCAGCGACCATTTGCGCGAGCCATCCAGCTGCGGCAAGCGCTCATAGACCCGCGCATTGGCTCCTCTCTCGACGAGAACCACGAGCAGGGTTCCGGCGTCCCGTTCGCCCTTGGTGAGCACGGTCGCAAAGCCGCCCGCAGTTTCGACACGCCGAATCAAAGCAGCTACTTCGAGGTGAGTCGGTAATCGCATATCGATCAGTCCGGCATGAGGACGCTGGAATATCCAGGCAAGCTCGAGAGCGGAATGCGGGATCGCATGAAAGTGCCCGTACCCCGTCCAACCTCATCTCCTTCCTCATCGATCAGGCGCGATTCGGCCACCAGCACGCGCCGCCGCCCGCTGACCCAATGCCCCTCCGCAAACACCGTACCGCCTCGGATTGGCTTCGTAAGATGTATATTGAACGCGGTGGTCAGCAGAAAGCGATCTGTAACCAGGGTATTGGCCGCATAGAACGCCGCATCATCGAGCATTTTGAAGTAGATCGTGCCATGCGCCGCGCCGGCAGCATGAAACACGCTTCGTTCGACAGGAAAGATGATTCGAGCTCTTCCCTCGCTCGTCACGGTCAGGGAAGATCGGAACAGCTGGTTGATCGGCGCAGAGGCATAAAGCCCCTCCAGCGCGCGCCAGTGAAGTTCTGCTCCCGCGGAGGAAGTGACAGGTTCAGGCTGCGTCGCGGTCGATGACATTGGAAAGAAGGCTATACAGCGCCTCGGGTCCCGGTGCCGAGATCAGCGCAGCGTGCATCCGTTCATCGCGCATCATCCGTGATATCGCTGCCAATGCATGAAGATGGGTGGCACCAGCTCCATCAGGAGACAAGAGACCGAACACGAGATCGACGGGCATACCGTCAGCCGCTTCGAAATCGATGGGCTTATCCAGGCGGATCACGGCCGCGACCGGTCGAGAGAGGCCGGGAATACGGGCATGCGGTATCGCTACATTGCGCCCAAAGCCAGTGCTCCCAAGCTCCTCACGCTCCGTGATGCGCTCCATCACGAGGTTTCGATCGAGATCGTAAACAGCCGCGAACAGTGTGACCAGCCTAGCGAGGACGGCATGTTTGTCGCCGCCATTCGCCATGATGACGGCTTCCGGCAGGAGAGTAAAAAGAGCGCTCATTTGGTCTTCAGTTGATATCCGATCGGCTCCACCAGCAGCAGCAAGGCCCGGCCCCAGATAACCTGGGAACGGGCCCATTCCTCCAGCGTGAAACGCGTATCGCCCGGGCTAGGGCGTCAAGAAGGCTCGACCCACCCGATCGAACCGTCACCGCGGCGGTAAACCATATTGTGCCGTCCGGTACCAGCATTTTTGAAAAGCAACGCCACCGTGTTGCGCAAGTCCAGCATCATTACGGCATCGGAGACGGTTGCCTCCGGCACGTCGACCCGCGTCTCGGCAATCACGACGGGAGCATCGGCCTCAACATCTTCGGTTTCGCCCTGCTCTTCGAAGATCGTATAAGCGGCTTCCTCAGCCGCCATGGCGTGCGCGCTTTGCTCGCTGCGGTCATTCAGCCGACGCTTGTAGCGACGAAGCTGCTTATCGATCTTCTCGGCTGCCTGGTCGAAAGCGACATGGGCATCCTGCGCGGCACCACTGCCCTTCAGCACGAGGTTCTGCATGACATGCATGATGATATCGCACCGGAATCCGTTAGCCGGCCCTCGTCCGAAGACCACATGGCTGGAAATGGCGCGACTGAAGTACTTCTCCGCTATTGCCTTGAGCCGATCGCTTGCATGGGTTTGCAGCGCTTCGCCCGTATCGACCTGATGACCGGAAACGCGAATATCCATGAGCGACTTCTCCTCTTGTAAATCAGTGGGACCAAATCGGCGTGTCCACAGTAGCGAGAAACGCCAAATGGGCCGCCAGTTCCTCAGGCGTTGCGGAATGAGGGCGGGGCGCTCGAAAAGGCCGTTCGCGTTGCTGCAAGACCTTCGGACCGGTTGAGACAGTGATGCTGTCGGCCACAAGTTCAAGGCCGATCTGCCGTCCACCGCACAGCTCGACGTAGACCTGCGCCAGCAGCTCTGCATCGAGCAAGGCACCGTGCAGTGTGCGATGGCTACGGTCGACTCCATATCGCGAGCAGAGCGCATCAAGCGAGAGCTTCGATCCGGGGTGCCGGACTTTTGCCAGCGCGACAGTATCGATCATCCGTGAGCGGCAGACCGGCGGATGGCCGCAGATTTTCAACTCGGCGTCCAGAAAGCCGAAATCGAACGCAGCATTGTGGGCCACCATAGGGCTGTCAGCCAAAAACTCCAGCAGATCGGCAATACGTTCAGCGAATACCGGCTTGTCGGCCAGGAACGTATCGGAAAGGCCGTGGACGGCTTCTGCCTCCGCAGGCATGGGTCTGCCGGGATTGAAATAGGCGTGGAACGTTCTCCCGCTGGGGATGCGGTTCACCAACTCGATGCAACCGATCTCGACCATGCGGTCTCCGGTCCGGGGATCCAGACCTGTCGTCTCAGTGTCGAAAATGATCTCGCGCATCGGACTCTATATCTGCTCCTAGCTGCCGCGACGCAAGCTTTGCCGGTTGATCAGGCGATGCCGCGAAAAACGCGTACAAGGTGTTCCACAGCCGCGCGCGTAGTCGCAAGGTCGGTGCCGGTGTCGATGATGAAGTCGGCCCGAGCACGCTTCTCCGCATCCGGGACTTGCAGCGCGAGAATCTGCTCGAACTTCTCCTCGGTCATGCCGGGACGAGCAAGAACACGCGCGCGTTGCACCTGTGCGGGAGCAGAGACAACGGCGACTGCGTCGAGTCCCTGTCGGCCACCTTTTTCGAACAGGAGCGGTATGTCGAACACTACCAGAGGCTCGTGCTCGTTCTCCCGGAGGAACGCCTGGCGCATTTCCGCTACCGCGGGATGAACTATCGCCTCCAGCCGGGCGAGCTTGTCCCGGTTTCCGAAGACCTGTGCTCCGAGTTTTGGGCGATCCACGCCCCTGGTGGTGGTGGTGCCGGGAAACGCGTCCTCGATCGCCGGGAGCAGTGCACCATCAGGCCCCTGAAGAACGTGTACGGCAGCGTCCGCGTCGAAAACGGGAACGCCGCAGTCTCGCAGCATGGCAGCCACCGTCGATTTCCCCATGCCGATCGAGCCGGTCAAACCCAGTATCTTCGATCCGGCCCTCATCTGCGGAGCATTCATACGGCGTTGGCTTGGAGGATGCGGTGTCTCAACTCTGCATCCGTGCGGCGTGGAGGGCGCAGGCCAAAAAATCGGGCGAAAGCATGGTCAGCCTGCCCGATCAGCATGGACAGGCCGTCCACCGTGGTGAGCCCGCGTTCGCGGGCCTCTCGCAGCAAGGCTGTGTCCAACGGGCTTGTAACGATATCATAGACAATGCCGCTGGAAGACACACAGTCGAGCAGGGGTGGGAGGGGCGGTTGTCCCGCCATCCCCAAGGCGGATGTATTAACGAGGAGATCGGCCGTCCGAACGTGACTTCCCAGCTCCACTGCGTAGCCCGGCAAATCGAACTCCGACAACAGCGCTTCCGCCTTTTCCAAGCTGCGGTTCTGGATCGTTATCCACTTAGTCCCGCTATCGGCCAAAGCGGCGAGTACAGCCCGAGCCGCTCCACCGGCCCCCACGACAGTGACCGTCTCGAACTTTCTCCCGAAAAGGGGCTCCAGAAATCCGGGTGCGTCGGTGTTGTACCCGACGAGGGAACCCTGCTCGTCTCGCACGACCGTGTTCACTGCACCGATCCGTGCTGCAACGGCATCTATCACGTCCAGCAGCGGCATGATGGCCCGTTTGTGCGGCATGGTCACATTGCAACCAAGCCACTCCGGGTCTGCGCGCCGATCCCGAACATAACCTGCGAGATCATCTGCGGTCACATGGCAGTGGTCGTAACGGCCTCCTACTCCGAGCTGCTCCAACCAGTAGCCATGAATGATCGGGGACTTGGATTGCGCAATCGGATCGCCGATCACTTCAGCGTAGGGCGTGCTCAATGGCGCAGGTTCCCTAACTCTCGAAGAAACTCCAGCACAGGCAGCAATGGCATCCCCAGCACTGTGAAATGATCGCCTTCGATGGCGCGAAAGAGCTGCACGCCCCGTCCCTCGATGCGAAACACGCCGACGCAGCCGGAAACTGCCGGCCACTCGTGATCCAGGTACTCTTCGATGAAAGACTCCGAGAGATCGACGACATGGAGCAACGCTACCGTAGCTGCAGATCGCAAGACCTCGCCATCCCGCGCCAGGACTGCGGCGCTGTGCAGATGCATGACTCGTCCCGAAAAGAGCCGGAGGTGCGCGGCGGCCTCTTCCCGGCTTCGTGGCTTGTCGAAACGCCTGCCGCCGCATTCCACCAGCGAGTCGCTTCCCAAAACCAGCGCACCCGGCACTTGAGTGCAAACGGCCAACGCCTTGGCCCGTGCCAGCGCCAGAGCCACATTGCGCGGTGTTACTGCCGGATCTAGTGAGGCTTCGATGCCGCGTTCGTCGACGTACGCTGGTAACGAGCGGTAGGGAACGCCTGCGGCTTCGAGCATCGCTCGGCGAGAGGCGCTTTTCGACGCCAGGACCAGCCCTTCAGCTGACGCCGCCATATCAGTCATATCGGTTTTACCCCGGCAACCGCCTGCTCGCCCGCTGCCACACGCTCGTTATACAGATTGATGATCGCGGCAGCCGTCTCCTCGATCGACCGTCGCGTGACGTCGATCACCGGCCAGTTGTTGTCCGCAAACATGCGCCGTGCGTACTTCAATTCGCGTTCGACCTTCTCCTGGTCCACATAGTCGGTATCCGGCGATTGGCTTAGCGAAAGGAGACGGTTGCGCCTGATCTGGATCAGCCGCTCTGGTGCTGTCGTCAGCCCGACCACGAGAGGCCGCTTCAAGGTGAACAGCGTAGAAGGCGGCGGGCTTTCGACCACGATCGGGATGTTTGCGACCTTATAGCCGCGGTTCGCGAGATAAATACTCGTGGGGGTCTTCGACGAACGCGAAACGCCCGCCAGCACCATCTCTGCCTCTTCCCAGTTCTCCCAGCCGATGCCGTCGTCGTGAGCAATCGTAAACTGGATCGCATCGACACGAGCGAAGTAGGCTTCGTCCAGCCGGTGCTGTCTTCCAGGACGGCCCTTTGCTTCCTGGTCCAGCAATCCCTCCAGCGCGTCGGTCACGCCATCGAGCACCGCGATGGCAGGCAGCCCCAGCGCCTGGCAGCGCGCCTCCAGCTTGCCGCGTGTCTCATCGTTGACGAGGGTAAAGAAGACGAGGCCAGGGTTAGCGGCGATCTCCCCCATGATCCGGTCAAGGTGCTGCTGCGAGCGTACCATGGGCCAGAAGTGCCGTACGACCGCGCTGTCATCGAACTGGGCAAGCGCAGCCTTGGCAATCATCTCCAACGTCTCACCGGTAGAGTCTGACAGCAAATGGAGGTGAAAGCGCGCCATGGACGGTCTGCCAGGTCCTGTTGGGAGGCTTGTGGATAGAGGGCGCATAAACCACGGGAGAGAAGCGGTGACAACTCGTCAGGCGGATTCCGCCCCCACTACCGGCTCTCCTGCCTCCATCTTCTAGACAGGGCAGGGTGGTCCTGCACAGGCTGGGGATAAGGCGAAGAACCTTTTCTTGACTGCCGCCCCTGCCGGAGTCGCAGACCTGCGGAGGACTGTTCATCGCCGGACAAATCGGGCAAGACGCCGGCTTCCCCGCTATCCACAGGGCCAACAACCTTCATCAGCCCTATTCTAATATAATTATTCTTATGGGACCTTGGACGCGATGCCCGGACTTCTCCTGAACGTACTCAAAGGCGAGAATACCAGCGTGCGGCCCATCTGGCTCATGCGCCAAGCCGGGCGCTACTTGCCCGAGTACCGCGAGTTGAGAGCGGAAACAGGCGGATTCCTGGCGCTGGTCTACGATTCTGATGCGGCGGCCGAAATCACTCTTCAGCCCATCCGGCGCTTCGGTTTCGACGGCGCTATCCTGTTTTCCGATATTCTCATCGTACCCTATGCCATGGGACAGGATCTCGCTTTCCTCGCGGGAGAGGGTCCAAAGCTCACGCCGCGCCTCGTCGATGTAGCGCTCTCCAGCCTGGAAGCGGTACCGGGCCGGCTCGCGGCAATCTACGAGACGGTAGCCAAGGTCAGCGCCAGCCTGACCCCAGACAAGACCCTGCTGGGCTTCGCAGGCAGTCCATGGACAGTTGCGACATACATGGTGGCAGGGGAGGGCAGTCGCGACCAGCACGACGCTCGTGCCATGGCGTACCGTGATCCCGAGGCTTTTCAGGAGATCGTTGACGGCATCGTTGCGGTGACCGTTGAATACCTCTGCGGGCAAATCAAAGCTGGCGCGGAAGCGGTGCAACTTTTCGATTCCTGGGCAGGAAGCCTTGCGCCTTCCGAGTTCGAGCGATGGGTCATCGCTCCCAATGCGAGAATCGTGGAAGCGGTGAAGCAGCGCTATCCCGACGTACCAATCATCGGATTCCCGAAGGGTTCAGGCGAGAAGCTTCCAGCTTATGCGCGGGAGACCGGCGTCGACGCCGTCGGTCTCGACGAGACTATCGATCCGCTCTGGGCGGCGCAGGCGTTACCTCAAGATATGCCGGTGCAGGGGAATCTTGATCCATTGCTCTTGCTGGCGGGAGGGGATGAGCTCGCTCGCCAGACCCACCGCGTCCTCGCCGCTCTCGCCGATCGTCCCCACGTCTTCAATCTGGGCCACGGGATCGGCCAGCATACGCCGATCGCGCATGTCGAGCAGTTGTTGTCCACTGTTCGCGGCTGGAAGGGCTGACATTTGCCCTCGGTCGAAGCTATGATACAGGAATGGAGCAACTCTCGGTGATATACCTGTGGCTCAAAGCCGGTCACGTGATCTTCGTGATCTTCTGGATGGCGGGGTTGTTCATGCTCCCACGCTTTTTTGTCTACCATCAGGAGAGCGAGGCCGGTTCCGCTGAGGAAGCCCGCTGGGTTGAGCGGGAAGCGCGTCTGCGCAAGATTATCCTGACGCCGGCGCTGATTGCCGTGTGGCTTTTTGGCCTGGCGATTGCGACGAGTGGTCAGTGGTGGTCCGGCGGATGGCTGCACGCCAAGTTGCTGTTCGTGATCCTGCTAACGGGTTACCACGGCTGGATGGTGAGTTATTCCAAGAAGCTCGCCAAGGGCGATCGTCGGATGTCGGGCAAAAAGCTCCGTCTCTTGAACGAGGTACCGGGTCTTGCTGCTGCCGTGATCGTCGTCCTTGCAGTCGTAAAGCCCTTTTAACTGGCGCCTCCAACGCCAGAGTGGCCGCTTCTTGGCTAGCGGTAAGTAGCCGCTATCTTCGCTCAGTCTGCCGCGTACAGCGCGTGAGCGCGTTGACCCTGAGCCGCTCTGCGCTTATCTGGCGAAGCGTCCCGGCGTGGGCGAGGTATGCTCGCCTTCCTGGATCTGCTTTCTCCAAGCCCATCGATCCGCCGGCCTTCCCGCAATTCCTCTCCGGAAAATCGCAAAGAATCAAACATGCACCTCAAAGAACTAAAGCAGAAAACACCGGCCGAGTTGGTGGAAATGGCCGAAGAACTCGGCGTGGAGGGTGCTTCTACGATGCGCCGCCAGGATCTCATGTTCGGCATCCTCAAGGAAGTTGCCGAGGATGGCGAAGAGATCATGGGCTTGGGCACCATTGAAGTGCTGACCGACGGTTTTGGCTTCCTGCGCAGCCCCGAGGCGAACTACTTGGCGGGGCCTGACGATATCTATGTCTCGCCAAACCAGGTCCGCAAATGGGGTCTGCGCACCGGAGATACGGTGGAAGGCGAGATTCGTGCTCCCCGCGACGGCGAGCGCTATTTTGCGATCACAAAGCTCACGAAGGTTAACTTCGATGATCCCGATGTGGTCCGCCACCGCGTCAATTTCGACAACCTGACACCGCTGTATCCCGACGAGCGCCTGAACCTCGACAGTCTAGACCCCACGGTCAAGGACAAGTCCGCGCGAGTTATCGACCTCATCAGCCCTCAGGGCAAAGGCCAGCGCGCTCTGATTGTGGCACCGCCGCGGACGGGCAAGACGGTTTTGCTGCAGAATATGGCCAAGGCGATCACCGACAACCACCCGGAGGTGTTCCTGCTTGTTCTGCTGGTCGATGAGCGACCCGAGGAAGTCACGGACATGCAGCGCTCGGTGAAGGGCGAAGTGATCTCCTCGACGTTCGACGAGCCTGCTCAGCGCCACGTCCAGGTTGCCGAGATGGTGATTGAGAAAGCCAAGCGCCTTGTGGAACACAAGCGTGACGTGGTCATCCTGCTCGACTCCATCACTCGTCTGGGCCGCGCTTACAACACCGTTGTGCCAAGTTCGGGCAAGGTGCTCACCGGCGGTGTGGATGCCAATGCGTTGCAGCGTCCCAAGCGCTTCTTCGGCGCCGCGCGTAACATCGAGGAGGGCGGCTCCCTCTCCATCATCGCGACGGCCCTGATCGACACCGGCAGCCGCATGGACGAAGTTATCTTCGAAGAGTTCAAGGGCACCGGCAACTCGGAGATCGTACTCGACCGGAAGGTGTCCGACAAGCGCATCTTCCCCGCGCTCGATGTGGGCAAGTCCGGCACTCGCAAGGAAGAGCTTCTGGTACCCAAGGACCAACTTTCCAAGATGTGGGTGCTGCGTCGAATTCTCATGCAGATGGGAACCGTAGACGCCATGGAGTTCTTGCTGGACAAGATGAAGGACTCGAAGACGAACGAGGACTTCTTCGCGACCATGAATCAGTAAGAGGGGCTGAAATTGGACTTGCTTATGACGCTGGCCGCCGCGGCTCCCTCCATGGGAGGACCGGCGGAGATCTGGCAGCATATCGTCGACGATTTCTCGAACATCGGTACGCCAGCAGCGTTTTCGGCGTTTCTCCAGGTCTTGATGATCGACCTGGTGTTGGCCGGCGATAACGCGATCGTGGTAGGGGCACTCGCTGCAGGCTTGCCTGCGGATCAGCGCAAGAAAGTCATTCTGATCGGTGTCCTTGCCGCGCTGGTGATGCGCGTCGGCTTTGCACTGATCGTGACATGGCTGCTGGGCATCGTAGGTCTCGTGTTTGCAGGCGGGCTGTTGCTGCTTTGGGTGGCTTGGAAGATGTACCGGGAGCTGCACACCGGCAGCGAACATTCTCCAGGTTCGCCTGAAATTGAAGGTGATGAGGACTCAGGTGTTGCGCCTGCGAAGACTTTCGCTGGAGCTGCCTTCTCGGTTGCGCTCGCAGACGTCTCGATGAGCCTCGATAACGTTCTTGGCGTCGCTGGTGCGGCGCGAGACCATCCGGGCATTCTCATCGTCGGCTTGGTATTTGCCGTGCTGCTGATGGGCTTGGCAGCGAACGTGATCGCCCGGTATATCGAACGCTTCCGCTGGATCGCCTGGATCGGCTTGATCGTGATCCTCTATGTCGCCAGCAAAATGATCTACGACGGTTGGGTCGACCCTCAGCTTGGCGTGGGTACGCTATTTTAAGGTTTCCTATCCCCTCCCCTGAGAACTTGGTCTCGGTGAGGGGATAGCTTCCCCTGCGTTTAGCCCGTCAGCCTACGTTCTCGGCAAAGAATGCGGCGGTGCGTTGATCCGCGAGCGTGGCGGCAGCGTCATCGCGACGAGATCCGATTTCAGCGGCAAAGCCGTGATCGAGCCCTTCATAGTCATGCAGAGTGACCTTCGGATGGTCATCGAGGCCTTCGTGAATGGCTTTCTGCGCCTCAGCAGGGACGAAGTGATCCGCAGTCGGAATGTGGAGCATGAGCGGATTTGCGATGGCGTGCTTTTCATTCAGCATCTGGTCGATCATCACGCCGTAGTACCCGACAGAAGCGTCTATGTCGGTGCGGGCGGCAGCCATGTAGGCAATGCGACCACCCATGCAAAAGCCGACCAGTCCAACCTTTGATACGCCCTGTTCCTGGCGTATCCAGTGGATCACCGCTTCGATGTCCCGAATGCCCTGATCGAAGTCGTGCTTCATCATGTATCCGACGGCTTCCTGGAACTGCTCCGGGATATCCGCGTCGAGTTCCACGCCCGGTTGTTGCCGCCAGAATGTGTCCGGCGCCACGGCAAGGTAACCGCGTTCAGCCCAGTCTTGGCATTTCTTACGGATGCCTGGATCGACGCCGAAGATCTCCTGCTGCACGATAATGGCCCCACGCGGGGATCCTTCCGGCTTCAGGACATAGGCTGGGATCATCCCGTCTGTCTCAAGAGTCGGAATCTCGGTATTGGTCGTCATCTGGCTCTCCTTGCTGTGCTTTCGCCTTGGAGTAGGCGGGTGCGGTGGACTTTGCCAACCGTATGTGTCAGCAATGTTGGCCAAAATGCTTCTCAGGAGAGGCCGATGAAGGTCAATGTCGAGGTCGAGTGTTCACCTGAGGAAGCTCGTCGCTTTCTAGGCTTGCCGGACGTGACAAGGGCGAACGACGTCTACGTCGACGCAATGACAAACGCGATGAAGGGCGTCGGCAACTTCGAGCAACTGCAGGAGGTAGCCAAGCAAGTCGCGCCCATGGGGCAACTGGGCCTCAAGTTGTTTCAGCAACTCATGGAGAGCGGGGCGACGATGGGAAAGGGCGGTGCAGACGGCGCGAAGAAGAACGAAGACTGATCACCCCTGGCGTGATGATGTTCTCGTGAACGATACGATTTTTGCTCTCTCGAGTGGATCTCCGCCTGCTGCAATCGCCATTGTGCGGATCAGCGGGGAAGAAGCGGCAAAGGCTCTGGAGGTACTACTTGCCGGTGAGCGGCCTCAGCCACGCAGGGCCAGCGTACGGCGTTTAGCTGATGGGGACAACGCCACACTGGATCACGCGCTTGTCCTGTGGTTTCCAGGGCCGGCTACCGCGACGGGAGAGGACCTCGTAGAGCTGCACTTGCATGGCGGGCGGGCGGTTATAACCGCGGTGGAGAATGCGCTTGGCGCGATCCCCGGCTTGAGGCGTGCAGAACCTGGCGAATTCACCCGACGGGCATTTGCTAACGGTCGAATTGATCTCGCTGAAGCAGAGGGTCTGGCGGATCTGCTGACTGCAGAAACCGAGCTACAGCGACGCCAAGCTATTGCTCTCGCAAGTGGCGCACTGTCGTCCCAGATTGCGCGATGGCGCGATGATGTCCTATCCCTTTCTGCTCAGCTCGAAGCAGTTCTGGACTTTGGGGGTGAAGACGACGTCGAGGATATTCCCCCAAGCTTTGCCGGTTTGCTTCAGGATTTGGCGGGTGAGATACGGACTCTGCTTGAAGGGCCTCGGTCTGAGAAGTTGCGAGAAGGCTTTCGCGTTGTTCTGGCTGGTCCTCCAAACGCAGGAAAAAGCAGTCTTTTCAACAGGCTGATAGAGGATGAGGCGGCCATTACCGCGCCACGCCCGGGAACTACACGGGACGTCCTTACCCGGCCGATAGCTATTCGCGGAGTTCCTTTCGTTTTCGCGGATACCGCTGGGTTGCGTGAGGACACAGATGACAGCATCGAGGCCATCGGCATCCAGCGCGCAATGGGAGAAGTAGCTGGCGCAGACCTCGTGCTTTGGCTGGGGCCAGAGGGGGAGGGCTCGGGTAACGTGATTTGGGAGATAGAGAGTTTCGCTGACACTGGAACTAAGTCCAAGGGAGGCGCTCGCCATCGGGTCTCAGCCATAACTGGGGTGGGATTGGATGCGTTGCGAGACGACCTTGTTCAACTCGCTAGTCAGGCAATGGTTAAGCCTGGCTCCCTCGCGGTCAATCAGCGGCAGCATGATCTGCTCGAGGTCGCATGCGAAGCTCTCAATCAATCAAAAAATGTAACAGACCAGCTTCTCGTGGGGGAGTGTCTCAGAAGCGCGAGGGTGGCTTTGGATCGCCTGCTCGGGAGGTCGGCCGCTGAGGACATGCTCGATGCTCTGTTCAGACGCTTCTGCATCGGGAAGTGATGTTTCACGTGGAACACCTCTAAATCAGCACCGTTCGGCCGACCTCAGATTAGGGCTACGCTTTGACCGCGATCATCGGGTTAGCTAAGGCGCCCGTATGCACTCCTACGACATCATCGTCATCGGCGGCGGCCATGCAGGTTGTGAAGCTGCAGCTGTCGCAGCAAGAATGGGTGCCCGTGTAGCTCTGGTTACCTTCGACCTGGATACGATAGGTGCCATGAGTTGCAATCCGGCGATCGGCGGCTTGGGTAAAGGCCATCTCGTTCGCGAGATTGACGCGTTTGACGGACTGCTGGCTCGGGCAGCAGATGCCGCAGCCATCCATTACCGCATGTTGAACCGGTCGAAAGGCAGCGCAGTCCAAGGACCACGTGTGCAGACTGACAGGAAGCTGTTCAAAGCTGCAATTCAGGCAGGTTTAGCGCAGCACGATAATATTGCTTTGGTATCAGGCGAAGCGGCAGTGCTGCTGCTTGAAAACGGCTTCGCAGCAGGGGTTGAGCTTGCTGACGGCGCCCAGCTCCGAGCCTCTGCCACCATCCTCTGCACTGGCACCTTCTTGGGGGGTACCCTCTTCCGAGGGGAAGAGCGCATGAGTGGTGGGCGGATTGCTGAAGCGTCCGCGCACCGGCTCGCGCAGCAGTTGCGCGAGGCTGGTTTGCCGATGGCGCGGCTGAAGACGGGCACTCCGCCACGGCTGGATGGCAGGACTATCGAGTGGTCAAGGCTGGAAGAGCAGCATTCCGATGCTGAGCCGTGGATGATGTCCGCTCTCGAGGAACGCCGCATCAACCCGCAGGTGTTTTGCGGGGTTACCAGGACTAACCCGCACACCCACGATCTCATACGATCGAACCTGGATCGCTCGCCCTTGTTTACAGGTGCCATTGATGCGCGGGGACCACGATATTGCCCTTCGATAGAAGACAAGATTCACCGGTTTGCTGATAGAGATGGGCACCAGATATTCTTGGAGCCGGAGGGGCTCGACACGCACTTGGTCTACCCGAATGGGATAAGCACGTCTCTTCCGGTGGACGTGCAGCTCGACCTGCTCCGCACTATTGAAGGGCTTGAATACGTAGACATGGTTGTTCCGGGCTATGCCGTTGAGTACGACCATGTAGACCCGCGCGCCCTTCGTTCAAGCCTTGAGGTGCGCGAGATCCCGCGACTCTACTTTGCCGGACAGATCAACGGCACCACAGGATATGAGGAGGCGGCGGGGCAGGGCCTGGTTGCAGGGCTGCATGCTGCTTCCGTGGTGCTGGATCGGCAACCACCACAGCTCGACCGCGCGAATAGCTATCTTGCTGTGATGATCGACGACCTGACGCTTCAGGGAGTCAGCGAGCCATACCGTATGTTGACGGCACGAGCTGAATATCGGCTTCGTCTGCGCTCTAACAATGCTAGTACCCGGCTAACGCCTTTAGCTCTGGAAGCAGGGGTGGTCGGCGCAAAGAGGGCAGAGTGGTTTAAGCGGCGGGAGCGGCAGCGGCAGATGCTGGTAGACGGACTTGGTCAACGTGCCGCAGCGTCGGACCTCCTTGCCGCCGGGTTGCCGGTCCGCGGGGATGCCGGAATCATGAGACTATCGGAGTGGCTCCGTTTCGAGGGTGTTGATATCGCTGGGCTCTCCTCCTGGCTGGGCAATCGGGCCGCAGTTGATCAGAGCCTGCTTGAAGAGGTCTCTGAAGATGCGGCGTACGCGCCGTATTTGGAGCGACAAGACCGCGAACTCCGGGATCTGCGAGCAAGTGAGGCGATGTATCTTTCCGATGATTTTCCGTATGCAGATGTACCCGGCCTTTCACGAGAGATGGTGGAGCGCTTGTTGAAGGCACGGCCATCCACTCTCGCGGCAGCTGGACGTGTGCCCGGCATCACGCCCGCTGCTCTATCTGCGTTGCTGGTCCATGCGCGGCGTAAAGCTGCGTGATTAGGACAGAGGCTGAGGCTCAAAGCTGGCTTCGTGCTCTCCCGGAGTGGGATGCGCGGTCGGAAGCAAGGATGGCGACGTTCATCTCACTGCTTGCCGAGGAGAACGCCCGGCAAAATCTAGTTGCGAGTTCATCCTTGGGAATGGTTTGGCAGCGTCATATCGCGGATAGTGCTCAGCTCCTCACCCATGTTCCACGTGAAACAGATCTGAGCTGGCTTGATCTGGGGACGGGTGCTGGCTTCCCGGGACTAGTGATTTCGATCCTCCGGCCCGATGTGCACGTCACAATGGTGGAATCGAGAGCGAGGCGGATTGACTGGCTGGAACGCGTTTGCGCTCATCTCGAACTTGAACATGCGAAAGTAGAAGGCATGCGCATCGAGCATGTGCCGGAGCGGCCGTTTTCCGTGATCTCTGCACGTGCGTTCGCTCCACTGCCGCAGTTGCTCGACCGTGCCTCGCGCTTCTCCACAGGCGCCACAACTTGGTTGTTGCCGAAAGGCCGCTCAGCATCTCAAGAGGTTTTGGAGCTAAGAGGGTGGGAGCATGTGTTCCACGTGGAACCGTCGCTTACCGACTCGGAGGCTGGTATCATCATCGGTACGCTACTTGGCCGGAAGGGCTGACTCATGATTCGCATAGCCATCGCCAATCAGAAGGGCGGAGTGGGTAAAACTACGACCGCGATCAATGTGTCGACCGCGCTGGCCGCCACCGGTTGGCGGACGCTTCTGGTCGACCTTGACCCCCAGGGCAACGCCTCAACGGGTATAGGGGTTGGTGCCGATCAGAGGGATCGATCGACGTACGATGTGCTCGTGGACAAGACGCCGATTGAAGAATGCATACTATCGACCTCAATTCCGAAGCTAGATTTGTGCCCGGCCACGGTCGATTTGTCGGGAGCCGAAGTCGAGTTGGTGACGGCCGATGACAGGGCCCATCGGCTGCAATCGTCGCTGCGGCCTGACCTGCCGTACGACGTGTGCCTGATTGATTGTCCCCCTTCATTGGGTCTTCTAACGCTCAATGCGCTAACGGCTGCCGACACACTCCTGGTACCCTTGCAGTGCGAATTCTTTGCTCTCGAGGGTCTTAGCCAGCTTCTTCAAACGGTCGAACGGGTGCAGCAGCGCTTTAACCCGCAGCTTGGGATTATCGGTATTGCGCTGACGATGTTTGATCGCCGTAATCGCTTAACCGATCAGGTCGCGGAAGATGTCCGCTCCTGTCTAGGAAAGCTCGTGTTCGAGACAACAATTCCACGCAATGTTCGCCTCTCGGAAGCGCCGAGTCATGGGCTGCCGGCACTCATCTATGATCATGCTTGTCCCGGAAGTCGGGCGTATATCGCGCTTGCACGTGAGTTGATCACCCGCTTGCCTGAGCAGAGGAAAGCGGCATGAGTGATGAAGCTGTAGCAAGAGTTTCAAGTTCGCCCAAGGCAAAGCCGAAGGGCCTTGGACGCGGTCTGGGAGCCTTGCTTGGAGAGACGCGGCGAGAGGAGCCGGTCGCAGCCCAGGCTTCTGAGCCTGCTGCAGCTGCGAGCCCGCGCCCAGGGCCAGGGGGTCTCACAGTTCTTCCCGTCGCTGACATCATTCCGCACCCGGATCAGCCCCGCCGGCATTTTGACGAGGACGCCCTCAACGATCTGGCAGCGTCCATAGCACAGCGAGGAGTGATTCAGCCGGTCATCGTTCGTGCTCTTGACCGAGGACAGTACCAGCTTGTTGCAGGCGAGCGCCGTTGGCGTGCCGCGCAGAAGGCTCAGCTTCACGAGATCCCCGCGCTCGTGAGAGATTTGACCGACAGAGATGTCATGGCGCTCGCGCTTATCGAGAATTTGCAGCGAGAGGATCTGAACCCGATCGAGGAGGCACGCGCTTACAACCGCCTCACCGAAAACGAGGGTCTCACACAAGCCGAAGTGGCTCGAATGGTGGACAAAAGCCGGAGCCACGTGGCTAACCTGCAACGGTTGCTAGTCTTACCGGAAGCCGTGATTACTCTTGTGGAGCGAGGAGAGCTCTCCATGGGTCACGCTCGCGCTTTGATAGGCGCTGACGATGCCGAGGCTATCGCACAAGTGGCTGTCGCTCAGCAGATGTCAGTCCGCGAGGTCGAGAAGCTCGTCCGACGTATGGTCAAGGGCGAGTCATCTCCCCGTAAGACCCGAACCGCTCGTAACGCTGCGGATGATGCGGATATCGCCGCTGTGCAGAGGCACCTTGAAGAAATTCTAGGCCTGCCGGTGAGAATTCAGGCGGACACCGACCCGAAGTCCGGGACAGTAACTATCCGTTATGCCACACTTGATCAGCTCGATCTAATATGTCAGCGCCTAAGCGGCGGAGATATTTAGCCGACCAATAGCTTGATGAGATCGGCGCTGCGACGAAGAAACGACTGATTACTTCATCCTGATTATCTTCACGCGCTTATCCGGCACCACCTTGGTGCGCTTAACCTGACGAACAACCCGCCGCGTTACAGGAACGTCCTCATAAATGTATTCGACTGTTTCAGTGCAATCTGGTTTTGCTTGGACGGGAGCGGGGACCATCATGGCTGATGTGCCAGCGCAACAGCCGCTGTATGGCTGAGAGGGGTAGTAGGCGTTATAACCGGGGGGATAAGTGGCTTGCCAACTGGGATGGTCTGCGTAGCCGTACGGAAAACCGGGTTGGTTGTATCCTCTGGCAACTCCGCTGATTTCAGCGCGAGCGTAGTAGTCTTCAAGATAGGCCTCGCATTCGTCGCGGTTTCGGCCTGAATCCTCCATGCGATCGATGACGGCACCGGCGGCAGCTCCCACTGCGGCCCCCGCTAGAGTTCCTACGGTGCGGTTGCCTCGTCCAGCAATTCGGTTACCTGCGACGCCGCCGGCAACCCCGCCGATCACTGCTCCACCTACGCCGCTGTCATGGGTGGAGATGCGGCTACGACAGTCCGCAAGCCACATCTCTTGAGCAGGCGAGTAGTAGCTCGACCGCGCCTCCAAGCGGGGAGGCTCTACGTGCGGGCTATCTTGCCAGCGTCCATCGCGCCATCCGCCCTGATAATCCGAATCGCGGGCCAGTACGGCACCGGGAGCCATCAAGGCGATGCCGGCAGCCATGCCTAAGGCGTAGTTAGCGGGAAAACGGAGAGCCATCGGACATTCCTTCGCGTCTATCACCGTTCGGACGGCTTTAACGCGAAATTTAGCACGGGGGCGCGGAGAAAACCAAGGTCGAGATGCTCAAACAGTCCAGCTGTCCCGAATCGACGCAGGTCTTCTTTGATGTTAGAGAAACTGTGCAGCAACAGCTGCAATGAGCGCTATTCCCGCAGAATCATCTTCGTCAAAGCGGCCCAGTTCTGGGCTGTCGAGATCGATCACTGCGCAAACTCTGCCACTGCTTATCACGGGCACTACGAGTTCGGATCGGCTTTCGGCATCGCAAGCAATATGACCAGGAAAGGCTTCCACGTCGGCCACCAGCTGGATGGCACCGCTAGCTGCAGCCGTGCCACAAACCCCTATCCCAAAGGGGATCCGGATGCATGCTGGCTTGCCGATGAAAGGACCGAGTACGAGTTCGTCGCCGATTGCCCGATAAAAGCCTGCCCAATTCAATCCGGGCACGGAGTGCCAGATCAAGGCGGCGAGATTGGCCATGTTCGCGATGGGATCGCGTTCTCCCTCGACGAGAGCGGCCGCGGAACGAGCAAGCGATGCGTAGAGCATCGGCTTGGAAAGAGAAGGATCGGGAGCGAGGTCAAACATCATGGCCGCATAGCCGCAACAACAGTTGTCGGCTAGTTGTGAGGGCCCTATCTCTTCACGCATGAAAAGCTGGCAGCGCAAAGCACTCTTGGTCCTGATCCTCGCGGTGGTTCTGGTGGGGGGGCTGTTCGTATATCACGATGGAGCCCACCGCTCTGACCGGCCCATTGCAGCAACTACTGGCTCGGACCCGCTTCTGGTGGAGCCAAAGGAGCAACTCATTCCGAGTGTGGCCCTTGCCGAACCATCTGGCTGGGAAGAGAACGAGGCTCCGCAGGCGGCACAAGGCTTAACGGTTAGCCGTTTTGCAAGCGGCCTTGATCATCCGCGCACGATGCTGACGCTGCCCAACGGCGATATTCTCGTCGCGCTCACGAACGCTCCTGCTGGTGCGCGCGAGGGCGGCATCAAAGGCTTCTTCATGAAGCTGTTCATGGGAAAGGTCGGCGCGGGTGGTCCGTCGCCTGACATGATCATGTTGCTGCGTGATGCCGATGGCGACGGCGAAGCTGAACAGAAGTTCGAGTTCCGCGAGGCTGGCATGCATTCGCCCTCCGGCATGGCCTATGCCAACGGCAAGCTCTACATCGCCAACCACAATGAGGTGCTCGAATTTAAGTTTGAGCCGGGCGCGACTGAACTGATGGGAGCGCCGAGGCAGCTCATGGAACTGCCTGCGGGCGGCAATCACTGGATGCGCAATTTGTTGCTGAGCCAGGACGGCAAGTACCTCTACGTTGCGGTCGGGTCTGCGACGAACATCGCTGAAGATGGAATGGAAGCAGAGACGGGGCGAGCGGCCATTTGGGAAATTGACACTGATACAGGCCGGCGACGCCAGTATGCCGCGGGTATGCGCAATCCGAACGGCCTCGACTGGAATCCCTCAACGGGCGAGATGTGGGCCGTGGTGCAGGAGCGGGACATGCTGGGTCCGGACCTGGTGCCGGACTACCTCACCAATGTTCCCGTCGGCGCGCAGTACGGGTGGCCGTGGGTCTACTGGAAAGACAAGTTCGATGAGCGGGTCGAGTGGCCGATGGACACTTACATGCTCGAGTATACGCGCAAGCCGGAATATGCATTGGGCGCACATGTATCAGCGCTTGGGCTGAAGTTCGCAACGGCCGGCAGTCGCTTGGGCGAGCGTTTCGCAAACGGCGCTTTCGTGGCGCGCCACGGCTCCTGGAATCGCAAGCCGCCATCGGGTTACGACGTCGTCTTCGTCCCCTTCGATGCTAACGGCAATCCCAGCGGTAAGCCCCTGGAGGTGCTGACAGGTTTCCTTGAAGCGGATGGCGACAAGGCCAAAGGACGACCCGTCTGGCTCGCGTGGGAGAAGACGGGAGCATTGCTGGTAAGCGATGATACCGGCGGTGTGATCTGGCGCGTCGTCGCTCCCGATGCGGCTCCCAGTGCTGGTCCACAGGCGGTAGTCACCGAGCACCTTCAGCCTCGGGAGCAGCTTGTCGATCCGACACAGCCGATGTGATGGAGCGCGCTTCGCGGCAGCGGCGCGCTTGGTGCAGTCAGACTGAGATACCGGCGCGCCCGGCAAGTTCTGTTATGAACTGCCAGGCCACTCGGCCAGAGCGAGCGCCCCGGCGCTGTGCCCATTCGAGCGCATCGCTGTGCTGCCAGACAAGTCCGAGCGCTTCGGCATAACCAGCGATGATAGCGAGATAGTCGTCCTGACTGCAGTTATGGAAGCCGACCGACAGACCAAACCTGTCAGCGAGGGCAAGCTGATCGTCAACGGCATCGCGCGGATTGATCGGGTCGTTCTGCTCTGACATTGTTCGTCCGACGATAGCGCGCCGGTTTGATGTGACCGCCAGGCGAACATTGGAAGGCCTGGCCTCAACCCCGCCTTCTAACCAGGATCGCAAAAGGCGCGGTCCCGAAGAATCTCCTTCCTCGAAGCCGAGATCATCGACAAACACCAGGAAGCGACGATCTACCCGGCCGAGTTCCGCAAACAGCCACCCTACTTTGGAGAGGGCATCCTGGCTGACTTGGACCAGTGCGATCCGGTCGGGGTAGGTAGCTTGGGCTTGGCGCACTGCCGCGCGCAGGAGCGCGGATTTGCCCATTCCACGCGAGCCCCACAAAAGCATGTCGTGGGCGGCGTATCCAGCTGCGAGCCGGACCGCGTTGGTGAGGACCCGTTCTTTCTGACTGTCGATGCCACGAAGGAGATCGAGGTCCGGTGCTTCGAGTCGCTGAATGCCGCGTGCAGCGGCTCCGCTCCAGACGTAAGCGGGGCAGGAGAGCCAATCAACAGCTTGGCCCGCCTGCGGTACAAGTTGCTGCAGCACATCCGCGATCCGAGCGAGTTGGCTGCTAACGTCCTCGCCGATCGCGTTGCTGAGCGTCGGCGCCTCTTTTCCTTGGCAATCCATGCCTGCTGCCTATAGCGGCCGCTGATGACGCAGGCCAGTCGACCCTCAGTTGTTGTCGCCGACGAGGACGGTATCCGCAAGGCGGCAGCTCTCTTGCGTGAAGGACAGCTCGTCGCCTTGCCGACCGAAACGGTTTACGGCCTGGCTGCACGCGCGGACCGTCAGGAGAGCGTCGAGGCTATCTACCGGGCCAAAGGTCGTCCAAGCTTCAATCCGCTGATCGTCCATATATCTGGCGTTGCTCAGGCTCGCGACTTGGCCGCATTCGATTCTCCCGCGGAGAGGCTCGTCGCTGCACTTTGGCCCGGGCCGCTCACCCTCGTGTTGCCCGCACTGCCCGGCGCGGGCCTAGCTCCGGCGGTCACCGCGGGCCTTCCCACGGTTGCGCTGCGCTGCCCCGGCCACCCGGCCATGCGCAGCGTTCTGGAGCAGGCCGGTGTCCCACTTGCGGCTCCTTCAGCAAACCGCAGCGGCGCGGTTAGCCCGACCTGCGCCGAACACGTCGCCGCGTCTTTGGGCGGCAATGTGAGCCTTATTCTTGATGATGGCCCCTGCGTGGAGGGTCTTGAATCGACGATTGTGGCCTTGCGTGCCAGTGGCGGTTGGCAAATCCTAAGACCTGGGCCCGTCACGTCGTCGCAGTTGCAAGCAATACTGGAAACTCCGCCGAGCATATCTGAGCCGGCAGGTGTTGAGGCTCCCGGCCAGCTCGCCAGCCACTACGCGCCTGGAAAGCCGGTCCGTCTGGATGCCACAAACGCCGCGGGAGACGAGTTCTTGATTGGCTTCGGCGCAATTCATGGTCATGCGCAGCTCTCCTCAACCGGAGATCTCGTCGAAGCGGCCTCCCGCCTTTATGCGGTTTTGCACCAGGCAGCGGCGTCGCCCTATCTGCGAATTGCTGTTGCACCCATCCCAGAACTCGGCATTGGGATAGCACTCAACGACCGCTTGCGGCGCGCCGCAGCCTAGTTGTTGCTAGCGCCGTTCGTAGGGGACGGTAGGCAGCGAATCTTGAAGCTGATCATATTCGTTGCGAGCTGTCTCGCATGCCGGCTGATCGCCCTGTTCGCACTGGCGGCGGTGCTTATCATAGCTGCGCTGTAGCTTGCCCAGTCGCTCTTCCCGACGGCGGATTTCACGCCCTCGCTTCTCGTCTGCTTCGGACTGACTGGTAGTCGCTATGTCGACTGCTTTTGAAGCGACCCGGACGGGTGCAGTAATTACTCCCACTGCTGTGCGGGCAACACAACCGGACAGCGTCAGCAGAGCGATCGTGGCGAGCAGAGCAGGGGTTTTGATGTTCATCTTCGCTTTGCTGCCACGACCAGGATTTTGAGGCAACGAACATCGTCGCCAGATCGAAAAAGGGGCCGCCATCCTGATAGAGGCAGCCCCTTTTGATTTGGAAACGACTGAAGGCGTTAACGGCTCAGGCCGACTCCGCCGTGTCGTAGTACTTTGGCGCATGTTCGTTGAGGATCGCGAGGATCTTCTTCAGCGCGGCAGGTTCGTCCGTCTTTTCCATGGCGGCAAGTTCACGTGCCAGACGTGAAGAGGCCGCTTCGAAGATCTGGCGTTCCGAATAGCTCTGCTCCGGCTGATCGTCGGCACGGAACAGGTCGCGTGTCACTTCCGCGATCGAGACGAGATCACCAGAGTTAATCTTTGCTTCGTACTCCTGGGCGCGGCGCGACCACATGGTGCGCTTCACCTTGGGCTTGCCCTTCAGGGTATCGAGCGCTTCACGCAGCGTCTTGTCCGAAGAAAGCTTGCGCATGCCGATCGATTCGATCTTGTTCACGGGAACGCGAAGCGTCATCCGCTCTTTCTCGAACCGCAGAACATACAGCTCTAGCTGCATGCCGGCAATTTCCTGGCTTTGAAGCTCGATGACCCGGCCGACACCGTGCTTGGGATAAACGACGTAATCTCCGACATCGAAGGCATTGGCGCTGGTTGCCATGTATCGTCCTTTCACCTGCAAGTCCGTTGCTCGGCGGAGAGGCGTGCGATCCGAGTGAGACAACGCCTCACTGCCGGTCAGATCGCGATCTCAACCGAGTGCTGCCGAACCTTGCCTCTTTAATGAAAACGACCGCCGACAGGCAGATCGCCCCGGCAGTTGCGCACTATATAGCACCGCTGTCACAAAATTGCCAGAGCCACCAGGGCGTTGCGCCCTGTGGCCCATGCGGTTCGACGGGAAGGGTGCGGCAAGCTGCCGCGCGAGGCTCAGTCGCCTTCGCCAGGCTCCGGGGAGAAGAACTTCTCGAACTTGCCGTCAACGCCCTTGAAGTCGTCAGCGTCCTCCGGCGGATCCTTTTTCGTGGTGAGGTTCGGCCATTCCGCGGAATACTTCGCGTTCAGCTCAAGCCACGGCTCGAGGCCACTTTCCGTGTCGGGCAGGATCGCCTCAGCCGGACACTCAGGTTCGCACACGCCGCAGTCGATGCATTCACTGGGATTGATGACGAGCATGTTATCGCCCTCATAGAAGCAATCCACGGGGCAGACTTCCACGCAATCCATGAACTTGCAGCGGATGCAGGCGTCGGTGACGACATAAGTCATGGCTGCAGAAACCCTTCCTGGAACTTCTCTATCGCGCAGGCGCCTATGGGATCAGCGCCGGTTCCGTCAAGCACTCTATAGTGCGCTCTCGCTTCCGGAGCAGGACCGCGCCGGGCGGGGAGGGTGAGCAACTTAAGGACTTGGACGGTGTTCCCGGTCGGTACCGTCAGCACGTCGCCAAGCCCCACCTTCTGGTGAGCACGATCGATTCGGCGGCCGTTCAACCGCATGTGACCGCCTTCGGCCATGGCTTGGGCGGCGGGACGGCTGCGTGCGAGGCGCAGATACCAGAGCAGCTTGTCGATCCGCATCGCGGCAGCCCCGGCTTTCAGCGGACGAGGTCCGCCAGTCCCGCAAACGCTCCCTGGCGTGGCGTTGGTGCCGCAGGAGCAGGGCGGGCCTGGGGACGCGCTGGACGCCAGCGCCAGCGCACGGGAGCGGGCGGGCCCATCGCACCTTCGGTCATGGCGCGGGGCTGTATCGGCTGAAAGCCCGCAAGCCGCAGGAGGCGTTCGTAGCTGGCTTGCGTCAGCCCCATCGAGATCGCTTTGGAGGAGTCGAGCACGAAGGGGCGGCGTCCGACGGGCGTGCGAACCTGGTGGGCGTCCCGCAGCAGCTTTTCGGCCATATCAAGCCGGATCATCTGTTTGCCCAAACTACGGTATCCTCGCGCCCCGCTGCGTCCGGATTGGAGCGTCGGCGGCATGCCAGCAGGGATGGTATCCGCCTCTGCCGGTGAGTGTCCTGCTTTTTGCAACTGATGCCAAAGTTGCACGGCTGCTGGTCTCAGCATCGCGGGCACGAAAATGTCGAGGGAACCAACTTTCACACCAAGCCGCGCGAGCCGAAGCCGTTGCGTCTTGTCCATGCGCTCCAGGCCCGAAGCAGTCCTTTCGATCATCCCTCCGGCTTCCACGAGCCCGATCAGCACCGCTCGCAGTTCCGGACCTGCATCTTCGTTCCGGCTCGCATCTTCGATCTGTCGCAGCGATTCCAGCGGCTTGAGTAAAGATTGGAGCCACTCTTCCAGTGCTGCGAGCAGTTCCTTTCGCGCCGGGGCGGGGAGAGCATCAAGGGACCTATCGGCTTGCAGTTGGGGTGAGAGAACGGACCTTCCCGGAGACAAGCAGGCGATCGTCGCGCCTTCCAAGGTGATCGCGCCCGCTTCGAGGGTCAAACCAGCTTGTCCTGCTCTCATCTGCGCGATCAGTTCGGCGGCGCGGCTTTCCAGCAGCGCCGGTAGATGACGTTCGGCAGCGGCGAGCAGCAGCTTTCGATCGGACAGCCTGGCTCCGGGGTCGACTGCGAATGCGAATCCCTTCAGCGAACCGATGTGCTCACCCTCCACCAGAACCTCCTCGTCTTCCAGTCGGACGGACAGCAATCCCGCGTCCGTGCCCAGCTTGCGCATCAGAACCGCAGTGCGCCGGTTGATAAAGCGCTCCGTCAGCTTGCCATGGAGCGCGTCCGACAAGCGCGCCTCTACCGCGCGGGCGCGCGCCGCCATCTCGTCGCGGGCAAGCACCCAGTCCGGGCGCTGTGCGATGTAGGCCCACGACCGGATCGCGGCGATGCGACCCTGAAGCGTGTCGATGTCGCCCGAGGTTACGTCGAGCTGCGCGATGGCGCGCGCTACGTAGTCGGCGCCAAGCTCGCCTTCACGCAAGTCCTGCCACAAGCGCGCCACGAAACGCGAGTGGGTCTCCGGACCCTGACTTCGGAAGTCGGGCAGGCGGCACACGTCCCAGAACCGGCGGACCACGCCAGGAGAATGAATGCTTCCGGCCACCTGGGGATCGTCCGCCAGCAGCTTGAGAACGGCTATGTCGATCGCCTCTGGGGCGGGAGCAAGCTCAGGCGTGGAGGGTGGCATCTCCAGGTCGCCGATCAGCGTGGCAAGATTGTCGAACCGGGGCTCAGGCTCACGCCAGAACAGCTTCGTGAGCGGAGGAAAGCGATGCTCCTCGATCGCGTAGACTTCCTCATCGGTGAACTCGGATGCGTGATGACTGCCGGCAAGCGTACCGAAGGTCCCGTCCTTCTGGTGCCGGCCTGCGCGACCCGCGATCTGCGCCATCTCGGCTGTGGTCAGGCGCCGCTGCCGTACACCGTCGAACTTGGACAGCCCCGCAAAGGCGACGTGTTCTACGTCAAGGTTCAGGCCCATCCCAACAGCGTCGGTGGCGACGAGGTAGTCGACCTCGCCCGACTGATAGAGCGCCACTTGCGCATTGCGCGTCTGGGGGCTGAGCGCACCCATGACAACGGCGGCACCACCCCTGAAACGGCGAAGCATCTCGGCGATGGTGTAGACCTGCTCCGCCGAGAATGCGACGATCGCGCTGCGTGGGGGAATGCGGCTGAGCTTTTTGGCACCGGCGTGGCGGAGGATGGAGAAGCG
The DNA here is from genome assembly GCF_040534015.1 of Novosphingobium kalidii. Lineage (NCBI taxonomy): Bacteria > Pseudomonadati > Pseudomonadota > Alphaproteobacteria > Sphingomonadales > Sphingomonadaceae > Novosphingobium > Novosphingobium kalidii. Next base: position 62,907 of record NZ_JBEWLY010000025.1, read on the forward strand.
CGGACGGCTTTCGACTTCGACGCGCGGGATGAGCGACTTGACCAGCGGTTCGATGGTTGCCGATCCCAAGATCATGGTCTCTTCGCGGCCCCTTGCGTGGAGCAGGCGGTCGGTGAAGACATGGCCGCGCTCACGATCGGCCGCCAGCTGTGCCTCATCGATGGCGACGAAGGCGAGACTGTCCTGCACCACCGGCATGGCCTCTACGGTGCAGAGGAGCCAGCGCGCATTCTTGGGCTCGATCCGCTCCTCACCGGTGATCAGCGCGACGTTGTTCGGGCCCTTGATGGCGCAGACGCGGTCGTAAACTTCGCGAGCCAGCAGTCGCAGCGGGAAGCCGATCGCTCCGCTGGAGTGGGCGCAAAGACGTTCGATCGCGAGATGGGTCTTGCCCGTGTTCGTAGGGCCGAGGACGGCACGAACACGGCTCGCATCCCAGTTGCGAGCATCGGCGGGTCGAGAGGCAGCCATCGCACTGTAAGATGTGGCATCGCTGCAGGCCTACCGCAAGGCAGGGGCTGCATTGCAGGCGGCAAGCTGGGGATATCGAACGGAAGGGAGAAGGAATCCCTCGTAGTTGAAGAAGTGGATTTATGAGCTGGCGCGGGAGTTCCACCGCTTATCTTTTTAAAACAACGTTTCGTCCTGTCAGGAGCACGCAATCCCCAGGTTTTAGAATGTATTAACCTTGAACAGTCAGGGCTCGGCCTGGAAACGCCTGCAGGGCGCGATTGGGACACGGGCTTGTTACGAGAACCTGGCCACATGGAAGAAGGCGGCTGTGGCGCGGGTGGACCCGCGATGCTGGTCCATGCGCAATCCTCGGGCGCAATGCCCAAATTCACTCCACAACGTGATTTCATCAAGGCGCAGCGTGTAGCCGCGATTGGCGCGACTCAGCCGCGCGGCTGGCGGGACCGCATCGAAAGCTGGAGCGCCCGCAACCACTTCGCGCCTGCCTTGATCGCTGCTACCGGCAGCCGCCGCTGGCTGCGGGGCCTTGGCACGTTGGTGGGCCTGAGCGCTGTTGCCGTTTCGCTCTGGCCGGATTTCTCGCAAGTTGAGGCCGCGGTAGCGCTGCCCGCCGACCGGGCGATCCGTGACGAATATCGTAGCCAGATGATCATGCCGCTGGCCCTCGGCGGCGACAGTGGCCGCCGCATGGGCGCGACCACGATGGTACGGCCTCTGACTACCGCGCCGGAGCGCCCAGAGATACAATTGATCGCGACGCTGGGCCAAGGCGACGGCTTTGGCCGAATGCTCGCCCGCGCCGGTCTGGGCGAGGGTGACATCGGCCGCGTCAGCTCTCTGCTCGGCGGGGTCATGCCTGCGGGCCAGATCGCATCGGGCACCCAGTTCGAAATCACTCTGGGCCGGCGTCCCCAACCCGGCGCCGCGCGCACGCTGGAGAGCCTCAACTTTCGTGCCCGATTCGACCTTGAGCTTGCCATTACACGGCAGGACGGCGGGCTGACGCTGGAGCAGCACCCCATCGCGGTCGACGAAACGCCGCTCCGAATTCGCGGCGAAGTGGGTTCCAGCCTTTATCGCTCGGCGCGCAACGCTGGGGTGCCTATTGCAGCCATCCAATCCTATCTTCGCGCGATCGACCGGCACGTCAGCCTTGAAAGCGACCTTGGCGCGGGCGATTCATTTGACATTGTAGTGGCTTACAAGCGCTCCGCCAAAGGCGAGCGGCACGTTGGCGAACTGCTTTACGCGGGGCTCGAGCGAGGCGGAAAACCGAAGCTGCAGCTCCTACGCTGGGGTAAGGACGGTAGCATGGTTGCTGCCGGTGCCTTGGCCCGCGCCAGCGAATCGCGCAGCATCGGCGCACCCGTGGCAGGGCGGATAACCTCAACCTTCGGCATGCGCCGGCACCCTATCTTGGGCTTCGTGCGCCGCCATGCGGGCGTCGACTACGGTGCCCGGCACGGGACGCCCATCCACGCCGTGTCGGACGGCGTGGTATCGTTTGCCGGGCGACATGGCGGCCATGGCAATTACGTGCGGCTCGATCACGGTGGCGGCAACGGCACCGGCTATGCCCACATGAGCCGGATCGCCGTGCGCAGTGGTGCCCAAGTGCGCGCCGGGCAAGTGATCGGCTACGTCGGCTCCACCGGGCTTTCGACCGGTCCGCACCTCCATTTCGAGGCATATCGCGGCGGACGCACGGTCAATCCGGCCGGCATGCGCTTTGCTTCGCGGCCGCAAGTCGACAAGCGCGAGCTTGCCGCGTTCAAGCAGCGTCTTGGCACCATGCTGGCCATCGGTCCCGGTGCGGCCCTTGCTAGCCTCGCGCCTGCGCCGCCGCCGCTGGAGCCCGAGGTGCGCCGCGAGATCGACCGTCTTGCCGGTCACCACGAAACGATGCCGGCTCAATCGGATCCATCCTCGGGCGGGCGATCCTTGGCCAATCCATCGGCTGTTCGCCGCCTTGCTGCCGTCGAGGACTCCGGCCACAGCAATTGATGCGCGTGCCGATTTGCGGCAAGCCGCGTGGATGACTGCTGCCTATCCCCACGCTCGCCTTCGCCGCACGCGCGCTGCCGCATGGAGCCGCGCCCTGCATCGCGAAACGATGTTGACCCCGGCCGACCTAATCTGGCCGCTCTTCGTCACGGAAGGAAGCGGAGTGGAAGAGCCCATTGCCTCGCTTCCCGGTGTCTCGCGCTGGTCGTTCGACGGCATAGCGGAGCGCGCGCGCGAAGCGGTCACACTGGGCATTCCGTGCCTGGCGCTGTTCCCCAACACACAGCCAGGACGCCGCAGCGAAGATGGACGCGAGGCGCTGAACCCCGAGAACCTGATGTGCCAGGCGATTCGGGCGATCCGTGACGCGGTGGGCGATGGCGTGGGCATCCTGACCGACGTGGCGCTCGACCCCTATACCAGCCACGGGCAGGACGGGCTGATCGATGAAGCCGGTTATGTCCTCAATGACCGGACGGTGGAGGTGCTCGTCGGGCAGTCCCTGAATCAGGCCGCTGCTGGCGCGGACATCATCGCTCCCTCCGACATGATGGACGGGCGGATCGGCGCCATCCGCGCTGCGCTGGAAGACGAGGGCTACGCGAACATCCAGATCATGGCCTACGCTGCCAAGTACGCCTCAGCATTCTACGGGCCGTTCCGCGACGCCGTGGGCTCGCGCGGTCTGCTGAAGGGCGACAAGAAGACGTACCAGATGGACCCGGGCAACAGCGAGGAAGCGCTACGCGAAGTGGCGCTGGACCTCGCCGAGGGGGCCGATAGCGTGATGGTAAAGCCCGGCTTGCCTTATCTCGACATCGTGCGCCGGGTGAAGGAGCGCTTCGAAGTGCCGGTCTTCGCCTACCAGGTCTCCGGCGAGTACGCGATGATCGAGGCCGCCGCCGCCGCTGGCGCCGGGGACCGCGACGCGCTGGTCCTGGAAACGCTGCTCGCGTTCAAGCGCGCGGGCTGCTCTGGCGTCCTGACATACCATGCGGCGCACGCAGCCAGACTTCTTACGTGATAGAGCCAGACCGACTGGTTCTGCGACAGCCGACAAGAGAGCAGGCTGAAGCCTTGATGGAGCGGAAGGCCGAGGCGGAACCCGTATGAGATCGGCCGCGCGTCCGCTGTTCGTCGCGACTATCCTCGCCGGCAGCTTCCTGCTGTTCCTGGTCCAACCAATGGTTGCCCGTATGGCCTTGCCGAGGCTGGGCGGGGCGCCGAACGTCTGGAACAGCGCCATGGTGGTCTACCAGGTGCTGCTGCTGGCCGGGTACGCCTACGCGCACTGGCTGTCCCGGTTCGATGTGAAGCGGCAGGCGATCACGCATCTGGCGCTGCTGGCAGTTGCGGCGCTGACACTGCCGATCGCGCTGGCAAGGCTGGCGCCACCTGCGCCGGGGTGGGAAGTCCTGTGGGTGCCGCTGCTGTTGCTCGCGACGATCGGACCTGTCTTCGTGGTGATCTCGGCCCAGGCGCCGCTGATGCAGCGGTGGTACGCGGCGGATCCTCGTGCGGGCGAGCCGTGGGCGCTCTACGCGGCTTCCAACTTCGGCAGCTTTGCCGGGCTTCTCGCCTATCCCTTGGTGGCAGAGCCTCTGCTGACGCTGCGCCAGCAGAGCATCGCCTGGAGCCTTGGCTTCGGCGTGCTTTGCGGGCTCGTTGTATTCGCCGCGCGTGCGCGGTGGGGCATGCGTTCCGTTCCGGCCGAAGCTGTGGCCGAACACGGCGAGAATGAGGAGCGGGAGAAGGTCGGTACGCGCCGTATCCTGCTATGGCTCGCGCTCTCCGCCGTTCCCTCGGGCCTGCTGCTTTCTACAACGACGCACCTGACTACCGACATTTTCGCCATGCCCTTGCTGTGGGTGATTCCGCTGGGGCTGTACCTACTCAGCTTCGCCATCGCCTTTTCGGACAACCGCGGCGTGGCGAATGCGATCGTGCTGCTGACGCCTGCAGCGGTCATCTTCGCGGGCAGTTATGCGATGGTCTCATCGGCGTCCGGCACGATGACGGCGGCATTCGGCGCACTGCTGCTGCTGTTCGATATTGCGGTGGCGCTGCATACCCGCCTTTACGACGCACGGCCCGGTACCGCGAAGCTGACGTTCTTCTACCTCGTCATGTCCGCAGGCGGTGCCTTGGGCGGCGCGTTCACCGCGCTGGTGGCCCCGGTGGTGTTCGACTGGGTTTGGGAGCACCCGATCCTGATCCTGGCAGGCGCGCTGCTGCTGCCCTTGCCTCCGCTGCTGGACTGGAGACGGATGGCCGGGCTCGATCGTGGCATGTCGCGCATTGCCCTGGGCGTGCTGATCGTGGCCGCGCTGTTCTTCACCGCGCATCTGACGTGGCTGGTGACGGAGGGAGCGAGCCAGCTGCTGCGGTTCTTCCTGCTGACCCTGCTGACCGGCGTGGGACTGTTGCTGCTCCCCTGGCGCTGGGCTTTTGCGGGCGTGCTCTTGCTGGCGATGCTGGCGCAAGGTGGGGTTTCGACCTTCCGCACCTCGATGGAGGGGCAAAGGACGCGCAGCTACTTTGGCATCTACACCGTCTATGAGGATACCGTGGAGCAGAGCCGCCTGCTTACCCACGGCACCACATTGCATGGCAAGCAGCCGCTCGACCCGTCGCGCGTGCGTGAGCCTACCACGTATTACGGCGATACCTCGGGCGTTGGCCTGGCGATTGATGCCGCGCCGGGCATGTTCGGGCGCGAGGCGAATATCGGTGTGGTAGGGCTGGGCACCGGAACGCTCTCCTGCCGCCGCAAGCCAAGCCAGTCCTGGACCTTCTTCGAGATTGATCCCGCCATGGTGCGCTTCTCGCGCAACGGCACGTTCATGTACCTGAAGACCTGTGCGCCCAAAGCCCGGATCGTGTTGGGCGACGCGCGGCTGGAGCTGGAGAAGGTCCCCCGCGGCTCGTTCGATATCCTAGCCGTTGACGCCTTTTCGTCGGATGCGATCCCGCTTCATCTGCTCACACACGAAGCGGTCGGCGTCTACGAACGCGCATTGGTGGATAACGGTCTTTTGCTGATCCACATTTCCAATCGCTATATCGAGCTTGAGCCGATCCTCGCCGCCATCGCCGCCAAGCGGAGCATGTATGCGCTGATCCGGCGCGACGTACCGTCGGGCGATCTGACTGTGGCCTCCAACTGGGTCGTGCTGACGCATAGCGCTGAGCGGCTGGCGCAATTGCAGGCGAGCAGCGGCACGCTCGACTGGCAACCGCTTGAACCGGCACAGGGCGATGCGTGGACCGATGATTACGCATCGGTCTTGCCCTTCATCCGCTGGAGCTACATCCTGGGGAAACTATGACCGATATGACCCAACGCACCGACATCACGATCGCCGCCATCCATGGCAAGGCGCCCCGGATTCACTCCAGCGCCTTCATCGCCCCGGGGTGCCGCATCATCGGCGATGTCGAGATCGGGGCCGATGCCAGCATCTGGTATAACTGCATCATCCGCGGCGACGTGAACCGGATCGTGATCGGCGCGCGCAGCAACATCCAGGATGGCACGGTCGTCCATTGCGACAGCCCCAAGTCCGAGAGGCCCGAGGGGTATCCGACGATAATTGGGGAGGAGGTTCTGATCGGCCACATGGCGATGGTCCACGGCTGCACTCTTCACGACCGCGCCTTCGTGGGGCTCGGGTCCATCGTGATGGACGGCTGTGTGATCGAGAGCGACGGCATGCTCGCGGCCGGCGCGATGCTCACGGCTGGCAAGACGATCGGCGAGCGGGAGTTGTGGATGGGCCGTCCCGCCAAATACGCGCGCGACTTAGACGAGGAAACGGTGGCCGCCAATCTGGCGGGTACTCTGCGCTACGTTACGAATGGCCGCTTGCACGCAGACGCGCTTGGACACTGATGGCGCGGGCGAAAGTGGAGCTGCCGTCGGCGGGGAGCCTGCTGGCACTTGCCGACGGGGAGGGTCGTCTCGCAGTGCGCGTGACGCCTGGTGCCAAGACCGAAGGGCTGGAAATCGGCGCCGATCAGCTTCACGCCAAGGTGCGAGCCAAGCCCGAGGACGGCAAGGCGAACGAAGCAGTGCGCGCCCTGCTGGCTGCTGCGCTGGACCTCGCGCCCTCACGGCTCACTTTGCTGCGCGGAGCTACCTCGCGCGAAAAGCTGTTCCGCATCTTGCCATGAACGCACTACTTGCGCGAACGCAGCCGCCCCAAGAAGCGAAGGACCTCCCGTGACGACGTATTCCATGCCGCCCGAGTGGCACCCGCAGGATTGGCTCTGGGTCGGCTTTCCGCATGATCCCGTGGAGTGGCCTGGCTACCTCGCGCGTGCGCAGGAGCAGATGGCAGCGTTCGCGAACGCCGTTGCCGAAAGCGGGCAGGCCGTGCGCCTTCTGGTGAGGGATGAGGCGAATCGCGCCCGTGCGGCGCAACTCTGCTCAGCGAAAGTGCAGCTGGAGATGCGGCGGTACGGAGACGTATGGCTGCGCGACACCGGTCCGCTGGTGGTCGCGGGCCCGCAGGGCGAGCGCAAGGCTATGCGCTTCGGGTTCAACGGATGGGGCGGCAAATACCTGATGGACGGCGATCAGGAGATCGGGGCCGAACTTGCGGCGGACGCCGGTCTGGAAGTCTTGACCGCCGACTGGATTTTGGAAGGCGGGGCGATCGACGGCGACGGCACCGGGCTCGTCGTCACGACCGAGCAGTGCCTGCTCAACCCCAACCGCAATCCCCACCTCACGCGGCGCGACCTGGAAGAGCGCCTCCGCCGCGACCTCGGCTACGACCGCGTGCTGTGGTTGGGAGAGGGGCTCATCAACGACCACACCGACGGGCATGTCGATAATCTGGCGCGATTCGTGGCGCCGAATACGCTCGCGCTACCGCGTGCGACCGGTGCGGACGATCCGAACGCGGCGATCTATGCCGACGCCAAGGCGCGGGCCGAAGCGTTCGGCGTCACCGTGCGCGAAGTGCCCTCACCGGGTCGCGTCGAGACGGAAGGGCGGATCGAACCGGCAAGCTACATGAACTTCGCGGTGACATCGAAGCTGGTCGTCGTCCCGACCGCCGGCACTGTTCACGACGACGAGGGCGTTGCCGCCATCGCCGAGCTGTTCCCCGGTCGCGACACCGTCGGCATTCTGGCTGACGCAGTGCTGGCCGGGGGGGGCTCGTTCCATTGCTCCAGCCAACAAATGCCTGCGCGCCGTTAACGCTTCCACAATCATAGGCGGGCAAATGTTCGCCTATGGCCTTCGTCCTGAACATCGCCTCGCGCGTGACACGTGCTCAAGAGAGCCTGCTGCGATCCGGGATCGTCTGCGGCTGCGCCCTGGCGCTGATTTTCGCCGGCTTCTGAGATGGGGCGAGCTGTTCCGAACGCACTACCGCTTGGTGGCGAACCAGATCACGTGCTTGGGGCCCTTGCCGTTGCTGCGCGAGGCGACCTTCACCTCGTCCACCACAAGATCGCACTTCTCCAGCCGCCGCGTGAATGTGGGGTCCGGGCCTGCGGACCAGATCGCAAGGACGCCATCGGGCGTTAGCGCGCGCTTGGCGGCACGCAATCCGGGCGTGGAGTAGAGGATGTTGTTGTCCTCACGCACGAGGCCGTCCGGACCGTTGTCGACATCGAGCAGGATAGCATCGTAATCGGCATGCGCGCCCGAGATGAAAGGCGCGACGTCGGACATGACGAGCTGCACGCGCGGGTCTTCCAGGCATCCAGCGGTCAGATCGGCCATAGGGCCGCGTGCCCATTCGATGATCTTGGGCACGAGTTCGACCACGGTCACGTTCGCGTTCGCAGGCAGCACCTTCAGCGCCGCGCGCAGGGTGAAGCCCATGCCGTAGCCGCCGATGAGGAAGCTGGGCTGCTTGGAGTTGCGCACCTTTTCGAAGGCCATCGTCGCCAGCGCTTCTTCCGAGCCCCACTTGCGCGTGCTCATCAGTTCGTTGTGACCCAGCACGATCATGTGGTCGCGGTCGTGCCGATAGAGCTTCAGTTCCTCGCCCCCTGGCACTTGTGCCGTGTCGAGAAGTTCGCGCTGGATCATGTAATGGCCGCCTCGGGTCCGGGGTGTCGCAAATGGATGATGGGGTAAGGACGTCCGGCGCTGTCCCGTTCCGAACGGCCCACACGTACGAACCCGCGCGCTTCGTAGAACGGCGAGGCGTTCGTGGCTTGCTCGTTGGCGTCGACTCGCGCTTGCGGGTCAAGCGAGATTGCGTGCGCCACAAGGGCCGAGCCATACCCGCGCCCATGCGCCTCGGGATCGACGAACAGCGCTTCGATCACGCCATCTGCGAAGATCATGAAGCCCTGGGGCTCGCCGCCGTCGTCTTCCGCGATCGTCAGCGGGGCGGTCCGGAGCAGGTCGTGGACCATGGCCGCAATGGAAGACTTGTCCGCTGGCGAGAGGAAGCCGTGCGTTGCATCCACGGCGCCCCGCCAGATGGCGAAGGCACGTGGAGCATCGGCAGCGGTTCCCTCGCGCAGCTTCACGCCGTGTGCGGCCGCAGGTCCGGCGCCACGGCGGCATCCCTGAGCAGGGCGATCGCCTCGTCCAGGCTGACGACCTTCTGCTGCTGCTCACCCAGCGTGCGGATGGCGACGGTGCCTTCCTCCGCCTCGCGCTTGCCGACGACCAGCAGGTACGGGACCTTCTGCAAGGAGTGCTCGCGCACCTTGTAGTTGATCTTTTCGTTGCGCAGATCGGTCTCGACCCGCACGCCTGCCGCCTTCAGCTTGGCCGTGACCTCGCCAGCGTAACCGTCTGCATCGGAGACGATCGTCGCCACTACGGCTTGCACTGGCGCCAGCCACACCGGCAGCTTGCCGGCGAAGTGCTCGATCAGGATGCCGATGAACCGCTCGTAGGAACCGAAGATCGCGCGATGCAGCATGACCGGGCGATGGCGGGCGCCGTCTTCGGCGACATAGCTGGCGTCGAGGCGCTCGGGCAGCACGCGGTCGGACTGGATGGTGCCGACTTGCCAGGTGCGGCCGATCGCATCGGTGAGGTGCCATTCCAGCTTGGGCGCATAGAAAGCGCCTTCGCCCGGCAGCTCTTCCCAGCCGTATTCGGCGCTGGCAAGCCCCGCGCGGGCCACGGCGTCGCGCAGTTCGGCCTCGGCTTGGTTCCACATCGCCTCGGTGCCGAAGCGATTCTCCGGCCGCAGTGCCAGCTTGATCGCGTAAGTGAAGCCGAAGTCGCGATAGACGCGGTCAGCCAGTTCGCAGAACGCCTGCACTTCCGCCACGATCTGGTCTTCGCGGCAGAAGATATGCGCGTCGTCCTGCGTGAACTGGCGCACGCGCATCAGGCCGTGGAGCGCGCCGTGCGGCTCGTTGCGATGGCAGCAGCCGTTCTCGTAAAGGCGCATCGGCAAGTCGCGGTACGACTTGATGCCCTGCCGAAAGATCAGAACGTGCGCGGGGCAGTTCATCGGCTTCAAGGCCATCCAGTCCGCATCATCCGAGATGATCGGGCCTTCATCCTCGACGTTCGGAACCTCGTCGGGGATGACGAACATGTTCTCGCGGTACTTGCCCCAGTGCCCGGACTGCTCCCACTGGCGCGCGTCCATGACTTGCGGGGTCTTCACTTCGCGATAGCCCGCGCCGTCGATGGCGCGCCGCATGTAGGCCTCCAGCTCGCGCCAGATCACGTAGCCCTTGGGGTGCCAGAATACCGAGCCGTGCGCTTCGGCCTGAAGGTGGAACAAGTCCATCTCCTGCCCAAGCTTGCGGTGGTCGCGCTTGGCGGCTTCCTCCAGGCGCGTGAGGTGCGCGTCGAGCTGCTTTTTGTTCAGCCATCCCGTGCCGTAGATGCGGCTGAGCATCGCGTTTTTCTGGTCGCCACGCCAGTAAGCGCCCGAAACGCGCGTCAGCTTGAACGCGGCCGGATCGAGTTTGCCGGTCGAGGGCAGATGGGGCCCGCGGCACATGTCGAGCCAGTCGCCACCCGACCAGTAAACCGTCAGTTCCTCGCCTTCGGGCAATTCGGCGGCCCATTCCGCCTTGAAGCTCTCGCCCTCGGACTTCCAGCGCGCGATCAAGTCCTCGCGAGTCCAGACTTCACGCTTCAGCGGTTTGTTGGCGGCGATGATCTCGCGCATCTTGGCTTCGATCGCGGGCAAGTCCTCCTCGGTGAAGGGACGATCCTTGGGCGCGAAGTCGTAGTAGAAGCCGTCGTCGGTCGACGGGCCGAAGGTGATCTGCGTGCCGGGAAACAGCGCCTGCACCGCTTCAGCTAGGATATGCGCATAGTCATGCCGGGCGAGTTCCAGTGCATCGGCTTCGTCCTTGGAGGTCACCAGTGCCAGCTGCGAATCGCCCATGAAGGGACGCGAGAGGTCGACAAGCTCACCGTCGACCTTGGCTGCGAGCGCGGCCTTCGCAAGGCCAGGCCCGATCGCCGCGGCGACGTCCGCCGGAGTCGAACCCACGGGCATGTCGCGCACGGAGCCATCGGGCAGGCTGATCTTGAACATCTCGGACATCGATAGCTTCTTTCTCAAATCCGCCGCGCGCCATGGCACAAGGGCTCACGCGGGGGAAGTCTGGCGCCGGTTTTCAGATAGTTCGGGGAAGGTGACGCCAGCCGCCCGAACCCGGGCGGCGGTGGCCGCGCTCAGTACGCGACCAGACGCACCCGGGAGAACCCGGTGGTAGTCGTCGTGGTCGTGGTGCGAGCTTGCGCCATGAGGAGGAATATAGAGCGCTTCCGGCGCGATGTCACGCGCGAGCCCTGCGCCCGACAAGGGAGGGCGCGGGCCTGGTGGCGGCCCAAGCCTGCCATGCCTCCGCCATGATCCAGCCGCTGGCAAGGCACAGGAACGGCATCACGGGATAGTGGAAGCGGGACTGCCCGAATACGAGCACCGCAACGAGTGTCGGGTAAGCCGCCATGGCCCAGGGCAGAACCCACCAGTCCACCCAGCGCAGGCTCGCGGCCCTGCGCCTGAGCGTCATCGTCACCAGAGCCGCGGCTGAAGAGAGCAGGAGAACCGCATAGTAGGCCTGATTCGCGATGCGCACGGCGCGATAGAGTGGCTCGAACCGGGGGTAGCTTGGAGCACCGGCCTGATAGCCCCACGCCGCCTCGCCATCGGGAAGCCACAGGATCGCCAGCTTGCGCGGCGCAAGGGCGAGGAACTGCATAGGGTTGTGCGTGATCCAGTCCACCGCGATCCGCTTGGCCTCCGCATCGCGCTCGACTTCGCCAAGGTCGGCCCGCGCCATCAGGGCGACGTAGGCACGGCTATTCTCGGCATAACCACCGTTGGCGTCCTCGTTGTTGCCGATGAGCAGATTGTACCCTCCATTGGTCGAGACCACGATCCAGTGGCCGAGTTGCGTGTGGTTGCGCAGGCTCCAGGGAACGATCACCAGCGCTGCCGCCGTGAGGAGCAGCACTGTCTGGCCAACCAGCTGAGGCAGGCGCCGCCAGCGATCTGCGGCGCGAAGCCAATCGATGGCGAACAGGAGCGGGACGACGACGAGTGTCTGCGCTTTCACCAGCGCTGCCAGCCCGAACACAAATCCGGCCGTGATCAACCCCGCCACGGCCGGCCAGCCCGCCGAGCGTCGCTCGATGACCAGCCAGCAGCCCATCACCAGCAGAGCCGTGTAGAACACCTCGGTCAAGCCAAGCGGCACGTAGGCGATTGCGTTGGGATAGCAGGCGAGCAGCAGTAGACCCAACCGTGCGCCAGCCTCACTGCCGAACAGGCGACGTCCCAGCAGCAGCGTCAGCCACCCGATGAGCACCGCGCTAGCCAGGTTGAACAGACCCACCGCGAGCAACGAAGGGCCGGTGAGCCGGAACAAAACCGACAGCACGAGCGGCCAGCCTGCCGGCCAGAACGCGGTTGGCGCGCCGCTGTTGTCGAGATAGCCTTGCCCGGTCGCGAGTTCGCTGGCCCTTTGCACATACCATTCCGCATCGGACGTGGGCGCGACGGGTACCAGCAGAACGGCAAGGCGAAGCAGCACGTAGATCGCCCAGATCGCCGGAAGCACGCGCGGTGACGTCGCGAAGCGCTTGATCAGCGGCCGGTCTGTACGCGATTCCATCGCAGCAGGGCCTAGCACGCTCCTTTTAAGATCGGATTGACGCCGGTTACCGGCCCGTCTCGCCCCTCCCCCCCCTTGTCGCGGGGGGAGGGGATCTCCACTACCTGTCCATGGCAGAGATTGCGTTTCACGAAATGCCCGACGGGCGCCGCATCGCCTACCGCTTCATGCCCGGTGCGGGTCCTGCGGTGGTGTTCCTGCCGGGCTACATGTCCGACATGGCGGGCGGCAAGGCGACGGCAGTGTTCGATCTGGCTCGTGCCAAGGGAAGAGCCTGTCTCCTGCTGGACTACTCCGGCTGCGGCAAAAGCTCGGGCGAATTTGCCGATGGCACGCTCTCGCGCTGGCGTGAGGAAGTGCTGTCCCTGATCGAGGCTCATTGCCCCGGCTCCGTGGTTCTGGCCGGCTCTTCGATGGGCGGGTGGCTGATGCTGCTGGTCGCTCTGGCGCTGCCGGCGGAAAGAGTCGCCGGTCTGGTCGGCATCGCGCCGGCGCCCGACTTCACTGACTGGGGCAACACGAGTGAAGACCAGGCGCGCCTCGCTGCGGGTGAGACGCTCTGGGCCGACAATCCCTATGGTCCCGAGCGGACACCCACCTATGCCGGCTTCTGGGCCGATGGGCAGGCGAACCTTCTGCTCGGCAGCGAGATCGCGCTCACGTGTCCGGCGCGCCTGCTCCACGGCCAGCAGGACCCGGATGTACCCTGGGCAATCTCCTTGCGTCTCGCCGAAGCGCTGCGTTCAGACGCGGTGCGGATCACGCTGATCAAGGACGGCGATCATCGCCTCTCGCGTGATGCCGATATTGCGCTGCTGCTCGACGCTGTGGGCGCGATCGCCGGCTGGCCCGACTGACAAGCCCCGGAGACCTTCCATGTCGCTGCTCCTTCTGATCCTGCAATATGGCGCCACAGTCAGCCAGTTGCCGCCCGAGATCCTCGACCGCAAGAGCATCGAAGCGCGCAAGAGCGCTCAGGCCGCGGGACCGGTGTTGCCGAGCGTGCGGACGGCGGGCTGCATGGACGAGATGGTGTCCAGCCCGGCCGCTGGCGCCATCGCGGCGCAAAACGCTCTTGATCGCGCTCAGGGTGCAGAGCGGGTGCGAGCCGGCTTGTGCCTTGGCGCGGCGCTGGGTGCGATGGAACGCTGGGACGAGGCCCGCGCGGCTTTCCTCCGCGCCCGCGATTCGGCTGGTCCCGCGAACTTCGCCAGCCGCGCACGATTGGGAGCGATGGCCGGAAATGCGGCCTTGGCCGGCGGTTCGGCCGATGTCGCGCTGCCGATCCTCGATACCGCGCAGGCCGACGTGAAGATCGCGAAGGATACCGAGCTGCTTGGCACCATCGCTATTGATCGGGCCCGCGCGCTGGTGGCGCTGGGGCAACAGGATCAGGCGGCGCAAGCGCTAGCCGACGCCCGTGTAGCGGTGCCCGGCAATCCGCAGGCATGGCTCCTTTCGGCCACGCTCTCTCGGCGGCAGAACAAGCTGGCCGAAGCCCAGGCGCAGATCGAACGGGCCGCGCAGCTCGCTCCGCGCGATCCCGAGATCGGACTTGAAGCAGGCGTAATCGCGGTACTGGCTGGTCGTGAAGACGCCGCGCGCAAGAGCTGGCAATCCGTTGTGGCCGGTACGCCCGACAGCGAGGCTGCCAAGACCGCGAAAGGGTACCTCGCGCAGCTGGACGCCAATCCGGCCGAGGCCAATCCAGGAGCCGCCAAGCCATGACACCTCTTTCCGTTCTTGACCTCGTGCCCGTCCGCGAAGGTGGAACTGTCGCCGAGGCCCTCACTGAGTCCGCGAAGACGGCGCAGACTGCGGAGAAGGCCGGCTATGCCCGCTACTGGGTGGCAGAACACCACGGCATGGATGGCATTGCGGGTGGCGCCGCCTCCGTCGTGCTCGCGCACATCGGTCACGCCACAAGCACGATCCGCATCGGGGCAGGCGGTATCATGCTGCCAAACCACAACCCTTATGTGATTGCCGAGCAGTTCGGCACATTGGACGCGCTGTTCCCGGGCCGGGTGGACCTTGGCCTTGGCCGCGCAGCCGGTGCCGACGGGCGCCTCGCCTATGCGCTGCGCAAGGACATCGTGAAGGCGTCGGAAGCTTTTCCGCAGGACGTGGTCGAGCTGCAGGCCCGGTTCTCAGGCGAAGCCGTATCAGGCGTGGCGGCGCCGCAAGCTGCGGGCGCGGCGGTCGAGATGTGGATACTGGGCTCCAGCCTCTACGGGGCGCAGCTCGCGGCCATGCTGGGCCTGCCTTATGCGTTCGCCTCGCACTTCGCGCCGGCCCTGCTCGACCAGGCGGCTGCGATCTACCGCGAGCGCTTCAAGCCGTCGGAGACGCTCGATAAGCCGCACTTCATGGCAGCGATCAACGTCATCGCGGCCGAGACGGACGATGAGGCGCAGTACCTCGCCTCGACCAACGAGCAGGCGTTCGTGGCGCTGCGCTCCGGCTCGCCGGGGCGAATGAAACCACCGATCCGCAACTACCGTGCAACATTGCCCGCCGGCGCGCTGGCCATGCTCGACCAGATGCGTTCGGTCAGCGCGATCGGCTCACCCGAGACGGTGCGCGCCGGGATCGAGGCTTTCCTCGCTCGCACCCAGGCGGACGAACTGATCGTGTCAGGATCGACCTATGATCCCGATGCGCAGCGCCGCTCGCTAGAGCTGACGATGGAAGCGCTGGCCTGACGCTCTAGAGTGACGCTCTGGCCCGACGCTCTGGGCGCGAACGCTCTGCCGATGGAGACAAGCCGCCGATCCGCGCCCCATTGACGCGCAGGCGCTTTTGCCGGATCGAACGGCGCATGGAAAAAGCAGACGTCGTTATCGTGGGAGCCGGGCACGCAGGCGCACAGTGCGCGATCGCGCTCAGGCAAAATGGGTTCACTGGCACCGTCGTGGTGATCGGCCGCGAGCCGGAATATCCTTATGAACGCCCGCCGCTCTCCAAGGAGTACTTCGCGCGCGAGAAGACGTTCGACCGCCTCTATATTCGTCCACCGACGTTCTGGGCGGAAAAGGAAATCCACTTTGAACTCGGCGTGGAGGTGACGAAGGTCGATGCTTCGGCGCACCAGGTGACGCTCTCCAACGGAAACAAGCTGGAATACGGTAAGCTGGTCTGGGCTGCGGGCGGCGATCCGCGCCGACTGTCCTGCTCCGGCGCGGAACTGGCCGGCGTCCACGCGGTCCGCACCCGCCAGGACTGCGACACATTGATGGCCGAGGTCGATGACGGCACCAACCAGATCGTCGTGGTCGGTGGCGGCTACATCGGTCTGGAAGCGGCCGCTGTGCTCAACAAGATGGGCTGTAAGGTGACGCTGCTCGAAGCCTTGCCGCGCGTCCTCGCCCGCGTGGCGGGTGAGGAGCTTTCTGCCTTCTACGAAAAGGAGCATCGCGATCACGGCGTCGATCTGCGGACCGACGTGAAAGTCGATTGCATCATCGGTGACGGTCACAAGGTAACGGGCGTGCGGCTGGCCGACGGCGAAGAGCTTCCCGCGCAGGCGGTGATCGTGGGCATTGGCATCGTGCCCGCCGTAGGCCCGCTGATCCTTGCGGGCGCTTCGGGCGCCAACGGCGTCGACGTCGATGAGTTCTGCCGTACCTCGCTGCCTGACGTCTATGCCGTGGGCGATTGCGCGGCCTTCGCTTGCGACTTTGCGGGCGGGAACGTCATGCGCGTGGAATCGGTGCAGAACGCCAACGACATGGCGACTTGCGTGGCTAAGGCAATCTGCGGCGATGAGAAGCCGTACAAGGCGTTCCCGTGGTTCTGGTCCAACCAGTATGATCTGCGCCTGCAGACCGCCGGGATCAACGCTGGTTACGACCGCAGCGTCGTGCGCGGCAATCCCGAGGATCGCGCTTTCAGCGTCGTGTACCTCAGGGAAGGCAAGGTCCTTGCGCTAGACTGCGTCAACACGGTCAAGGACTACGTGCAGGGGCGCAAGCTGATAGAGGCTGGCGTCAGGCCTGACCTCGCCGCGCTGGCTGACAAGGGCGTGCCGCTCAAGGAGCTGCTGTAACTTCGGTGGCGACAAGTCGCGAGGCGGCCCAGTCCGCTGCCTCCGCGACGACGGGGTTCGGATCGCCCCGCAGCGGCGCGACTTGTTCGAGAAGTTCGGGACGGCCGCTGTTTCCTGCCGCGTAGAGGCAGTTGCGGACGAAGCGGTCGCGGCCGATCCTCTTGATGGGTGAGCCGCTGAACAGCTTGCGGAAGGCCGCATCGTCCAACGTCAGCAGGTCGCGCAGTTCGGGTGCGGTCAGTTCGCCGCGCGGCAGATAGGCACGGTGTGCGTGGGCGGTCTCTGCGAACTTGTTCCAGGGGCAGACCGCCAGGCAATCGTCACAGCCATAGATGCGATTGCCAAGCGTCGGCCGCAGATCGGCGGGTATCGGCCCTTTGTGCTCGATCGTCAGATAGCTGATGCAGCGGCGCGCATCGAGCCGATAGGGCTCCGGAAACGCGTTGGTGGGGCAGGCGTCCTGGCAGGCGCTGCAGGAGCCGCAGTGATCGCGCAGCTGCGATCCGACCGGCAGCTCGAGTGTGGTGTAGATCTCACCGAGGAAGAGCCAGGAGCCGTGCTCCCGGCTGACGAGGTTGGTGTGCTTGCCTTGCCAGCCAAGCCCCGCCGCTTGCGCCAGCGGCTTCTCCATGACGGGCGCGGTGTCCGTGAAGACCTTGACCTCGGGCGCGGGAATGCCATGGCGCGGCGCTGCCTCGATCAGCCAGCGCGCCAGGGCCTTGAGCGCTTTCTTGAGCGCGTCGTGATAGTCCGCGCCCTGGGCATAGGCGGAGATCCGCGCCAGATCGGAATGGTCCGCCAAACGCAGAGGATCGTTGGCGGGGGCATAGCTCATGCCCAGCGCAATCACGCTTCGCGCTTCGGGCCACAGCGCTTGCGGGGCGCAGCGCTGGTGCGCGCGCTCTGCCATCCACTCCATCGTGCCGTGCATACCTTGTGCGAGCCAGGCGGACAGGCGATCCCCGTGCGTCTCGTCCTGGCCGGCAGGCGCGATGCCGAAGGCGCAGAAGCCCAGTTCGAGGGCTTTCGCCTGCAATGCCTGGACGAACCCGCTTAGCTCTGTGTTAACCGTGCTTGCGGATGCTGTCGTTGACGTGGCACGAGGTACGAGCGCCTGCATGAAGGCCCAGATAGGAGAAGCACGCTTGGCGGGCAATGCAGCCGCGACCCGGCCTCTCGCCATTGAGGCGCGGGGCCTCGTCAAGCGCTTCGACGGCTTCACCGCGGTGGATGGCGTGGAATTGGCGGTGCCGGAAGGCGCGATTTACGGCATCCTTGGGCCCAACGGCGCGGGTAAGACGACCACGCTGCGCATGCTGCTCGGCATCATCGATCCCGATGCGGGGTACCGCCGCGTGCTTGGCGCGGAGCGGCCGCACGACGTGGCGCGGGCCATCGGTTACCTGCCGGAGGAGCGTGGGCTGTACCCGGCGATGAAAGCGGTCGAGGCGATCGCCTTCGTGGGCGCATTGCGCGGATTGCCGCTGCGCGAGGGGCGCCGCCGTGCGCGCGATCTGCTGGAGGGGCACGGCCTGGGCTACGCGGCCGACCGCCAGATCCGTCAGCTCTCCAAGGGCATGGCGCAGCAAGTGCAGATCCTGGGCACTCTGGTTCATCGGCCACGCCTGGTGGTGCTGGACGAGCCGTTCTCCGGCCTCGATGCGCTCAACCAGGGCAAGCTGGAAAAGATGATTCGCGGACTGGCTGATGAGGGCACGACGGTGATCTTCTCCACGCACGTCATCGCGCATGCCGAGCGGCTCTGTGATGAAGTGGCGATCATCGCCGGCGGCAAAGTGCCGTTCGCCGGCCCGGTCGATGTCGCGCGCGATCGCATCCCGGCGCAAGTCCGGCTGGAGACGCGCGCCAGTACCGGTCCGTGGTTGGCGGCGCTGCCGGAAGGCGCACGGCAGGAGGGGCGCTTCTGGCACTTCGCCCTGCCGGACACCGGCGTCGAGCCGCTGCTTCGCACGCTCATCGAAGGTGACGCGGGCATCCTGTCGCTGTCGATCGAGCGAGCCGGGCTGCACGACGCCTTCGTCGCAATTGCGGGGGAAGCAGCGGCACGGGCGCTCGAAGCCGGTGCGGGCGACGAGGAGATGCGATGATGGTCGAGCACTCCACACGGGGCAGTCGACTCTCGTTGTTCGCGGCGGCGTATGTCGTCGCGTGGCGGGACTTCATGGCGATCCTGATCAGCCGCAGCTTTCTGTTCTTCCTGCTCGGCCCGCTGTTTCCCATCGTCGTCGCCAGCTTCGCGGGCGGCGTGGGCGCGCAGCTTCGCGAGACGGTGGAGCGCCCGCAGCTCGGCCTGGCGATGGCGAGCGCCGATGTCGCGGCCATGCAGAAGGCGCGCGCGCAGCTTGCGGAAACGCTGGGGGGAAGGGTGCCGGACACGGTCGTCCTCCAGCGCCTCGCACCCGGAGAGACCTACGACTCGGGCAAGGTCTTGGCCGGTGACCGCGGCAACGTGGCAGCCGTGCTGACCGGGAGCCTTGAGCGCCCGGTCCTCACCGGCACAAAGGAGCAGATCGAGGACTGGCGGGGACCGGTGGCCCTGATCGCTGCCAGCGCCATCAAGGGCGTGCCGGGCCCCGCGCCCGAGGTCGTCCTGCACAGCACCGCATCGACGACCGCCAGCGAGCGCACGGGGCAGCTGGTCACGGCACAGGGCGCACAGACGCTGCTGTTCCTGCTGACGATGCTGCTGGCCGGCATGGTGCTGTCCAACCTCGTGGAGGAGAAGGGCAACAAGGTCATCGAAATTCTGGC
Organism: Novosphingobium kalidii; assembly: GCF_040534015.1. Lineage (NCBI taxonomy): Bacteria > Pseudomonadati > Pseudomonadota > Alphaproteobacteria > Sphingomonadales > Sphingomonadaceae > Novosphingobium > Novosphingobium kalidii. The sequence continues at coordinate 82,282 of NZ_JBEWLY010000025.1, forward strand.
GGCGGCGATCCCGATGGACGCGGTGTTTTTCGGCAAGCTGTTCGCAATGCTGGCCATCTCGTTCGTGGGCATTGCCGTCTGGGGATCGGCCGTCGGCTTGTTCCTGCTGGGCTCGGGCGCGAACATGGCGGCCATGCCTGCGCCCGCCGTGGGCTGGCCGGCGATGCTGGCGCTCGGCGTCGTCTACTTCGCGATGGCATACCTGCTGCTCGGCTCGATTTTCCTCGCGCTGGGATCGCTGGCGACCACCGTGCGCGAAGTGCAGACGCTCTCCATGCCCGCCACGATGATGCAGCTGGTGGTGTTCTTCCTGGCCAGCTTCGCGATGATGCAACCGGGCAGCGCGGCCGAGATCTTCGCGATCGTGTTTCCCTTCAGCTCTCCTTACGCGATGATCGCGCGCGCCGCGCAGCAGCCGGGACTTGGCCAGCATCTGCTGGCGCTGGCATGGCAGAGCCTGTGCGTTCTGGTCATGGTGCGCGCAGGTTCGCAACTGTTCCGCCGCCGCGTGATGAAGTCGGGACCTGCCGGGGTGCGCAAGCGCCGGTTCTTCAGGCGGCGCGGGAAAGCGCAAGTGTCTGAATTATCACATTGAAAATTAAGCCCGCAGTGTCGACTTCACAACCATGAACACCGAAGACAGAAACCACGCGGAGAGCGCAACGCCGCAGGCGTCACGACGGCAAATCCTGGGATGGCTGACGATCGGCGCCGCCATGCCGGTGATCGGCGCCTGCGGGAGCGCTCCCGCAGAAGCGAAGGCTTATCCGGTGCGGTATTCCCAAGCCGAGTGGCGCAAGCGCCTGACGCCCGCGCAGTTCCACATCCTGCGAGAGGAGGGCACCGAGCGTCCGCACTCCTCCCCGCTCAATCGCGAGCACCGCAAAGGGACTTTCCAGTGTGCCGCCGACGGGCACCCGCTGTTTTCCTCGGCCACTAAGTTCGAGAGCGGCACGGGCTGGCCTAGTTTCTGGAAGCCTTTGCCCGGCGCGGTCGGCACATCCACGGACTTCAAGCTGGGACTGCCGCGCACCGAAGTGCATTGCGCGCGTTGCGGAGGGCACCTCGGCCACGTCTTCGAAGATGGGCCGAAGCCTACCGGCAAGCGCTATTGCATGAACGGCGCGGCGATGACGTTCCGTCCGGCCTGATACTCAGACGCTTTCGCGCTTGCGGGGAGGGGTGAGCGGTTCATGCGCGCGGCGCGCTGAGCCAGCTCGTCCAGACCCATGACTTGCGCGAAGGCGAGCCCATATTCCGGCACGCGGCGCCAGCACACGGTGGCTTCGAACAAGGGCAGTTCGCGCGCTTCCAGGCAGAACCTCTGGCCGATGGCGAGCCGGGTTTCGCTTTCGATCCGCGCACCTTGCCGCGAGATGTCGAGGATCGTGGCGGGCAGAGACTCCGCGCCGATCTTGACGCAGGCGGGGTGATGCACTCGCAGCCGCAGAGGGCGTTTGGGGTAGGGACTTCCCTGCGACACGAAGGTGTCGACGTCGATTCGGTAGTCGAAGCGAAAACCCGCCTCATTGCTGACCGCCCAGACCAACTGCATGGGATAGCGCTGGCCGCCGGGCGTCTCGATCATCAGCGTTCCAGCGTCGGGAAGCTGGTGGAACAACCGCAGCTTGATGCCGGTCTCCGAAACGTCGCGGATAATGCATAGATATTCGGTGCTGTCAGCGATCAGCTTGGCACTGCGCAGCATGAGCGTGAAGCGAGGTGCCCCGCGCATCTCAGCGCCGGTGCCGATTGCCTCGTTCCGGCTTTCCTTGCTGTCACCGAAGTCTTCCATCGCCCCTAAGCCTTCCAGCTGCGCCCGATCTGACCACGCCGCTATTCAGGATTCCCGTCTGATTCTACGCGGTGGGCTCCTAACAAAGGTATAAAGCCAAGAAGCGAGGGCGAGGTTTTCCGCTCCAGTCATTGGCAGCGCGTATTTCTCTGCTACTCCTCCAGTCCGAACGAAATCGTCGCCTTGGAGATGTTAGGTGCGTCACGTCGTCACAATGAAGAGCACCCCGTTTGAGGGTCAGGCACCCGGCACTTCCGGCCTGCGCAAGAAAGTGCGGGTGTTTCAGCAGCCCGGCTATACCGAGAACTTCATTCAGGCCGTGTTTGACGTGGTGAAGCCCGAAGCGGGGGCCACGCTGGTAATTGGCGGTGACGGGCGCTTCCATAACCGCACCGTCATCCAGCAGGCGATCCGAATGGCGGCTGCCAACGGCTATGATCGCGTGCTGGTGGGCCAAGGCGGCATTCTTTCGACCCCCGCCGCGAGCCACGTGATCCGCAAGTACGAGGCCAGCGGAGGCCTGGTCCTTTCGGCCAGCCACAACCCGGGCGGCCCCGACGAAGACTTCGGCATCAAGTACAACATTACCAATGGCGGCCCCGCGCCTGAGACCGTGACCGGTGCCATTCACGAGCGCACCAAGACCATCGACCGCTGGTTGACCGTGGAAGCGGATGACATCGACCTGGACGCCGTCGGCGAAACGGTCGTGGTGGGCATGACGGTTTCGGTGATCGACCCCGTCGCCGACTACGCCGATCTGATGGAAACCCTGTTCGACTTCGCAGCGATCCGCGCGATGGTGAAGTCCGGCTTCACGATGCGCTTCGATGCGATGGGCGCGGTGACAGGCCCTTATGCCCATGAGATCCTCGAAAGGCGGCTGGGCCTTGCCGCAGGGACTGTCGTGAACGGCACGCCGCTTGAGGACTTCGGCGGCCATCATCCCGATCCCAATCTGATCCACGCCAAGGAACTCTACGATCTGATGATGGGCGCCGATGCGCCTGACCTCGGCGCTGCTTCGGATGGTGATGGCGACCGTAATCTCATCATCGGACGCGGCCGCTTCATCACGCCTTCGGACTCGCTGGCGATGCTGGCCGCCAACATCGAAGTGGCGCCGGCCTATCGCGGGCGCCTCGCCGGCATAGCCCGCTCCATGCCGACCAGCGCTGCGGCCGACCGCGTGGCCGAGGCGCTGAATGTGCCGATCTTCGAGACGCCTACCGGATGGAAGTTCTTCGGCAACCTCTTGGATGCGGGCAAAGTCACCATCTGCGGCGAGGAAAGCGCCGGCACCGGTTCCGATCACGTCCGCGAGAAGGATGGCGTATGGGCGGTGCTGCTCTGGTTAAACATCCTGGCGGCGCGCGGCGTCGGCGTCGATGCGATCGCGCGCGAGCACTGGGCGCGGTTCGGCCGCAACTACTACGCGCGCCACGACTATGAAGGCATCGATACCGATCGTGCTAATGCGCTGATGGAAGGTTTGAAGGCTAGACTGGGCGAGTTGCCCGGCCGTGGTTTCGGCCCGCTCACCGTGGCGGTGGCGGACAGCTTCTCCTACACCGATCCGGTCGATGGCTCTATAAGCGCCAATCAGGGCCTGCGCATACTGTTCGACGACGGAAGCCGCGTGGTATTCCGTCTTTCAGGCACTGGCACCCAAGGCGCGACCCTGCGCGTCTACCTCGAGAGCTACGTTCCGCCTTCCGGCGACCTGGACGCAGAGACGGCCGCGATGCTCGCTCACCAAATCAACGCGGCCGAGGAGATTGCGGGAATTGCAGAGCACACGGGACGCGCTGCACCGGACGTGATCACGTAAAGGTCGGGCTCCGCCACCGAGATCGTCGGCTCTGGTCATGAGCGTCGGTCAGGTGGCGAAGAGCTGGTCCAGGTTCTCGAACGCTTTCATCTCGATCGCATTGCCGCTGGGATCCCGGAAAAACATGGTGGCCTGCTCGCCAGGCTCACCTTTGAAGCGGACGTGCGGCTCAATCTCGAAATGAGATCCTGCCGAGATCAGGCGATCGGCCAGCGCCTGCTAATGCTTCATCTCCAGCACGATGCCGAAGTGCGGGACCGGCACATGATGCCCGTCCACGGCATTGCCCGCCGCGTCGCTCAGCTCCGCGCCGGACACGAGATGTGCCACGATCTGATGGCCGTAGAAGTTGAAGTCGATCCACTCCGCAGCGCTTCGCCCCTCGGCACAACCCATCAGATCGCCCCAGAACGCCTGCGCCGCGTTGATGTCATGAACAGGGAAGGCCAGGTGAAAGGGACGCAGCGACATCGACGTTTCCTTCTCGGCGGCCACACAAGGCGATCTGGACAACTTGGAAGCCTCTGGCATTTGATGGTCTGAGGCGCTGAGCGCAACCTCAAAGCTTTTCACTGCACGCTGTGGTTGCCACTTCCGTCGTAATCTTTAATCCAACCAAACTAGATTGAGGTCGCGATGGGTGGGAAAGCTCACGGACGCCATGATTGCGCGCGCTTTGAGTGGGTTCAGGCCGATAAAGATGGTGTCTACGGTTTCGTCCAGTTCAGCAGGGTGTCGCACCGGAATGCCCATATGCTGACTTTCGTGCAGCTTCGGATTTTGATCGAGAAAGGCGACTACATCCATCGCACCTGACAGTTGTTGCGCAATCCAGCTGCCGTAGAAGCCCGCGCCGTAGATGGTGCAGCGCTGGCCCGCCATTCGGTCGCGCGTTTGTGTCAAGCTGGCATACGCCTTCTTCCAGAAGCGGCAGATTTCCCTATTCTGCGCGGTCGCCGCAGCCACACCGTCCTCTGGTCCGGCTAAGTTGCCTTCGCGGGCCGTTGCGCTGACAAAGAAAGCACCTGGGAAATCCGCCCGATTGATCTCGTTCACAGTAAAGCCTGTTGCTTTGAGGGCATGGCGAATGGACGGATCGGTGAAATGGTTGAGATGGTCGACGACGATCATGTCACCAGGATTAGCATGCACGTCTGGCAGCGATATGAGCAGTCGGCCACCCGGCTTCAGCACCGCACGAATCTGAGCGAGGAACGCGATGGGTTCGGCAACATGCTCGATGGCGAAGTGGCTCATCACTGCGTCGAACCTGCCATGCCAACTCGGATCGATCGTGTAGGTCGCCTGATGCTCAGCCCGAACCCAATCCTGCCAGGCGAACACATAGTCTCTACTGACGTCGAAGACATGCGGAATTATGTCGGGCCGGTGCTCTACCAGCTTGCGTAGCGTATCGGATTTCGCCGCGCCATAATCGAGGATTAGCGCGCCTGGTGGCAGTTCCAACATCCGCAGGCTGATGGCGGCCTGGTGATCCGTACGGTAGAGCGGCCGCCCGTCCGCCGCTAGAGCGAACAGCTGGTCATGGTCATCCGCCTCCAGCGAAATGCGGTACGTCGTGTCGTAAAATGTCTGGATGTCTGGCATGTTTGGGCACTGGGCATGACTGCATCGCTCACAGACGTGCACCACCGTATCGCTGTTGAGCGCAGTCATGATCGAGGTCAAAGCGGGGGCGGCGGCCTGATAGGCGGGCTCCCCCAGCGTGCTGCCGCAGACCCGACAAAGAGCCATTGCCCTCATATCCTAGCTCCTCGCCACCAGACCGGGCATAATCTCGGCGAAATCCTCTCCCGCCGCGAAGGAACCGCGCCAGCCGATGCGGATTCCCAAAGGATCGGCAAAGTTAAACAGCCGGAACTGAATGCTCCAGCGCGGGAAGGCCGCAAGATTGCGACCTGACTGATGGAGCGTCATGAAATCGAGTACGATGAGGTCACCCGGCTCGGTTAGTGGGGCGGCGCAGTTATAGCGAGCGACTCGTTCTTTGCCTTGCTCCAGGTGCAACGCATAAGCCCCGGTCGCGCCGACCCCCTTGTCGTCAAGGTAGACGGGAATCGGCCCTTCAGCTTGGGAACCTTCGGCAATCTGTACCGGCCCCAACTCCTCTGTCACCGGAACTAGAGGTGACCAGAATACGACGCCGTCACTGCTGCGCAGCTGGGATGGGAATTCCTGATGCCAGTGCGCCCGGAATTTCTCCTCGCCAGGATTATCTATACGGATGCCGAAACTGCCCGCCGCGATGCCCGGCAGACTATCTGGCCGTAGCGCACGAAAAGCGGCGTCATTTCGGTCCTGCGACACCATCCTCAAAAAAGCCGGGATCTGCTTGACGGCATCGTAGACTTCGCCGCCCCAAGCACGATTGGACGCAATCAAGGACGGATAGGCAATTGTCATAGCTTCGGCGGCGGTGCCGGTCGGCGCGTCGATGCCATACTTGCCGCATACGAGCGCCACGATGCTGCGAATGCCTTCCTGAATGGGAGCGACATCGGCTGCGAGGTCATAAAAGCCTCGAAGGACGACGTAGCCCTTCTCAACGAAGTGCTGCTGATCCTCTTGAGAAATAGTCACTGCCATGTCGCAGCCGCCGTACGTTCCAGATGTGCTTGCCAGGGCAGCGTGCGTGGCTTGAGATAATCGGCCGCGGCTGGTCCAGTCCATGCGATGAGGTCGAGAATAGAGACGTAGGGCGTAAAGGCCCCCGCCCCCTGCGGCCAAGGTGTACAGCTATAGTCGATATAGTCGACCGACACACCCGCCGCCTCGAACGCTCGATGATCGAGGTAACCTGCTGCGCCATGGCCGGTAATATAGCGATTTCCACCTAAATGCTGCACGATGTCCAGTACCCGCGTCCACGATTGTCCTGCAATACCAAGCTCGTGGCTGCAAACCCGACGGCCGCTCGTGATCCCCAGATACGCAGCCGGTATGGCGATGCTGGCGATCAGCAGGTCACATAGCTGCTCACGTGCGTAAACTTCATCCATGAGCACCAGAGCGTCGGTCAGATAGGGTGCATCGCGCAGAGAAGCCTGCACCAATCGCCGATGCTGCTCCCGCCAATCACCTGCCGCGGTTTGGAGTTCGGCAATCGGCTGAAAGCTGCCTTTGCCCTCTAGCGGCACCGTCAGCCAGCGGCGTCCCTCGGGAAATTTCAATTGAACACGATTGGTGAAGCTTCCCCTTGAAAACTGTACATCGTCGAGATCGACATAGATATCAGCCAGCATCAACCCTTCGAAGAAGCCCGGCCATGGAAAAAGCATCGGCTGGCTAATGACGACGGCGCTCATATCACGCCCTCTAGCATGTGTTCCAGGAGCAGGACGTCGTGCGCTGCACCTGTCGCGTCGATGAAATGAGAACTCAATGTGCCGATGATGCGAAAGCCAACTTGGAGATGGGCGTGGAGCGCCGCCACATTATCGACCCGCACTTCTACCAGACCTTTGTGCAAACCCAGTTCGTGGCGTGAGACGTGGAGCAATTCGCGCAGCGCCGCCTGCCCCAGACCGCGCCCGCGAGCATTCTCCGTCAGCGAAATTCCCAGATAGCCGTTGCGGTTGCGGCGATGGACTTGGGCAACCTGAACAAAACCGACGGCCTCGCCGCTGACAGCATCCTCTACCATCCGAAAAAGGCCGCCCGGCTCGCCTTGCCGACGCGCGATCCAAGTTTGTAGAGCGGCATCGTCCAGAGCGTCTGGCACCGTTAACAGCAGCGACTGGAGCGCAAGGTTGCAGCGGAGCGCAAACAGCAGCGGCAAATCGTCCCCACACGCCTCTCGAATCAGGACGCTGGGGGGAACGTGCTTCACCTTTTCTTGCATCGCACGTATCCTCCCGGTGAGCTGGAAAGCACGAGTTTACCGTTCAACGCCTCGTCGACCTCAAACCGATCGGTTTCCGTCATATAGGCTTGGAGGGCGGTGTACGGCTCATTGCCGGGATGCCAAATGGCGGATCGCTTCGTCGGCGTTTGGGATGGATGGCTCAAGCCCAATAGCGTGTCGGCTACCACTATATACTGGCCTGGCGTAACCAGCGGACCATAGGCTCGCAGCTCAGCAAGCACATGATCGCGGCTGTGGTTGCTGTCGAGTACAACCATCACCGATGCACCGGACGGTATCGCCTCGCGGACGCGCGCCACTGTTTCGGATGCGATGGAAGATCCTTCGATCAGAGTGATGAGCGGAGCTAGCGGGTGAGCCTCTATGGATTCGCGGTTATGAGCGCGTATGTCGATGTCGACGCCGATCACTTTGCCGCTACCGATGATCTTGAGCAAAGACGCCATGAAGATCATCGAGCCGCCACGCGCCACGCCGGTTTCGATGATGACATCCGGTTTGTTGGCCCAAATCACCTCCTGCGTCGCCATCACGTCAGCGGGCATCTGGATGATGGGCAATCCCATCCAGGACCAGAGATAAGCATAGTCGTATCTATCGAGCGTGACGAGCGTGGAGAGGCTTTGTTCGAAAGCTTCCTTGTCACGGCCCAGCGCAAGCGCCATTTCACGCTTGTGCGCCTCGAATTCGGCGCGATCGTCCTTGGCAGTCATGTCGCTCGCATCTTTCCTTGTGCGCCGCGGACCACCCTGATGAGAGTATCCGCAACCCGATCAATATCGGCGTCTTCCATCTCGTGATAACTGGGCAGGTTGATCGCGCGCTTTGGAATATCCCAAGCGTTGACGTTCGCCCGCTTGTCTTCGAACATTGGCAGGCTGGACAAGGGATGGAAGAACGGGCGAGCGTCGATGTTTGCCGCTTCAAACGCGGTTAGCAGCAGCTCGCGAGAGACGCCTAGCGCCGGATCGCATACGGCGGTCGGCATCCAGGCGCCATTGATCGTCCCAAGCGGTTCGGGATTCATCGAAACGCCGTCCAGTCCGGCCAGCCGCTCGCGATATTCCGCCAGTATTGCTCGCTTTCGCATCACAAGCTCGTCGGCACGCTCCAGCTGCCCGCAACCGATGGCAGCCTGCAGGTTCGACATCTTGTATTTAAAGCCTAGCATCTCGGGCCAGAACTGTTTGATCTGTCCGACGGCGCGGCCATGATTGCTGAGCGTCTGGACCGTCCTGTACAAGGCATCGTTACTGGTAACGAACATTCCGCCTTCGCCCGTCGTCAGCGTTTTGGTGCCATGGAACGAGAAAGTGCCAAACAGCCCCATCGAACCCGCGCGACGCCCCCGCCATTCCGACCCGATGGCCTCGGCGGCGTCCTCGACGATGGGCACTCCCGTCCGTTCACTCAGATCGAGCAAGGCATCCATATCGCACAGATTGCCATAGACATGCGTCGCGATAATCGCCCGCGTGCGCGCGGTAACATGCCGCTGCGCCTCGGCAGGATCGATGCACCAGCTGTCGGGGGATACGTCGACGAACACCGGCGTCGCACCCAGATGCCGGATCGGAGCGACCGTCGCGACCCAGTTCGTATCGGCTAGGATGATTTCGTCACCTGGCCCGACGCCCAGCGCCGCTAGCCCCATGTGGAGAGCACCGGTGCAGCTGGAGGTTGCGATGGTATGTTGGCTGCCCAGCCATTCGCCAAACGCCTTTTCAAAGCGCACGATATAATCATAGCAACGCGCCCCCCATCCGTTTGCCGCCGCATCTGCGGCATAGCTCTGCTCCAACTCGGTAATGGAGGGCTTGCTGTAGAAGATTCTGCTGCTCACGGCTGGTTCGTCCCGATGCCCATTGTCTAGATCAGAACGTGCTGACACAGTTCCTGAAACGAGAAGATCAGATTGGGGTTATAACCTTGGGCCACAAAGCCCGCTCGCTGGCTGTCGTCAGTGATGAAAATAGCGGACTTATCGATCAGGTCCGCATTCTGACTTGACGCGTCCGTGACGAGTACAATGCTTGGTGACAGACCTATCTCGTACAACAGTTTACCGATGCCGGCGGAATCGTCCTGTCCGCTGATGATCAGGTGGCTGATGCCGGACGTCGAATTGACCTGATAAGTCAATGTTTGAAGTCCAACCAGCGCTGGTAGGTTGCTGGCGATCTGGACGACTTCCGGATGGTTGCCCTGCCCACCCATTATCATGCGCGTGCATAATTCGTATGCTTTTATGAAATCTTTTCTGGCGTACCAGAAACGAATGGCAACCGACATGCGCATCAACGTGAAGATGCGACACACCTGCTCGTAGATAGCACGAGCGTCCTCAGACATGTCCAGCGCACCCCGTTGGGCTGCGATGTGGAGATAGTATTCAAGCCCGCCGCGATACTTGTCCCAAGAGGTCATCACATCATCATGGCCAGCTTGCTGGCGGGTTGCGGCACATTTCGACACGGCTACGGATCGATAGAACGGTTGCTTGAGAAATGTGACGGCACCCTGATCGACAAAATGGGCTAAATAAGAAAACGCCCAAAAGCAGAAATCACGCGGAACCCAGCAAGACCGCAAAGCAGAGGAGCGATAGATGCCGATTTCCGGGAAAATGTGTCCTTCGGTGATGAAGCAGAATAATTCAAAGAAGCTCTGCTTCTCGAACTTGCGGTCTTCCTTGACAAAGTAGAACTGCGACAGGTCAACGTCTTCCACCTCGTCGTACAGCGTCCAAGGTGCATGGCAGGCGACGACATCGGGGTTTCCGTCGAGATAGCGAATCGCATCCTCTACTGCGCTCGGAATCAGAAGGTCGTCATCCGCCAAGTAGACCGAATATTCGCCAGTGGCATGGTGAAAGGCGTTGGCAAGATTGGGACCAGATCCGCCGTTTACGTCGCGGCGGAAATAACGGATCGGCAGGCCTTTGGCGATGAACTCTGCCACCACGGCGCCAGTCGCATCGGTCGACGCGTTGTCTGAGACGACGATTTCATAGGGGAAGCTGAAGGTATACTGTTCGCAATATTCCAGTGCATTCCGAATAAAGGCTTCCCGGTTATATGTCGGGATACAGATGCTGAGTTTCACGTCGTTCAACGAACGATCTCCTGACGATAGGATGGGTAGGCAGCGTCTCGCGCTCCGATCACAATCGGTGCGAACGGCCAGTCGATAGCGAAGAGCGGATCGTCCCAGCGAATGCCGCCAGCGAGGTCAGGCGCATAATCCTTGGACAAATGATAATAAAGCTCGCAGTTGTCCTCGAGAGTCAAATAGCCGTGAGCGCAGCCCGCTGGAATGGCGAGTGCATTGCGCTGAACCGCGTTCAATTCGACTGCCGTCCACTGCAAATAGGTGGAAGATTCTGTGCGTAGATCTACAGCAACGTCGAAAACTGTTCCACGCGTTACACGAACCAGCTTGGCCTCTGCTTGAGGTTCCTTCTGATAATGCAAGCCGCGCAAGGTTCCCCGCTTGTGGTTGACTGAAATGCTGCATTGTGGATAGTGCGACGGCAACCCTTGGTCTGCGAACAGCTTCGCGCAAAACGTGCGAGCAAACGAGCCTCGTTCATCTTCCCGGGGGTCCGCCTCGACGATGAAAGCGCCAGCAATTGCTGTGGGCAGGAACCTCATCCGAGCACTCTCAGTTCCGGCACCGCCACGACGAAGCGTCCGCCCCACTCGCTGACGCTCCGGTTGATCGAGATCACTTCGTCCTGAATGTTCCATGGAAGAATCAACACGTAGTCAGGTCGCGTTTCAAAAATCCGGTCGGGCTCGAGGATGGGCAATTTGCTGCCCGGCATGAACCTGCCCTGCTTGGCCGGACTCCGATCGACCACATAATCGATCAGATCGTCGCCGATCCCGCAAGTATTAAGCAGGGTGTTACCCTTCGCCGCGGCACCATAGCCGGCAACCTTTTTCCCGTCGGCTCTTGCTTGCTTCAGGAAAGCCAGAAGGCCCTCTAGGATAGGCGCCACCTTGTTCTGGAAGGTAGTATACGCGTCAATATGGTCGAAACCCGCGGCAGCCTCGTCACACCGCACCTTCTTCACGCCGGATGTAACTTCTTCGTGCGCCCCCTTTGCCCGTCGCGCGAATACGCGCAGGCTCCCGCCATGGGTCGGCAGTTCCTCGACGTCGAACACGGCAAGGCCATGGGCGGCCAGGATCGTCTCCACCGCTAGCAACGACAGGTAGTAGAAGTGCTCATGATAAATGGTATCGAACTGCGCCCCCTCGATGAGGCGCAGAAGGTGCGGGAACTCTAGGCTGAGTACGCCGTCCGGCTTCATGATCCGTGCCAGCCCACCAACAAAGTCATTGATGTCGGGTACATGTGCCAGCACATTATTGCCGATGACCAAGTCGGCCGCCAAGCCTCTGTCCACCAGAGCGTTGGCGGTATCCTGCCCGAAGAAGCGCGCCTCGGTCGGCACACCAATGGACCGTGCTACTTGCGCGATGTTCTCCGCGGGCTCGACACCAAGGACGGGCACACCAGCTGCAACGTAGTGCTTGAGCAGATAGCCGTCGTTACTCGCCACCTCGACGACCTGGGAGTGCTTGTTCAGAGCAAAGCGCTCGCATGTTGTCGCGGCATATCGCCTGGCATGCTCCACCCAGCTTTCGCTCATGGACGAAAAATAGGCGTACTCGCCAAAGATCTCGTGCGCGGGGACCACAGCATCGGCCTGGACTAGCCAGCAGTGGTGGCAGACGCGGGCATGCAGCGGATAGGAAGGCTCAGGCTGCTCTAACTGCGCCGCCGTCAGAAAGCTATTTGCGAGGGGGGTCGAACCCAGATCAACAAAGCTAAATTCTAAGGCCGCGTTACAAAACCGGCACCTTCGCTCCATGTTCATACCAATCCTCGTAGTCTTCTTGGCCCATGCATCACGCTCTCTGCCGTGCTTTTCGTTAGCAGCGTTCAAAATGGGAGCATTTCGACCATGCGAGCTCATTTCCTGGCAAGATGCCTTCTGCACACGGACCCGGCCCGAAGATAGCCTGCACTGTGCAGGAATAGGCTACTAACTCCGTCATCTCAGAAAAAGTTTGCTCGTGTTGTAGAACTTACTTATCAATATAGAACAAGAGGCTTGCATATACATAATATAGAAGCATGATTATCTCGCTGTCAGCGAGAACAATGTGTACGACCGTTCCTAGCAATTCCGACTGATACATTATAGATGAGTTTACGCCGCTCTGGCAGCGACAGCCAAATTTTGCCTGCCGGGTTCTTCTCAAGGTGCAACGAAACTGGCCGCCTCGATTGACCGCAGGGGCGACCTTACCTTTCACGCCGAATTGGACGACGCACCGGCGACACGCCTCGACGTGCAATCAGCGTACGTCCTTTAGCCAAAAGCCGGCGAGAAGCTTGTCCAAGCCGCCTAGCGCCAATGCCGTTCACGCTGGCCTTTATCCACATGAGCTAAAATGGCTGATGCGCTCCGCGGGAGGGCGGGGGTGTTGTGAAAGTTGCGCTCGCACCTTGCATTGGCTGCTCACCTGCTATCGGGCGGCGACACCGTCTATAATGGAAAGCAGGGCGATGTGCAGAACCTGCTGGTTGAAAATAGCTTCTACCCGGGCGATGCGAGGATATGTACGCGGTTGCCGATGCGATGGTTGAACCCGCCCTAGTGTTTCACCGCGCTCAGATTGCCTGCTTGTCGCCTTTCCCAGCGCGTTCATCAGCTCATATTGACCGGGGGCTTTTTAAATGAAGCTAGTTATTCTCGCTGGTGGCTTGGGCACTCGTTTCGCGGAGGAAACAGACCTGCGGCCCAAGCCAATGATCGAGATCGGCGGACAACCGATTTTATGGCACATAATGAAGATATACGCAGCGCATGGAGTAAATGACTTTGTTTTATGCTGTGGATACAAAGGGTATGTCATAAAGGAGTATTTCGCCAACTACTTCCTCCATATGTCTGATGTTACTTTTGACATGCGCGAGAACAAGATGATCGTGCATGAAAAACGAGCGGAGCCATGGAAGGTGACTCTGGTTGATACGGGCGACGATACGATGACGGGCGGGCGCCTCAAGCGGGTCGCTGACCATGTGAAAGACGAGGAATTCTTCCTGTTCACTTATGGTGATGCGGTCGGCGATATCGACATCACCAGATCGATCGCGTTCCACCGCGAGCATAGCAAGCTTGTGACCATGACCGCGACCTATCCCGCAGCACGCTTCGGTGCCCTGGAAATCGAGAATCAACGGGTCACGCATTTCCTTGAAAAGCCCAAAGGTGATGGCAGCATGATCAATGGGGGCTTCTTTGTCATGTCGCCCCGGGCGATCGACTACATCTCGGACGATTCCACGCATTGGGAGCAGGAGCCGCTGTGCAATCTCACGGCAGACGGTGAACTGATGGCCTTTGAGCATCATGGCTTCTGGCAGCCGATGGATACGCTTCGTGATAAGCAGTTGCTCAACAAATTGTGGGATAAGAGAGAGGCACCGTGGCGAATATGGTGAGGCCGCCCATCGTGAGCGACCTTCATGTCGGTACCGTTGACCCCGATTTCTGGGTCGGAAAGCGCGTCTTTCTGACCGGCCACACCGGCTTCAAGGGAAGTTGGCTTTCGCTTTGGCTGCAGCAAATGGGGGCGCATCTCACCGGTTTTGCGCTGGAGCCGCCAACCAGTCCTTCGCTGTTCGAACAAGCGCGGGTGGCTCAGGGCATGCTGTCCATAATTGGCGACATCCGCAATTGCGACGTGCTCGCAAACGCCCTCGCTGAGAATGAGCCGCACATAGTGATACATATGGCTGCGCAACCGCTCGTGCGCGCATCGTATGACGACCCTGTGGGCACGTATGCAACCAATGTGATGGGCACTGTCCATTTACTTGAAGCGGTACGCAGGGCGCCGTCGGTTCGTGCGGTCTGCATTGTCACCACTGACAAATGCTACGAGAACCGCGAATGGGTTTGGGGCTATCGCGAGAATGAACCCATGGGCGGCTTCGATCCCTATTCCAGTTCCAAGGGCTGCGCGGAGCTGGTTACGTCGGCTTATCGCCAGTCCTTCTTCGCGGGCGGCAGGACCGCCATCGCCTCGAGCCGAGCAGGCAATGTGATCGGTGGTGGCGACTGGGCAACCGACCGGCTGATCCCTGACATCCTGCGTGCGATCACCGAAGGTAAGCCGGCGACGATCCGCAATCCGCTGGCGATTCGCCCCTGGCAGCACGTCTTGGAAGCACTCGAAGGGTATCTCGTTTTGTGTCAGTCGCTTTGCCATAGGCCAGAAATCGCAGCAGACGCCTGGAACTTTGGGCCGCGGGATGAAGACGCACAGTCCGTGGAATGGGTTGCTGATCGCCTGTGCACGTTGTGGGGAGATGGCGCGCGATGGACGGTCGACGAAGGCGTTCAGCCCCATGAGGCTCGCGCTCTGAAACTGGACATTTCCAAAGCGCGCGCCCTGCTGGGCTGGCAGCCGCGCTGGTCATTGCCCGAAGCACTCCATTCCATCGTCGCTTGGCAGCGCGCCCTGCTCTCGGGCGCCGATATGAAGGCTTATTGTTTTGAGGAGTTGGGGCGCTTCCAAAGCGCTGTCTATTCCCCTGCCGGATAGGTACACAAGAAGGCGCCAGGGCAGCTGGCAGTTCCACGGACCTTTGATCTATCTGCGGTTAGTTTGGTCCACTGCGCGTGCGGGGGTTGCGATGGGTGATGCCAAACTGCTCTGACATAGCCTCACGAAGGTAAGCCGGAATCTTTGGCGCCAGAGCCTTCCGCCAGAAGGTTTGATCTTGAACAGAGGCCGCGCTCGTGAGCGAACTTGTGCGCGTTCTCGCCACAGTTGGCGGCTTGATGCCTGCGTCCGTCGAAGCCGATTTTGACGCATTTCCCTTCCGGAGCGCCTTATGCCCAGAACGCGCCTCCAGGGTGTATTCTTTGCCGAAACTGCTTGGAACACGCTGGACGCCGCTCAGCGGGTTCCTCGATTTTCCGGCCTTTGGGGGAATGCGAGCTGGTGCGGACGGCGGGACTCGAACCCGCACTGGGAACCCCAAGCGGATTTTAAGTCCGCTGCGTCTACCATTCCGCCACGTCCGCACGGGCTCGGCCACACAGGGCTGTGGCAGATCGGCAAGCCTCGGGCAATGGCGTGCCGTCAGCTGACGTTGAGGCGCTCGCGCATCTCTTTGCCAGGTTTGAAATAAGGCACGCGCTTTTCCGGCACTTCCACCGCTTCGCCGGTGCGAGGATTGCGGCCCTTGCGACCGTCGCGCTGGCGTGTCGAGAACGCGCCGAAGCCGCGCAGTTCTACCCGGCCTCCGGCCGCGAGGGTTTCGGTGATCTCATCGAAGAAGGTGTCGAGAGCCTGCTCCACGTCGTCGGGGCGCAATTCAGGATTCTCTTTGGCCAACGTCTGGAGCAATTCGGACCGGATCATGTAAACCCCCGTCAACGCACCTCGCGGATGTGGAGGTGCCGTTCCCATAGCTGGGGAACTGCCACTATTCGGTTTTTTCCGCAATGGGGTACGCCCGAGAGAGACGGAGCCGCTGCTTCGCAGCCCGCCTGTAGCGCAAGTGCGGGACAAGTCCGGAGCCACCGGGCCGACCATTGCACTTTCACTACAACATATTGGCCGCTAACCAGGACAGGTCTTCACCTTTGGCCGACCACAAGGAACTCAGCTTCGCATGAAGGATATCGCTGTCTGGAACGAGGGGGACTGGATCGCTGCCGTTGCCGCGGTCGCGCTTTTCGCAGTGCTCGTGATCGGTGGCATCATTGCCACTCGCAAGAGCAGCGAGTTTGCCGGGCATCCCCGCGGCCTCTTCGTGCTCTTCTACGCAGAGATGTGGGAGCGCTTCTCCTACTACGGCATGCGAGCGCTGCTGGTGCTCTATCTCGCGAAGTTCTGGCTTTTCAGTGACGGCCAATCGAACCTGATCTACGGTGCTTATACCAGCCTCGTCTACATCACTCCGGTGCTCGGCGGCTATTTGGCTGACCGCTGGCTGGGGCAGAGGAAAGCGGTGCTGTTCGGCGGCGTCGTCCTCGCGCTCGGTCACTTGTTCATGGCTGTCGAGGGGATGCACGGGGTGACCGACCCCGCCGTGAAGCAAGCGGATCCCGCCATCAACGTGTTCTGGCTTGCGCTGTCGCTGATCATCGTCGGCTCAGGCTTCCTGAAGGCCAACATCTCAGTGATCGTGGGCCAGCTTTACGGAATGCGCGATACCCGCCGCGATGCGGCCTACACGGTCTTCTACATGGGCATCAATGTCGGTGCGGCCTTGGGCACGATTCTCGTCGGCTATCTCGGTGAGACGATCGGCTGGTCCTGGGGCTTTGGCCTTGCAGGCATCGGCATGGTGTTGGGCATGATCATATTCGTGTTCGGCAAGCCGGCCCTACGCGGCAATGGAGAGCCGCCCAAGGCGCTCTCGCGCAAGCTGGAGTGGACGCTCTATGGGATCGGCGCGGCATCGGTGGTCGTAATCTGGCTGCTCGTCCAGTACCAGGACGTGATCCAGTCGCTGCTGATCGTCTCAGGCCTCGGCATGCTGGGCTACACCCTGTACGAAGCCTTCAAGCTGCCCAAGGAACCGCGTGAGCGGATCTTTGCGATTCTGTTCCTGATCGCGCTGAACCCGGTATTCTGGGGCTTGTTCGAGCAGGCCGGCGGTTCGCTGAACCTCTATACCGATAAGTATGTCGACAAGGGCGGCGTGCCGACCAGCCTCTTCCAGTCGATCAACCCCATCTACATCGTGATCTTCGGCCCGATCTTCGCGGCACTGTGGCAGTGGCTGGGACGCAAGGGTATCGAGCCTTCGGCGCCGGCCAAGTTCGGCTTCGCGCTTCTTCAGGTCGGGCTTTCCTTCCTCGTTTTCGTCTGGGGCGCCCAGTCCGTGGGCATGGCCGCGATGACGCCGGTCCTGTTCGTCTTCCTGATCTATCTGCTCCAGACCACCGGAGAGCTGTGCCTCTCGCCTGTCGGTCTTTCCGCGATGACGCGTCTGGCGCCGGCAACGCTGGGCAGCTTCATCATGGGCGCCTGGTTCTACATGACTGCGGTCGGCAACTTCGTCGCCGGCAAGATCGGCGAAGCGACAGGCGGCGAAAGCGGCGAGATGACCAAGGAACTGACGCTGGAGATCTATTCCAAGATCGGCTGGCTCACGATCGGCGTCGCCGTGGTCGTGCTGGTGCTTGCACGCTTCGTGAAGAAGTGGATGCATCTCGAGACCCTGCAGGACAACAACGTGAGCGACGATCTGCAGGGGCTGCCCGAGGCCGGCCTTGAGGCGCAGGAGGCGGGAATGCACCCGCCAGTGCGGCCGCGCTGACAAGGCAAACGGGGAGAGAACCCAAGCGCATCTCGTGCATTGAACAGGCGTGAGCGAGCCCCGCACCGACACGCCTAAACGCACACCGGTCCTCAGCCTGGTTTTCGGCTACGGACCGGTACTTGCTATTCTGCTGGCGGGCGTGCTGGCCCTTGTGGGGTACGGTCCGGCGGTCTGGCTGGGGCAGCTATGGGCCGCTGCGATCCTGATCTTCCTGGCTGGGGTCGTACGCGGCCTGAGCTTTTTCACCGAAGGCGGGCCCCGCTTCAGCCAAGTGTTGATAATGCTGTGGCGTTTCCTGTGCGGGCTGGTTGCACTCGCCGCGCCCCCTACGCTCGCCTTCCTGATCCTGGCTGGCAGTGGGATATCTCAGCGTGCCGGTTTACGAAGTGGTCGCCGCGCGCCAAGGCAGCGCACCGCGCTACTTCGCACGGTTGCGGCCGCCGCAGATGGCGATTGCGGTGCTGGGCCTGATCCTGCTTTTCCTCGCCGCCGCACAAAGCGGCTGAGGCATCAGGCGCGGGCTTCGCTCACGCCGCTGCTATTGTGGCGCAGGGCTTTAAGCACAGTGTCGACGATCTGCGGCGCGTTGAGGCCAGCCTCGTCATACTGTTTCTCCGGCGTGTCGTGGTCCTGGAACATATCGGGGAGCCGCATGGTGCGGATCTTCAGACCCGCGTCGGTCAGGCCCTGATCGCTCGCCATCGTGAGTACATGCGCCCCAAGCCCGCCGATCGCCGCTTCTTCCACCGTGACGATCACTTCGTGGCTGAGCATCAGCTTGCGGATGAGCTCGCTGTCGAGCGGCTTGGCGAAGCGCAAGTCGGCCACGGTGGTGGAGAGGCCCTTTGCCTCGAGCGTGTCGGCTGCTTTGAGCGCCTCGCCGAGGCGCGTACCGAGCGAAAGCAGAGCGACCTTGGTGCCCTGACGAACGATGCGGCCCTTGCCGATCTCGAGCAGCTCGGGCTTCTCCGGCAGGGGCACGCCCACGCCATTGCCACGGGGATAGCGGAAGGCGATCGGGCCGGCGTCATGCTGCGCGGCGGTGTGGACCATGTGGACCAGCTCGGCCTCGTCAGCGGCGGCCATGACCACCATGTTTGGCAGGGTCGCCAGATACGTCACGTCGAACGAACCTGCGTGCGTCGCACCATCGGCGCCGACCAAGCCAGCGCGGTCGATGGCGAATCGAACCGGAAGGTTCTGGATTGCGACATCGTGAACCACTTGATCGAAGGCGCGCTGCAGGAACGTGGAGTAGATCGCGCAGAAGGGGCGCATGCCTTGCGCTGCGAGTCCGGCGGCGAAAGTGACGGCATGCTGCTCGGCTATGCCGACGTCGAAGGTGCGGTCGGGGAAAGTCTGCTGGAACTTGTCCAGACCCGTGCCGGAAGGCATCGCCGCGGTGATAGCGCAGATCCGCTTGTCCGCCTCGGCTTCGGCCAGCAGCGCCTTGGCGAAGACGTTGGTGTAGCTCGGCGGTCCACCCGCGCTCTTGACCTGTTCGCCGGTGATAACGTCGAACTTCTGGACGCCATGGTACTTGTCCGCGCTTTCTTCAGCCGGAGCGTACCCTTTGCCCTTCTTGGTGACGACATGGATCAGGCAGGGGCCTTCGGCCGCGTCGCGCACGTTCTCGAACACCGGGACCAGAGCGTCGAGATCGTGGCCGTCGATCGGGCCGACGTAGTAGAAGCCCAGTTCCTCGAATAGGGTGCCGCCCATCGCCATGCCGCGGGCGAACTCGTCGGTCTTGCGCGCGGCGTTGTGGAGCGGGCGGGGAAGCTTGCGCGCGAACTTGCGGGCAAGCTCGCGCAGGCCCAGGAACTGGCCCGAGGATACCAGCCGCGCGAGGTAGGAGGAAAGCCCCCCGACCGGCGGCGCGATCGACATGTCGTTGTCGTTCAGGATCACGACCAGCCGGTTGCCGGCATCGCGCGCGTTGTTCATGGCCTCGTAAGCCATCCCCGCGCTCATCGCGCCATCACCGATCACGGCGATACCGCGACCCGCCACATTCTTAAGCTTGTTGGCGATGGCGAAGCCCAACGCGGCGGAGATGGAGGTGGAGCTGTGGGCAGCACCGAACGGATCGTATTCGCTTTCGGACCGCTTGGTGAAGCCGGACAAGCCCCCGCCCTGGCGTAGCGTGCGGATGCGATCGCGGCGTCCCGTCAGGATCTTGTGGGGATAGGCCTGATGGCCCACGTCCCAGATGAGCCGGTCGTCAGGCGTGTTGAAGACGTAGTGAATCGCCACTGTCAGTTCGACCACGCCCAGGCCCGAGCCCAGGTGGCCGCCGGTCTGCCCCACGGCGGAGATCGTCTCCGTCCGCAGTTCGTCTGCGAGCTGTCGCAGATCTGCAGGCTTGAGGCGGCGTAGGTCGTCGGGAGTGGCGACGGTATCGAGGAGCGGCGTTGCCGGATCGGCTGTCATGTCTGGGTTGTACACGCGTGATAGTGAGGTGTCGAATAGCGCGAAGGTGCAATATGAGCGTCGTCCCTCGAATGACAGGAAAAACCTACCCTCGCCCTTAACCGCGCATGCGGCGATGCTACTTGCGCTAACTGCAGCTTGAGCAAGTGCCGCGCAATTCCACCACCGGGCGCACGTCGGCAAAGCCCGCTTCGCGCGCCGCCCCGATCAGCGAGCCGGTGAGACGATCATCATCGATGTGCACGATCGCCCCGCACGAATCGCAAATGAGAAAAATGCAGTCATGACGGCAGCCAGGATGGCTGTTGGCGACATAGGCGTTGGCACTCTCCACTCGCCGAGCAAGGTTGGTGCGCACGAACAAGTCCAGGATGCGGTAGACGCTGTTGGGCGCCACGCGCTTGCCGCGTAGCGACGAAACGCTTTCGGCGAGATCGTAAGCCGAAGCCGGACGTTCGCAATCGGCCAGCGCCGAAAAGACGTCGGAGCGCATATCGGTCCACTGCTCGCCTGCGTCCGTCAGGGCGGTGCGGGCAGCCGTGACTAGGCCGTCGCCGGTATGTTCGTGATGCTTGTGTGCTGACATGGCACTAATATGGCGCTGCGTGGCGCTACGCGCAATCGCTCGCAGCCTCAGCCGTTGGTGAAGGACGGCTTGTAGAGCGCAGGATAGAGCTTCTTGAGTGCGGCCACTTTCGGAGCGTCCCAGCGCAAGATGTAGCCGTGGCGCGGGTTACGGAGCATGAAATCCTGATGATACGCCTCTGCGGGGAAGAAGCCGCGGAATGGCTCCACCTTGGTGACGATCGGCCGGCTCCAGAGGCCAGCCTCGCGCAGTTGCGCCAGATAGCCTCGCGCGACCCGCGCTTGCTCCGCGTTAAGCGGCATCAGAGCAGAGCGGTAGTGGGAGCCTACGTCGGGACCTTGCCGGTTGAGCAGCGTGGGATCTGCGATCACGGAGAAATAGACTTGTAGCAGCTGATCGTAACGGACCTTCTTGGGGTCCCAAGTGACCTTGACCGCTTCCGCGTGCCTGGTTCCGCCCCGGCTCACCGTGGCATAGTCCGCGTCACCGCGAGCGCCGCCGGTGAAGCCAGAGACAACGCTGGTCACGCCTTCCATGTGGCTGAACACAGCTTCCACGCCCCAGAAGCAACCGCCCGCAAAGACTGCCGTCTCGCGCTTGCCGACGTCCTGCGAGATCAGCTTCGCCGCTGGCGCCTCGACGACGGTCTCTGCAAAGAGCGGTTGAGAGCAGAGCGTTGCGCTGCCGAGGACGGCGAACAGTGCCGTGCGGCGAAACCTGTTCACATTATTGTGCCGCAGCGGCTTCGGCCTGCGGAACGAGACCGCGCGCAAGATCACTGCCATCTCCCAGGCCGCCGAGGCCCATGGTCGCCATCACCAGCGCCGCGCCGCCGGCAAAACCGAGCGCAAAAAACCGGCTGACTTCATTCTTCAAAATGCTCATTTCCAATTCCGATCTGCCACGTGCCCTCCGTTTCTTTTCGTTACCGAAAGGGCGCTTGCACGGACCTGAATGACGTCATCAAATCGCCATCTTCTCGACCAAGCGCAGCCTCGCGGCGACGAAAGGCGTGTCAGTGTCAGTGGCGGAAGTGCCGCATGCCGGTGAACACCATCGCCAGTCCGGCTTCGTCGGCAGCCGTGATGACTTCCTCGTCGCGGATCGAGCCGCCCGGCTGGATCACGGCGGTGGCACCTGCCTCGGCCGCGGCCAGAAGGCCATCTGCAAACGGGAAGAAAGCGTCCGAGGCGACTGCACTTCCAACAGTGCGCGCGGTGGTCCAACCGTAAGTCGCTGCTGCTTCGGCCGCCTTCATCGCCGCGATGCGCGACGAGTCGCGGCGGTTCATCTGGCCTGCGCCGATACCGGCCGTGATGCCGTCCTTGGCATAGACGATCGCGTTGGACTTGACGTGCCGAGCGACCGCCCAGGCGAACAGGCAGTCCTTCAGTTCCTGCTTGGTAGGGGCACGCTTGGTCACGACCTTGAGGTCATCAGCCGTGATCGCCCCGTTGTCGCGGTCCTGCACGAGGATGCCGCCGGCGATAACGGCGACCGTCTGGCCGGCGCGGCGCGGATCCGGCAAGCCGTCGGTCAGCAGCAGGCGCAAGTTCTTCTTACGCGCGAAAGCAGCACGCGCCGCATCGTCAGCTCCGGGCGCGACGACGACTTCGGTGAAGATCTCGCAGATCGCCTCTGCCGTGGGACCGTCGAGCGGCCGGTTCGCGGCAACGATACCGCCGAACGCCGATACGCTATCGCACGTCAGCGCACCCTTCCACGCGTCCAGCAGCGTCGAACCCTGTGCCACACCGCAGGGATTGGCGTGCTTGACGATGATGATGGCCGGCTCCTGCCCGCGGAACTCGGCGGCAAGCTCCAGCGCGGCATTCGCGTCGTTGTAGTTGTTGTACGATAGCTCCTTGCCCTGCACCTGCTCGGCCTGAGGCAGCCCCTTCGTCGCCGGGCCTGCGGGCACGTAGAGGGCCGCGTCCTGATGCGGGTTCTCGCCATAGCGGAGCGTTCCCGCCAGGGCGCGAGTCATGCTGACGCGCGGCGCGAACTTTTCCTGCTGGTCCACATTGGCGAACCACTGGCTGATCGCGGCGTCGTAAGCGGCGGTGGCGGCAAAGGCGCGCGCGGCCATGCGCTTGCGAAACTCGCTGCTGGTCGCGCCATCGTTGGTTTCGAGCTGCTCGAGCAGCTCGGCATAATCGCTCGGGTCCGTGACGATCGTGACATAGGCGTGGTTCTTGGCAGCGGAGCGCACCATCGAAGGGCCGCCGATGTCAATGTTCTCGATCACTTCGTCGCGCTCGGCACCTTTCGCGACGGTCGCCTCGAACGGGTAGAGGTTGACGATCACGAGATCGATGGCACCGATACCGTGCTGCGCCATCGCGCCGGCATGTTCGGCATTGTCGCGCACGGCCAGCAGCCCGCCGTGGATCATCGGGTGCAGCGTCTTCACCCGACCGTCCATCATTTCGGGAAAGCCGGTCACTTCCGATACGTCCTTCACCGTCAGACCTGCGTCGCGCAGGGCTTTGGAGGTCCCGCCCGTGGACACAAGCTCCACGCCACGCGCAGCGAGGGTCCGGCCCAGCTCGGCAAGCCCGCTCTTGTCCGACACGGAGAGGAGGGCGCGGCGGACGGGGACGAGCTGGGTCATGAAGACATTTTCCGATGTTGGCACTGCGCGCGCTCCTAAGTCGGGCGCGAGCGGGGGGCAAGCGTCAGCGGCACACGATGGGCACATTGCGAACAGAACACCGGCAGGGAAGTGGCGGGGGAGCCTTGCGGACTGGACCCTACCGAAAGGTCTGTCAGCCCATCTTCTTGATCAGCCACCCAAACGTGCCGCCGCCGCGCGAGACGAGGCCCTGCAGCACGAGCTGCTGCGTGGCGACAGGGCGCCCTTGGCCGTCGACCCAAAGGCTGTCCTCCAGCGCGACCTCGCAGCCCGATGCCCGGAACTGCCAGTAGCTACCGTCCGGCAGAGCGATGCCGGCGCCTTGCCCGTCCTCGGAAAGGCCGATCTCCACCTCGGGGCCGAGATGAAAGCGGATGGCGAAGCTGACTTTGCCCCGCTTGCCCTTGCGCCCGGTCGGCAGCAGCAAGTCCTCGCCGCGAAGCTCCGTGCCATCATCCCGCATGATCAGGATACGGCGATGCGTCAGGCCGTAACGGCTGGCGTAGCCGTTGTGACTGGCTTCCAGGCGCGTGGCCGACGTTCCACCGGCATCAATGGTGCGCCGCTCTATGTCGACTTGCGACACGCCGACGCCGATGCCGCCGTTGATCAGGATCGCGGTCGAGTTCACGTCGTCGATAGCTAGAGTTGAGTGCGCCGCGGTGGCGCGCAAGCCTTGCTCAAGGCGTACCGGCACGAGCCCGCCGGCACTGGCCGCGCCGCCGCAGTTCACGATCAGCCGGTGCCCCCCGTGGGACAGCTCGAATGCCAGCGTCGAAGCGCAGCCGAAACGCGCATGGCGCGGCATCGGAGGCGGGGCTGCGTCGAACAGCAGCACGGACTTGCCGGCGAACACGCGCTGATAACCCCACTGGCGTACATCGCGAAGAGGGCGGGTGCGAACGCCACTGGCCTCTACCAGGGCGGTGACTTCCTCTCCGCCAACGGCCCAGCCACCTTGCCATGTGCCGAGGTCACCGTCGGTGTGGACCAGCGCCAGCAAGGGCGGCACCAGCAGGTTGAGCATCGCGTCCACTGCCTTGGGCGGGTCGCGTCGCGTGGCCTGGTAGCAGGCGCGCAGCTTCACCAGCAGCGCGATTGCCTCCATTTGTGCCAGCGGACTGCGCGAAAGGACGCCCCCGTCCTCTCCCACGAGCTCGCCCAGAGCTTTGATCAGACCGGCCTCGCCATAGAGCCGCCGTGGCTTGCCATCGGGCAGCAGCAATCCGGCGGCGACGATACCGCTCCAACCCGCGACTTCGGCCAGCCCGTCCTCGGCGTGGTTGACGTTGCGGTCGAGCCAGCGAGCAGTCTCCCCCATGGTCCGCAAAGCCCGGCTGCGCAGACTTTTTTCGCCGGAAAGGATCAGAGGGGCATGCACCAGCCAGTGGAGCAGGCGCATGCCGGTGTTGCCGACATTCCACGCCGGCCCCTTGCCAGGACGCGTCGGGGGCATGGGATTGGCGTGAAGCCAGGCGGTGAGAATCCGTTCCGCAATCGGAGCGACCTGGTTCCGCTGGGCGCAGGCGTCGAGGTCGGCGAGCCAGGAGAAGCTGTGGACGACTCGCTCGAGCGGCGGCGATACTCGCGCGGCTCCGGCATAGTCGACTTGCGCGATGGGTGTCTTCGCGCCGTGGATCAGGAAATGGCCGGCCCGCAGCGCCGTGCCCGCTACGCGGTGGCCGGGCAGGGGGCTGGTGACCGTCGCCAGCAGGCGCAGCTTGGACTTTTTGCCGAGGGGTGAGACCAGCATTGAGCCGGGAATGCCCATCCGATAGGCGAAGCGGATCAGGCGCTCTCCAGCGCCGAGGTCCGGCGGCGTGAAGTCCGTGAGCGTCAACGCGCGGCCAGGCTCGATCTCGTTGATCGGCTCGCCCATTCCTGTGGGAGCGGAGCCGCCGGCCAGATCGTCGGCGCGCTCGTGCGCCTCGCGATCCTCGTATTCCAGCACGCCCTCCTCAGGATTCCCATCAGGCGGTATCGCCCGAGTATCGCTGTGGTTCCGTGACCCCCGGCGCGTCCTCGTGCGTACCTCCTGCACCATGGGCTCAGTCCAGACCCTTCAGCGTGCGGATGTTGGCGGCATAGCGTTCCGGTCCTCCCCGGAAGGTGGCGGTGCCGGCAACGAGGACGTCGGCGCCGGCACTGATGCAGGAGGGCGCTGTGGTGGCATCCACTCCCCCGTCCACCTCAAGCCGGATGTCTCGCCCTGTCTTGTCGATCATCTTACGCACGGCCTCGATCTTGCGAAGCTGGCTGGAGATGAAGCTTTGGCCGCCGAAGCCGGGATTGACGCTCATAATCAGCACCAGGTCGATCTCGTCAATGAGGTAGTCCAGCATCTTGGCAGGCGTGCCCGGGTTCAACGAGATGCCGGCTTTCTTGCCCAGCCCCTTGATCGCCTGCACCGTACGGTGAACATGCGGTCCCGCTTCCGGGTGAATGGTGATGATGTCCGCACCCGCTTGCGCAAAGGCTTCCAGGTAGCTGTCTACCGGAGAGATCATCAGGTGCACGTCAAACGGCTTGCTGGTGTGTGGGCGCAACGCCTTTACAACGGCGGGGCCGATGGTGATGTTCGGCACGTAGTGGCCGTCCATCACGTCGACGTGGATCCAGTCCGCGCCGGCAGCGTCGATCGCGCGCACTTCTTCGCCAAGGCGGGAGAAGTCGGCGGAGAGAATGGAAGGAGAAATCAGCGGAGCCATGAGGAAAGTCCTTTACGGGCAAGTAGAGCACTACATCTTGTGCGGACAAGTTGTCTCGCAGCCGTTTTCCACATCACGTATGGAGCTGACGATGCTGTCCACGAAGCGATGAGTGCCTGTACGAAGCCATCCGGAGTTTGAACGGGAAGTTCAGTCTGGATTAAGTGCCTGTCTGCCATGGACTATGGCAACAACAAGGGGCGCAGCCATGCTGCAAGGGCAGAACGCGAAGCTGCGGCTTCAGAAAGACCATCACGACATGAACATCATGACTTCATCCATTTCCCCGGCGCACAAGCACGCCCGGCATTCCAAGGCGGCTACGGCCCTCGTGCTGGGGGCAGTCGCCTTGACCAGCGCTACGCCGGCTCTTGCGCAGTATCGCAATGACATCAGCAATGACATGCGGCGTTGCACGGCAGGCTCAGGCCCAGCGGTGATGGTGACGGTCGACCACATCAAGACCTCGACCGGTAAGCTGCGGGTCCAGTCCTATAGGGCGACCTCTTCGGAGTGGTTGCAGAAGGGGCGCTGGCTCTCGCGGATAGAGGTGCCGGCCAAGGCAGGCACAATGACCTTTTGCGTTCCGGTGCCCGCTGCCGGGAAGTACGCGATCGCAGTGCGTCATGACGTCAACGGCAATGGCGGGACGGACCTGACCACCGATGGCGGCGCCATGTCGAATAATCCCAGCATCAACATCTTCAATCTGGGCAAACCACACTACACGAAGACGGCTTTCGACGTGGGCGGTAGCGTCAAGTCGATCCGAATTCAGATGCGCTATATGTAAGGGCGGCCCGCTGCGTCGACCAAGGCGCGCACGTCGGCAAGATCAGCCGGCTTGTCGACATCGACCGCTGCGAGGCCGTTCCGCGCCGGTACGGCCGCAGCGTTGATGCCGATCCGGGAGCCCAGGCGTGAAATCGCTTCCGCCATGGTCAGCTTGCCTCGTGCATAGCGCCACAGGGTCCCGACACCCAGACGCGCGGCGATCCGCCAAGGGCGCTTGCGGTCGGCCTCCACAGCGGACCAGGTGGAGATAGCCGCCTGCGCGCCGGAGCCGGCAAGCAGGAACAGGTTGCAGCCCGACCATCCGCCATCGGCCAGTCTCAGGTAAGTGCGGCGGCTGCCGGGCGCGGCTGCTTCGACAGCGTCGCGGCGTGCCAGGAGGACGGCGACGTCCGCCTCAACGGGGGTGTCGACGAGGAAGTCGCGCACCCATTGGCTGTCCAGCAGTGCATGGTCCGCCGTGGTTACCAGCAAAGGAGCTCCCAATTGCGCAAACGCTGCTGCAACGCTTGTGCTTGGCCCGCGAGCCGGGGCCGCAATGACACAGCCTAGTTCTTGCGCCAATGCGACCACGCTTGGTTCGTTCGCACTCACCGCAACGGTCTCGACGCCGGCTTCTCGCAAGGCGGAGACCACGCGGGCGAGCATCGGAACCCCACCCACTTGTACAAGTGCCTTGTGGGCAACGCCTTCCGACACAGCGACGGGATCGGGCTTTCCCGGGCGCGAGCCCGCGAGCACCAATGCTGTACTGGCACTGGCACTGGCACTGGGTGGGGCGGAGGCGCGTGTCATGCGCGGGCGCGCTTCGCACGCCAGACCCGCCACAGTACGCCGGGTGCCGCGAGCACGGGGTGCCTTTCGCGCCATGGCGTGAGCGGCACCGCCACTCCGGTATGCCGCTCGATCTTCCAGGCGGCATACCGCGCTGCGCCTTCGAACGTGGTCGATGCGCGCACCAGCCGAGTGAGATTATAGGGTTTGCCGAGGCGCTGGCGCCGCCGCCACCAGCGGCGAATACGCTGCCTGCGTTCGGGCGCCATCTGCGGCCGGATCTGGTCGCCGGCCTCTCGCGCGTAAGTGATCCCGTCCGCTTGCAAGGCCAGAGGCAGCAGGCCGTCGAAGTGCGCGCGATTGGCCGACAGGATCGAGTCCTCGCGTCCGGCGCTCTCCACGCGGAACTCAGCCGCGTACGTCGCCCGGAACAGCGCCCGCCAGTAAGCGTCCGGCGTGCCGCAATCCGGACCCATTGCCACGG
Organism: Novosphingobium kalidii; assembly: GCF_040534015.1. NCBI lineage: Bacteria > Pseudomonadati > Pseudomonadota > Alphaproteobacteria > Sphingomonadales > Sphingomonadaceae > Novosphingobium > Novosphingobium kalidii. The sequence continues at coordinate 110,574 of NZ_JBEWLY010000025.1, forward strand.
CTAGGCGGGCTGCCGTTCGGGCAGCTTGCGCGATGGCATCGCGGGTCGCATGCGCAGCACGCGCGTCGCGGCTCCAGATCAGCGCCGCCGGCTGCACGAACCGCGCCCAAATCGTGGTATCAAGAAGCTGTCCGGAAGCGGCCGCGGCAAACGTTGCGAGCGTCATCGTCGCCACTTTAGCGCGCAGGACCTGCCCCTGCGTTTCCCACTCATGATAACTCACCCGCGGCCAAATTCCGCTTTGTACCGGGCCTGCAGTCAGAACGTAAAAATCGAGCACGCCTTCGAGCGAGCCCGTCCGCAGGTTTGAGCCGTAGAAGAGGATGCCCAGCACCCTCTCGTCGGCAAACCGCTCGGCGAAGGCGCCCACCTCTGCTTCGACCGGACGAGCGAGCGCAGTCGCGATGCGCTCCTCCAGAGTGTCCATCACGGAACGACGAAAGTGAGCTGCGGCCCTTCCTCAAGGACATAATGCCCCGCCGGAAACGCTTCCCCGTCGAGGATAAAGGCGCCGCTAAGTTCGAGGTCTACCGACGTTGCCGCGAAGCGGCGGGCTCCGGCCCGCTCCATGAAGCGGCCGAAAAAGCCAAGCAGGATCGCAGGCAGCAAGAGCAGCAGCCAGCGTACCGGAGAATCGAGCACCGCGAGCTTCAGGCCGTCCGGCACATGCCGTCCGAACGGACGCACGCCCAAGGGGAAGTTCTTGAAGGTGGTGGCAATGGCCATGAACCGCTCATCGGGTGCGCTGCGACCGCTATGGGGCAGTTCGCGCCCGCTCGTGCGATCGCGCAAGCGCATCCGGGTGCTTGCGCGCCACGGGTTCGCCTTCCGTCCGAATACGACCTGGATAATCGTCCAAAGGATGGTCAGGCCAACTGCGAAACTGTTGAACGCCCCGCGGCGGTGTGCTGCCTGACCGGCTTCCGTACCTTTGGTGAACACGCCGGCGCCCAGGAAGAAGCCCAGAGCACAGCCGCGATCCGCCACAGCAGAGATTCGCATGGGGCGCCGTTCCACCAACCCGCCCTTGCGCGCGGCCACAAGGGCTTCTGCCAGGCCCCATTGGTTTGGCAAGCCGAGATCGACAGCCAGAGCGTTGGTCTTGCCCTTCGGCAACACCACCAGCGTCGGCCAAGACTCGCCGAAGATATCCGCGCCGCAAGTCAGCACGTCCCGCACGGTGCCGTCACCACCATCGATAACCAGGTAATCGACGCCGCGTTGTGCGAACTCGCCAAGACTCTCGCGAAGCGCCTCGCGGCTGCGGGGCGTCTGCGTCAGGATGTTGGAGCACTGGTCCAGCTCGGGCTCGAGTCCCTTGTTCCGGTGGCTGCGCGGGTTGCGTATGATCCCGACGAGCGGAACTGCACGCCCGCGCGGTATGTACCGCCGTTCGGTGGAAGCCGCGCTCGACCGTGGGCCAGAGAACCGCGGCAGACCCTCAAATTGGTATAGTTTTCCGTACACAGCGTCTGCCATTTAGGGAGAGCGGCACCGGAAATCACCTGAAAATCGTCCTTTGACACAAACGTGTTGCAGTTTTGTTGCCAGAGCTAGGTGATTCCGGGGCGTTTCCCAGGGACAAGTTCCCTTGGCGGTGATTGCCTGGCAGCGTGGCCTCGACTAGGGCGCGCCCATGTCCTCGATTGATCCATCGCCTTCTTTTGCAACAGTGGGCGAGAACAAGACCCGGCTCTGGGGTTTAACTGCCGCAGAGCGCGGGCGACGCATAGCAAGAGCTGCCAACCTTTCCCTGAAACCTGAAAATCCCGCACCGATCGTGCTGGCGAACGCGGCCTTTGCTTTCGACCCTGCATGGTTGCGCTACGTGGCCAAACAGCCGGGCCTGATGCTGACATTGGGCGGGGTTCCAGCCTTGGGGCACGCACGGGATGCCGAAGAGGCCGAGGCGCTGCAAGCGGCGATGCTGGAGGGGCGATCGCTCGCTTCCACGTCGTTGCGCACGCTTGCCTTCGAAGACGGCCCTACGATCGAGAACAAGACTCTGCGCAAGCGCGAGACGCCGTTTGTGATGCCGCTGCGTCCCGATACCGTGCGCGTGATCGAGCGGGCCAGCTATTTCGGGGCCTACAAGGGCGTGACCGACGTACTAACGAAGTACCTGTGGCCGGAATGGGCTCTCGTCCTGACCCGTGTCGCCGCGCGAATCGGCATGACGCCGAACTTCGTCACCGCCATTGGCGCCGTCTTCTGCGTACTCGCCACGTGGTGCTTTGCCGAGGGGCTCTACTGGCTGGGTATGGGGCTGGGCCTCGTATTCATGGTGCTCGACACGGTCGACGGAAAGCTCGCGCGGTGCACCATCACCTCGTCTGCATGGGGCAACGTGTTCGATCACGGCATGGACCTTGTCCATCCGCCGTTCTGGTGGTGGTTCTGGGCCATTGGTCTTGTCCATTGGGGCTTGGCTTACGACAGTGCCACGTTCTGGTGGGTGCAGGGCGCGATTCAGGGCGGATATATCGTGCAACGCCTGATCGAAGGCGTGTTCATCAAGCAGAACGGGATGCACATCCACGTCTGGCGCCGCTTCGACAGTCGTTTTCGTCTAATCACGGCCCGACGTAATCCGAACATGGTGATCCTGTTTGTCGCGATGCTCTTCGCGCGGCCCGACATTGGCCTGATCGCAGTCGCGTGGTGGACGGTGATCTCGTGCCTGATCCATCTGGTGCGTCTCTGCCAGGCCTGGATCGTGCGTGCGCGAGGTGGCAAGATCACGAGCTGGTTGTCCGACGAGGAAGGAGCCCGATGAACGCCACGATCGAGAAGTTCGGCTATCCCGCCACGCGGGTCGCGGAGTTCACGCACTGGCTGGTGCTGCTGCGCCCGGCCCAGCCCACGCTGGGCAGTCTCGTTCTGGCCGCGAAGTCGGATGCCACGACCTTTGGTGATTTGCCGGGCGAGGCGCATGCCGAGCTGAAGCAGGTTACCGCAACAATCGAACGCGCGCTGAGCGGCTTTGTGAACTACGCCAAGCTCAACTACCTGATGCTGATGATGATGGACCCCCATGTCCATTTCCATGTCATTCCGCGCTACGAGGGCTCACGCGACTGGCAGGGCCAAAGCTTCACTGATGCGGGCTGGCCGAAAGTGCCCGATCTGGGTTCGGCAGTGACTCTCGCCGCTCATGAGACAGCGGCTCTGGCCAAGGCGCTGGCAGCACATTTCTGAGGATCGCCCGCCCCTGCTAGGCCCTCATGTGTAAGGGAGGGTCAGGCGGCAGCCCAGCGGTCGGTCAGCGCTGTTGCGATCTCGATGTCGTTCAGGAAATCGACTTCCGCCCAGTCCTGCCCCTCGATCGAGGCGGTCCCGACCTTGCCCGTCGGCGCGAGACTGTCGATAACCTTGAGGTACCAGTGCTGGACGCCCTCGGGCGTACGCATGGCCTGCCGCACGGCCTCCCGGAACAGCTCCGATCCTTCTTCGCGAAAGGCGAGGAAGCCGATCGATTCCGCATTCGACTGCTGCGCGGTCAGTGTCTTGCCGATGTGGACGAGATGCCCATCGGCGGCGCGCTCCACCTTCATGTCGTCGCTGTCGTAGGCTTCCTTGATGTCCACGGTGACCGTGATCGGCCAGCCCCTGTCTTCCTGCACGCTCCGCACGATATTGTCCGACACCAGCGTATCGCCATTGAGGATGAGGAAGTCTCCCGTCATCGCCTCGCGCGCGATCCAGCAGGAGCCGAGATTGTCGGCCACTTTGTAAAACGGGTTGAACCGCGTCGTGACGGTTACTCGTGGATCTCGAATGCCAGCCACGACCTCATCAACCATGTCGGTCATGAAGCCGGTCACCACATCGATCCGCTTCACGCCGCCACGCGCCAGCATTTCGATCTGCCATTCGAGCAGCGTGCGGCCGGAAAAATCGATCAGGCACTTGGGGCGCTCAGCAGTGAGCGGCAGCATGCGGGAGCCTTGTCCCGCGCTCAGGAGGATCGCGTGTTCGATCATCGGCGTGCTCTAGCCGCTGAAGGCGCGCGTTGAAAGGGTGCGCAGGCCAGAAGCATCTGGCCGGCAAAGCGCCGCCACCTGCCTTGCCTTCGCCAGGGGAAAGTAGCAAAGGCGCCGGTCATGCCCGCTGACCGCGCCAAGCCCAGCTCGCCTCTTGCGCGGATACTGGCCAATACTGCCTGGTTGATGGGTGGTAAGGGCTTCGGTGCAGTGTGCAGCATCGTATACTTGGCCGTCCTGACGCGCACGCTGGGGCTGAAGGGCTTCGGCCACTTCGCCCTGATCTTCAGCACGGCGGAGGCGCTGATCGCCATCGCCGGATTTCAGACCTGGCGCGTGGTGGTGCGCTATGGCGCGTCGCATGTGCACGATGGCGACTGGGCGGCATTCGGCCGCGTGGGCATGCTTGCAGGTATGCTCGATGCGGTAGGGGCCGTCTGCGGTTGCGTTCTCGCTGCCATCGTCTTCTTCGGTTTCGCGCATCTGCTGGAACTGAACACCGACTACATCATCCCCGGCTTTCTGTTTTGCTGCGCATCGCTGTGGGCTCTGGTTTCCGCGCCCACCGGCATCGTGCGTACTCTCAACCGCTTTGAGATGGCGGTTTATGTCGAGGCGATCGTGCCTCTGGGACGGCTCGTCGGTGCTCTCGTGGTGTGGCTCACCGGGCCAACTGTCGAGCGGTTCCTGATCGTGTGGGCCGTGGTCGATCTGCTGGAAGCCGTTTGCTACTGGGCCATGGCGAAGCGCCTTTGCCCGGAGGCCGTGCGCCTCTCGCACCTGAAGAACTACCGGCAAACCCTGCAGGAGAACATCGGGCTCTGGCGTTTCTTCCTGGTCACGTACGCCGGCTCGACGCTTGACGCCGTCACCAAGAACGGACCGCTGCTGATCGTCGGTGGGGTGCTCGGCACGAGCGCCGCTGGTCTTTACCGCTTGGCGAATCAGCTCTCGCAAGCGCTCAGCAAGTTTTCGACTTTGCTCACGCGTGCCGTTTACGCAGAGATTTCGCACATGCGGGTGGCTTCCACGTTGCACGAGTTCCGCCGTCTCGCGCTTCAGACCAGTCTCATTGCAGGGCTGGGCGGGGTGCTCGTCGTGGTGATCGCACTCACGCTGGGACGGTCTCTGCTCGGCCTGATCGGTGGTGCCGCGTTCGAAGGCGGCGCGGCGATCCTCGTTCCGCTCGCCATCGCCGCAAGCTTCGATCTGGCGAGCGTCGCCTTCGAGCCGGTCCTGCATTCGACAGGCCGGGCACAGCTCTCGCTGTTGGCGCGCCTGATTGCCATTGTTGCGTTAGGCGTGGGCATGGCGCTGCTCATCTCCACAGGCCCGAGCGGGGCGGCCTGGGCCGTCGCCATCGAAGCGGCGGCATTGTACGTCACCATGGGCCTGATGGCCTTCATCACGCTGCGGATGATGAAAGGCGACAAGCCTCTGCGTCCGGCCTCGACACCCCTGTAGGCTCGCGTATCATGGCGCGATGACTTCAGCTCTCGTCGTCGAAGCCGTCCGCCTCTCGGATCGTATCACCGCCTTGCGCCGCGCGATCCACGCAGAGCCTGAACTCGGGCTTCACACACCCCGCACGCGCGACAAGATCCGCGCGGCTCTGGCGCATCTGCCGCTCGAGTGGCGCGAAGGGCCGTCCACGACCGGGCTCGTCGCGACGCTGAAGGGCGGGGCAGGGCAAGGGCGCAGCGTTCTTCTGCGCGGGGACATGGACGCTCTGGCGATGCCGGAGGAGACGGGCCTTGAGTTCGCTTCCAAACTGCCGGGGCTGATGCACGCCTGCGGCCATGACGCGCATGTAGCGATGCTGGCCGGCGCGGCGGAGCTGCTGTGCGCCAGGGCCGCCTCGCTGCCGGGTGAAGTACGCTTCATGTTCCAGCCGGGGGAGGAGGGCTACCACGGCGCCCGCTTCATGCTTGAGGACGGGCTTCTTGGCGGTGGAGACAGCGACGTGCCGTTGCCTGACGCCGCGTTCGCTCTCCATGTGATGCCCAATGCGCCGCATGGCCTGATCGGCGGGCGGACCGGCCCGCTGCTGGCATCGGCGGATCAGCTCGACATCGTCGTCTCCGGCCGCGGCGGCCATGCCTCGATGCCGCACGACACGCTCGATCCCATGCCGGTCGCCTGCGAGATCGTGATGGCGCTGCAGGCGATGGTGACGCGCAAGTTCAGCGTGTTCGATCCGGTCGTGGTCACTATCTCCAAGATCGTCGGCGGTACGGCTCACAACGTGATCGCCGACACCGTTCACCTCACTGGCACGATGCGATCGCTCTCCACCGCCAACCGCGCCCGGCTGCGGGATGAGGTGCAGCTTCTGGCCGCCGGGATCGCCGGTGCGCACGGGCTGACCGCCGAAATCACCATCACCGAAGGCTTCCCGGTGACGATCTGCGATTCGCAAGCGGTCGATCTGGGTGAACGTGTCGCGGCCGACTTGTTCGGCGCGTCAGGGTTCCTGCGTCTGCCCAATCCCATCATGGGCGCAGAGGACTTCTCCTATGTCCTGGAGAAAGTGCCGGGCGCCATGTTCTTCCTCGGCGTCAGCGAGCAGGGGGAGGACTGGCAGCACTGCTGCGGCATCCACTCCACCCGCATGCGTGTGGATGAGAGCGCGATGCCGCTCGGGTCCGCCTTTCTCGCGGGAGCCGCCGAGCGCTTTCTTGCCAGCGGCTTCGCCTGAGGAGCGTCGATCGAGCGGACCGACGCGCCGTTCAGAACATCAGAACGCCCGTTATCAAGCCCTTACGTCCTCCCACTCGGGATGCCGCTTGAACGCCGCGACGACGTAGCTGCACAGCGGGTGGATCTTGAAGTCGTTTTCGCGTGCATCGGCGATGAGGGCTTCGACGAGACGGGCAGCAACGCCGCGCCCTCCGATCTCGGGCGGCACCAGCGTGTGATCGATGATGTGCACACCGTCACGCTCCACCCAGGTCAGACGTCCCATGGCATCGCTGTCCGCAAGATGGGCCTGGTACTCGCCAGCGCCGCCGCGATCCTCCTTGGTGATGGTAAGTCCGACCATGCCTTGCGTTTCCTTGTCTCTTCGTCGCGTCCTCGCGGTGCTTGACGAGGCGTCGTTCCCGTAACAGGCGATATGGCCATGCAGTTCCTGTCCGACAACGCCGCGCCCGTCCATCCCGCCGTATGGAGTGCCATGCTCGCTGCTGATGCGGCCGATTCGCCGTACGACGGAGATGCGCTCAGCCGTGAGCTGGATGCGGCCTTCTCGAACCTATTCGGGTGTGAGTGTTCGGCACTCTGGGTAGCGACCGGAACGGCGGCGAACTGCATTGCGCTGGCGGCGATGGTGCCGCCGCACGGCGGCGTGGTCTGCCACCGCGAAGCGCACATCGAGATGGACGAAGGCGGGGCCCCGGGCTTCTACATGCACGGCGCCAAGCTGATGCTGGCTGAGGGGCAAAGCGCGAAGCTCACGCCCGAGACACTCGCCGCGGTGATCGACCCGATTCGCGATGACGTTCACCAGGTTCAGCCCCATGCGGTTTCGATCACTCAGGCCAGCGAATACGGCTGCGTTTACAGGTCTGCCGAACTGGCCGCCATTGCTGCCTTCGCCGAGGGTAGAGGTTTGGGGCTTCACATGGATGGTGCGCGATTCGCCAACGCAGTGGCGCACCTGGGTTGCTCACCTGCCGAGGCCTGTGCTGGCGTCGATGCGCTCACGTTTGGCTTCGTCAAGAACGGCGGCCTGGGGGCCGAGGCCATCGTGTTCTTCAAGCCTTCGCTCGTCGACGTGGTGCGGTATCGGCGGAAGCGGGCGGGGCACTTGCAGTCCAAGGGCCGGTTCCTGGCAGCGCAGATACTCGCCATGCTGAAGGACGACCTGTGGCTGGAGAACGGACGCGCGGCGAATGCGGCGGCGGGTGAGATCGCGGCAGCAGCCGCCGACCGCTTGCTTCATCCCGTGGAAGCGAATGAGATCTTCCTGACCACGACTGCGCCCGAGCGAGCGGCGCTGCGCGAGCAGGGCTTCTCGTTCTATGACTGGGGCGACGATGCCGCGCGGCTCGTGACCGCCTGGAACGCCGATGCCGGACATGTCTCCGCGCTGGCCAAGGCGATCCGGGCGCTATGACCGCGCCCGCCGCAGACCAGCCTCCACCGCACGCGCTGCTGCGGCCGCAGATCGCGATACCGTTCCTCATCGTCGCGCTGATCTGGGGTTCGACCTGGTTCGTCATTCTGGGCCAGAACGAGGCCGCACCGGCAAGCTGGTCGGTGACCTGGCGCTTCGTGCTGGCAACGCCCGCGATGTTCGCAGTGGCCCTGGTGATGCGCCGCCCGCTTCGGCTCGGCGCCGCCGGGCAGCGTCTGGCGTTCTTCGTCGGGCTGACGCAGTTCTGCGGCAATTACAACTTCGTCTATCGCGCTGAACAGCATCTGACGTCCGGCATCGTCGCTGTCATGATCGGGCTCTTGCTGGTGCCCAATGCCATTCTGGCGCGCTTCCTGCTGAATCAGCCGATCACCCGGCGTTTCGCGATCGGCAGCGCTATCGCCATCGCCGGTATCGGGCTGCTGCTCCTGCATGAAGCGCGCGAGGCGCCGCTGAGCGGGCATGTGCTGCTGGGCGTCGTGCTGGCGCTGGCGGCGATGCTCTGCGCCTCGGTGTCGAACGTCGTACAGGCGAACAAGACCGGGCGGGCGCTGCCGATGGTGAGCCTGCTTGCCTGGGCCATGCTGTACGGCATGATCTGCAACGCCGTGCTGGGCTGGGTTACGGCGGGACCGCCGGTCATCCCCAGTAGCGGCGCTTACTGGGCAGGTACCGCCTATCTGGCGATCATGGGTTCGGTGGTGACATTCCCGCTCTACTACAACCTGATACGCCAGCTTGGAGCGGGTCGTGCGGCTTATAACGGGGTGGCGGTGATCGTTATCGCGATGCTGATCTCGACGTTCCTGGAGGGCTACCGCTGGTCGTTCCTGGCGATTGCCGGAGCTTCGCTAGCTACCGCTGGGCTGATCATCGCCTTGAGAGCGCGCAGACCGGCGACATAGTCGGGATAAGCGAGTTTCCAGCCCAGCACTCGCTTCGCCTTTCCGTTCGCGACCCGGCGGTTCTCCGCATAGAAGCCGCGCGCCATTGCCGACAGGTTCGCTTCCTCGATCGATTGCAGAGGCGGCGGTGCGCGTCCGAGCAGACGGCAGGCCTCCTCGATCAAAGTATTCTGGCTGCAGGGCAGATCGTCCGCCAGATTGTAGGCGCCCGGTGCTGCGCCGAGCCCGGCGAGTACGCCGCTGACGATATCCGACACGTGCACGCGGCTGAACACCTGATTCCGCAAGGCGAGGCGGTGCGCGCGTCCTTCCAGGACACGCTCGAAGGCGCTGCGCCCCGGGCCATAGATCCCTGGCAGGCGATAGACTCGTGCACCCCGCGCCAGCCATTCGGCGTCCGCGTCTGCACGCGCGGTGCGGCGGCCCAGCCCGACGGGTGCGCTTTCGTCCACCCACGCGCCGCGGGCATCGCCATAGACTCCGGTGGAGGAGAGATAAGACAGCAGCTTCCCCGCAAGCACGTGGCCGTACCGGTCCAGCACCGGATCGAGGCCTTCGCCACCCGGCGGAACGGAGGAGAGCACATGGTCGGCATCGCCAAGAGCCAGCCGCACATTGCCCTCGTCATCGAAGGAGAGAGTTCCCGCGCTTCCGGTGGAGACCACTTCCCAGCCCCTCGCCTCCAGTGCGCGGGCGATATGGCCGGCGGTATAGCCCAGGCCGAAGATAAACATGCGCGGCATGCGCCCTTCCTATCCGCTCAGACCGCAGGGGAGAAGGCTTTAACGGGGTAGCACTCTGTTCACTGCTGGCAATCGCGACCCCACGGCCTAATTAGGTCTCCATGGATATCGTTGCCCGCCCCTCCGAGCCCACCGAGAACCCCAAGATGGCCGACGCCGCGCCAGCGCCGCATGCGCCGCAAGTGATCCGGCGCGAGGACTATCAGGCGCCCGCGTGGCTGGTCCCCGACATCGCGCTCGAGTTCGCTCTAGGGCTTGAGCTGACGCATGTCACAGCCAGGCTTTCGGTGCGGCGCAACGCCGAGGGTAACGGTGGCGCGACACTAAGGCTCAACGGCGATCAGATCACCCCGCTTGCCGTGCGTGTCGACGGTGCCGCGGTGAACGACTGGCGGCTCGACGGGCCGGACTTGTTGCTGCCGCTCACTGGCGACGCGCACGAAGTCGAGATCGAGACGCAAGTGAATCCCGCCGCCAACAGCCAGCTGATGGGCCTCTATGCCTCACACGGCATGCTGTGCACGCAGTGCGAGGCGGAGGGATTTCGCCGCATCACGTTCTTCCCCGACCGCCCGGACGTGCTCTCCACGTACCGCGTGCGGATGAGCGGCGACAAGGCGACGTTTCCTGTCCTGCTCTCCAACGGCAACTGCGAGGCACAAGGCGAGGGGGCTGATGGCACGCACTGGGCCGAGTGGCACGACCCCTGGCCCAAGCCCTGCTATCTCTTCGCGCTGGTGGCAGGCGATCTTGTCGCCAATCACGATACCTTCACCACGATGTCCGGACGCAAGGTCGACCTCAACATCTGGGTCCGCAAAGGGGACGAGGCGCGCACCAGCCACGCGATGGACTCGCTGAAGGCGTCGATGAAATGGGACGAGGAAGCTTTCGGGCGCGAATACGATCTCGACTTGTTCAACATCGTCGCCGTGTCCGACTTCAACATGGGCGCGATGGAGAACAAGGGTCTCAACGTCTTCAACACGCGCTACGTGCTGGCTGACCCGGAAACCGCGACCGACGCCGACTACGATGCGATCGAGGGTGTGATCGGGCACGAGTATTTCCACAACTGGTCAGGCAACCGCGTTACTTGCCGCGACTGGTTCCAGCTCAGCCTCAAGGAAGGCTTCACGGTTCTGCGCGACCAGTTGTTCAGCGCCGACATGGGCAGCCCGGCAGTGAAGCGGATCGAGGACGTACGCGTGCTGCGTTCCGCTCAGTATCCTGAAGATTCCGGCCCCCTCGCGCACCCGATCCGGCCTGATTCGTACCAGGAAATCAGCAACTTCTACACCGCGACGGTCTACAACAAAGGTGCCGAGGTGATTCGCATGATGCGCACCATGGCGGGGCCTGAGCGGTTCCGCGCCGGCACCGACCTCTATTTCGACCGCCACGATGGCGAAGCGGCGACGTGCGAGGATTTCGTCAATGCGATCGAGGAGGGTGCCGGGCTCGACCTCGCGCAGTTCCGCTTGTGGTACGCGCAAGCCGGCACGCCGCAGGTCTCGGCTTCGGCCGGGCATGCCGGCGACAGCGTGACGCTCAAGCTCACGCAGACGGTGCCGGCCACTCCCGGGCAGCCCGCCAAGCAACCGATGCCGATCCCGCTGAAGCTTGCCCTTTTTGATCGCGAGACCGGCCAGCATAACGGCGAGGAGCTGATCATCCTCGACAAGGCTGAGCAGACTTTCACTTTCAAGGGCTATCTGCGTCCGCCGGTGCTGTCGATAAATCGCGGCTTCTCCGCACCAGTCGCCATCGATTTCGAGCGACCAGTAGAAGATCTGGTGTTCCTGGCTGCAAATGACGATGATCCGTTTGCCCGCTACGAAGCGATGCAGAGCCTGATCGTACGCCACTTGATCGCTGGAGTGGGCGGCAGCCTTGGAGAGCGCCAGCGCCAAGCGGACCGCGCTGCCATTGCACAGGCGTTCGAAGCAGTTCTCGCTGACGAGTCGCTCGACGATCTCATGCGTGGCGAATTGATGATCCTGCCGGCCGAGGGCTACCTTGCGGAGCAGTTCCTCGTTGCCGATCCCACCGCAATTCATGCCGAACGCGAGGCTCTCAAAGCTTGGCTCGGCCGTGAGTTGAAGGACAGGCTCACCCAGCTGCACGACCGCGTCAGCGCCGTGCCCTACTCACGCGATGCCGCTGCCCGGGGTGCGCGCAAGCTCAAGATGCAGGCCCTGATCTATCTTGCCGCCGGCGCTCCCGAAGACGCGAAAAGGCGCGCCATCGCCCAGTATCGCCAAGCCGACAACATGACGGACCGGCAAGGCGCGGTCATGGTTCTAGCCGGGTTGGACGGGCCGGAGCGACGGGAAGCACTGGCTGATTTCCACGACCGGTACAGCGGCAATGCGCTCGTGCTCGATAAGTGGTTCTCGCTGCAGGCGGGGTCGCTGCATCCGGATGTGCTCGATCACGTCCGCGCGTTGGCCGAGCACTCAGATTTCACCATGAGCAATCCCAACCGGGTGCGCGCGCTCTACATGGCTCTCGCGATGAATGCGCAAGCCTTCCATGCCGCCAGCGGCGAAGGCTATCGCATGATCGGCGATCTCATTCGCAAACTCGATCCGATCAATCCGCAGACGGCTGCGCGTTTCGTGCCGTCGCTTGGTCGGTGGCGCCGAATCGAACCCCGGCGTGCTGCCCTGATGCGGGCGGAGTTGGAACGGATCGCCGCCGAGCCTTCCTTGTCGCGCGATGTGCTGGAGCAGGTTACCAAGAGTCTTGACTGACGTGCCCGTGGATTCCGTTGACGTCGTTCGTGCTCGGGTGCTCAAGGGCGTCCGGCACGGATTCCTCGGCCGCGGTGGCGGTGTGTCGCAGGGCGAGGTCGCCGGCTTGAACGTCGGCCTCGGCGCCGGCGACGATCCCGCCGCCGTGGCAGAGAACCGCCGTCGCGCGCGGGTGGCGGTGGCTCCAGAGGCGCAGCTCGTCACGCTCTATCAGGTCCACTCGGCCGAGTGCATCGTTGTGACCAGCCCATGGAACGACGCCGACCGCCCACGCGCCGATGCGATCGTGACTGACCGGCCTGGCCTGCTGCTCGGGATCCTCACAGCGGATTGCGCTCCCGTGCTGCTGGCGGACCCCGACGCGGGCGTGATCGGTGCCGCGCATGCGGGTTGGAAGGGCGCTATCGGTGGAGTCGTTCAGGCGACGGTGGCGGCGATGGAGCAGCTCGGTGCGCAGCGCTCGCGAATCCGGGCGGCGATCGGACCATCCATCGCGCAGGGGAGCTATGAGGTTGATGATGCCTTTCGCGACCGGTTCTGCGCCAAAGATCCGCAAAACGGCGCGTACTTTGCTGGCGGAAAGCCCGGCCACTGGCATTTCGATCTGGAGGGGTTCGTCGCCAGTCAGCTTGCGGCGTCGGGCGTTGAAGCCGCCGAGAGCCTGCATCTCGACACCTATGGCGCGCCGCAGCGCTTCTACTCGTTCCGACGTTCCTGCCACCGCAACGAGGCGTCGTACGGGCGTCAGATATCCTTGATCTCGCTCGACTGAGGCGGCTCGGAGCTTCACCAAAAAGCCTGTTGGCAGGTGCGAATTTCGCGTCTATCAGCGCGCCAAGTCGGCTTCGGCCTGGGGTTCGTGCGCCCCGATTGTCGCCGGCGATCGGGGGACTCCAGCCAATTATTGACTAGGGATCCTGCTTGCCGCCGGAACGGGTGGCGGGTGTTGAGAGCAAGGCAAGGGCGAACATGGCAGAAGAAACGGTCACGGACTCTCCGGATCTGGGTGCCGGAGACGGAGTGCGGCGGCGCGACTTCATCAACATCGCTGCGGTGAGCGCGGCCGGTGTTGCCGGCGTGTCCATTCTCGTCCCCATGATCAGCCAGATGGCCCCTTCTGCCGACGTCCTGGCAGCGTCCTCTACCGAGGTTGATATCTCTTCGGTTCAGCCGGGCCAGGCCATCAAGGCCGTATTCCGCAAGCAGCCGGTGTTCATTCGCAACCTGACTCCCGCCGAAATCGCACAGGCCAACAAGGTGCCCATCTCCTCGCTGCGCGACCCGCAGACGCTGGCCGAGCGTACCAAAGAGGGCAAGCAGAACTGGCTCATTACCATGGGTGTCTGCACGCACTTGGGCTGCGTGCCGCTAGGTGCTGGCGAGGGTGAGACCAAGGGCGAGTTCGGCGGATATTTCTGCCCTTGCCATGGTTCGCACTACGATACTGCAGCCCGCATCCGCAAGGGCCCCGCTCCGACGAACCTGCTGGTTCCGGAGTACGCATTTGTGTCCGACAGCGTCGTCAAGATCGGCTGAGGTAGAAGAATATGAGCTTTCCCTGGGCCAACGAGTATAAGCCGACCAATCCCTTCATGAAGTGGATGGACGAAAAGCTGCCTTTGCCGCGTTTCGTCTACAATTCGGTCGGTGCGGGCTACCCGGTCCCGCGCAACCTCAACTACTTCTGGAACTTCGGCATTCTGGCGCTCGTGTGCCTAACGCTGCAGATCGTCACGGGCATCGTGCTGGCGATGCACTATGCAGCCAACGCGACGGTCGCGTTCGACAGCGTCGAGCACATCATGCGTGACGTGAACTGGGGCTGGATGCTGCGTTATGCGCACGCGAACGGCGCGTCCGCCTTCTTCGTCGTGATCTACATTCACATCTTCCGCGGCTTCTACTACGGCTCGTACAAAGCTCCGCGCGAAATGGTCTGGCTGCTGGGCGTCACCATCTTCCTGCTGATGATGGCGACGGCTTTCATGGGCTACGTGCTTCCCTGGGGCCAGATGAGCTTCTGGGGCGCAAAGGTCATCACCGGATTGTTCTCCGCCATTCCGCTGGTCGGTGAGCCGCTCCAGCAGTGGCTGCTTGGTGGCTTTGCTCCGGATAATGCCGCGCTCAACCGCTTCTTCTCGTTGCACTACCTGCTGCCGTTCGTGATCGTCGGCGTGGTCGTGCTGCATATTTGGGCACTCCACATCCCGGGTTCCTCGAACCCGACCGGGGTGGAAGTGAAGAGCGAAAGCGATACCGTTCCGTTCTACCCTTACTACATCGCCAAGGATGGCTGGGCCGTTGGCGCCTTCGCATTCCTCTACTGCGTCATGCTGTTCTTCTTCCCGAACACGCTGGGCCACCCGGACAACTACATTCCGGCTAACCCGATGAGCACGCCTGCGCACATCGTTCCCGAATGGTACTTCTGGCCGTTCTACGCGATCCTGCGTGCCTTCACCGCTGACTTCTTCTTCATTCCGGCAAAGCTGATGGGCGTGCTGGCGATGTTCGCGGCGATCCTGGTGTGGTTCTTCCTGCCCTGGCTTGATCGTTCGCCGGTTCGCTCCAGCGCGTATCGCCCGCTGTACAAGAAGTTCATCTGGATCCTGCTGCTCGACGTTCTGGTGCTCGGCTACTGCGGTGGCGCCCCGGCCCAGGAGCCTTTTGTCATGATCAGCCAGCTCGCGTCGATCTACTACTTCGCGCATTGGCTCATCATCCTGCCGATCGTCTCCGCAATCGAGCGACCGGACCCGCTGCCCTACTCGATCACCCAAGCCGTTCTTGGCGGGGAGGACGTGCCGGCGATGGCCAATTCCACCGCGCCCGTTCCGACCCACGGCTGACTTCGAACGAGAGACGGAAAGACGTAAAGCCATGATCCGCATCATTTCCATCCTCGTCGGGCTGTTCTTCACGGTCGCGCTCGTGTGGTCGTTCGGCAACGGCGCACTGATCGCCATCACTGAACCCTCGCCCGAAACCGCAGAGCACGAGTTCCACAGGCACCCCAAGGAAGTGCACTTTGCCAGCGATGGCGCATTCGGTCGGTTCGACCGTCAGCAGCTGCAGCGTGGCTTCCAGGTCTACAAAGAGGTCTGCTCTGCCTGTCACTCGCTTCAGCATGTCGCCTTCCGCGACTTGGCTGCGCTCGGCTACTCCGAAGCCGAAATCAAAGCGATCGCCGCGGGCTTCCAAGTACCGGGGGTAGACCCCAACACCGGCGAAGCTGCTCTGCGTCCCGGTATGGCTACGGACTATTTCCCGAAGCCCTTCGCGAACGACATCGCTGCCCGTGCCGCCAATAACAACGCGGTACCACCCGACTTGTCGCTCATCACCAAGGCACGTCACGAAGGCCCAGCGTACGTCTATTCGTTGCTGACAGGATACCATGACCAGCCAGCTGAACTCCTCAAGAAGTTCCCCGAAGCCGAGACTCCTGCGGGGTTGTACTACAATCCTTACTTCCCAAACTTGAATCTCGCGATGGCGCCGCCGCTGACGAGCGAAGGTCAAGTCTCGTACAGCGACGGTACCAAAGCGACGGTCGAGCAGATGGCAAAGGACGTGAGCGCGTTCCTGATCTGGACTGCAGAGCCCACGCTCGAGAAGCGCAAGCAAACGGGCTGGCCGGTCCTCGGCTTCCTCCTCTTCGCCACGGTTCTGGGCTACATGTCTTACAAGAACATCTGGGCGGACAAGAAGAAGGTCTGAGCTCTCTCCGAGCAGAGCTCCAACGCAGCAAAGCGCCCCTCCGTCATGCGACGGCAGGGGCGCTTTGCTGTACCCTCAGGGCTGCTGCAACCGTCCAGGTCTTAGACGGGAAGAGTATATGTGTCGTGCTGAATGGGAGGCACGCTCCTAGAGCCCCGTGCATATCCGGCTGTAGCTCTCAAGGGAACTGTTCAGTCTTCCGGCCACCGCAGGGTGTAAGGATCAGCGCTGGTAACAAGACGGCGCAGCGAAGCCCGCGCTAGCCTTTCTACTTCCACCTTGCGGCGAGCGGCGGGTAGCTTGCGGGTCGGTGCAGGCCGCAAGATCTCCGCGTCGTAGCCGTCTGCAACGATAACGCCGCAGCGCTCCGGCAGGAACGGTTCGGTTTCGAGGCATGCCCGATCAAGACCTGGAGCCAAGCCCCAGTAGAAGCGGTCACAGTAATCTAAATAGTCGGTCCACTTGGCATCGCCCAGCAAGTCGGCACGGCTCACTTTGATCTCCACGAGGATGATATGGCCTTTTGGGTCCATTCCCATCAAATCCGCCCGTCTGCCGCAGCGCAGAGACATCTCCGGCAGACACCAAACGCCGTTTCGCGCGAAGAGCCGGCCAATCCCTCGCGCCACGTCCTGTGCACTGCTGCCGCGAGCTTCTGGAGAGGTTCGCTGTGCTGAGTCATTCTGAGGCATAGATCCATCATAGGAACATACCAAGAACTCGCAAGAGCAGGTTGATCGCTGACACCTCAGGTGTGTAACCGCCCCTGCTGAAGCGGCGAGAGGGTCGCCTACGAAATGCACTGGCAAAGCGAAACCGGCTCTGCTAACCGCGAAGGCTCTGCACCCGTAGCTCAGCTGGATAGAGCGCTGCCCTCCGAAGGCAGAGGTCACAGGTTCGAATCCTGTCGGGTGCACCAATTACCTCAAGCATTTTGCGTTGCTAGAGTGGTTTCGGTCTCCGGTGAATGCCCCGGGGCCAGTGCTTCGATCTCGTCTATAATCCCTTCTGTGGCCTTCAACGGAAGGCCACGATTTGCAGGGTCCGGCAAAGCGTAAAGTCGCTGAGGCCGGGTTCGCGCACATTATTCACCGCGAGCCTGGAGCCGTCCGTCTGCTCCAGGATTGGAACGAGAGTGCGCGGCGCTACCACCGTCGCTCTGCGCCTTCTTGTCTGGATGGAATTGCGCTGATTCAGTTGCATCGTTTTGGTTGTCGGATTTCACTGCACCCGCCCCTTGTCTGTTGAAAAATCTTGGGCGGCATCTGGTCTGCACCATGTGGCGACAGAAACCCTGAGAAAGCCCAGCAATGATGCTCGCTGCAACTTTGCGTCGATCGCCTACTTTGGCAGTCCAGACCTTACCGGCAGGCGGCGTCGGGTTCAGGCAATAGCGAAACGTTCTCTGCCAGTTCGGGTATGGACAAGCGATAGGTTGGCGTATGGTCGACCATCCTTGGAGGAAGTAGGGAGAAGCGGCCCGGACGGCGAATATTCTTCATGGCAAAGGCGTGCTCGACAGTCGCTTTCATTTGCCTGACCGACCCTTCCGTGGTGCATTGACGTCCTCCCGATTTTTTCATCCACTTTGAGTGAGATTTTTCCGGCGCTTTAGAGCCATCAGGCAAGGAGCTGGGAAATGAAGAAGTCGAGGTACACCGAGGAGCAGATTGCTTTCGCGTTGAAGCAGGCGG
>NZ_JBEWLY010000026.1:0-5775 GCF_040534015.1 Novosphingobium kalidii
ACACAGCCTCCACCACCTTCGGCCATTCTCCAGCGCAGCTCGATACTCACCCGAAGTCGCGGGTCGCAGCGTCGAGCGTTCCCAGCTCCATTCCAGTCGCGCCTGCGCGTGCGATCGCGACGTCCTTGTCCAGATAAGGCCGGATCCGCGCGACCGAAGCCTCAGCATCCCCGTTGCGGCTGAGAACCGTCAGCGCGAAGCTAGCCGCGCTGCCGCGCAGCAGCGCCTCGGCTGCGGTCCCGGCATCGAGCCCCTCCTCCTCAACGAGACGCAGCGCATCACGTGCGATGGCGACATGCGCCCCAAAGGTAAGATTGTTGATGACCTTAAGCGTCATGCCACTGCCCAGCGGGCCGACATGCGCGATGTACGCAGAATGAGCGTCAAACACGGGCCGGACCCGTGCGACCTGCTCTTCGGTGCCGCCCACCAGCAAGGTAAGTCGGCCCTCCGCCGCTTCCTGCGGCCCTCCACTGAAGCCTGCGTCGACCACGTCAATATCGGGACGCATCGTGGCGAGTTCACGCACGAAGGCGGCGCTCACCGTGCTGTGGACGACCAGGATCGCCCCTGCAGACATCGCCGCCAGACCCTGCCGCTCGACCAGAACCTCGCAAATCTGCTCGGCCGAGAACAGGTTGACGCAGACAACCTCCGCACCGCGCACCGCCTGCGAAACGTCGTCAATCACGGTGCCGCCTGCCGCGCGAATGGCATCATGTTCCGCCGGACGACGCGCGTAGCCGGTCAACGTATGTCCTGCCTGCACTATGCTGAGCGCCATGGGCGCCCCCATTGAGCCAAGACCGATCCACGCCACCCGCATTGTCTCTCCTCCTCCGAGCGATAGTCGCTGCGGCCGATGATCATTCATCCGATCTCCAGCCCTAATACGGCGACTCTCTGGTCCGACTTTCTCATCCGCGATCATGCCTATCGCTTTCCATCTCCGCCCGTGCAACGAGTTTGAGAAGCCCTGCGCATTCCCAAACGTCGTTCTCTTTTGGGAATTTTCCCAACCGTCTAAAGCATGAACGAGACTAGGGAGGGTTTGGATGGACGTTCAGCGACTGGCGGCTTTTACCTATGATAATCGTGGCGGTAATCCGGCCGGCGTTGTCCTCTGCGATGCGCTCCCCGATCCTACCCGTATGCAGGCCGTTGCGGCGGAAGTGGGCTATTCCGAAACCGTCTTTGCCGCACGCACACCCGAAGGCTACCGGGTGCGGTACTTCGCCCCAGAAGCCGAGATTCCTTTTTGCGGCCATGCAACGATAGCGTTGGGAGCGGCGCTCGCGACCCGAGAAGGCGATGGTGCTTTCAAGCTCAAATTAAATGAAGGCGAGGTCACCGTCGAAGGCCGATGCGGCGTGGATGGTCTTAGCGCGGCGCTCGTATCGCCGCCCACGCGGAACTGTCCAGCACCTTCACACCTGCTGGAAACCGCCTTAGCGCTGTTCGGCCTGACCGACGCCGACCTTGATCCTCGGATTCCGCCGGCAATCATTGACGCGGGAGCGCGTCATCTCTTGTTGGCGATGAACAACCGGGCTGCACTAGCGGCCATGCGGTATGATATGCAGGCCGGCGCCGAGCTCATGCGAGAGTGGAGCTTAGCGACAATCAGCCTTGTCCATGCAGAAACCCTTGGCCGCTTCCATGCACGCAACCCTTTCGCTGCCGGTGGTGTGTACGAAGACCCGGCGACCGGAGCCGCTGCCGCAGCATTGGCGGGCTACCTACAGGCTCTCGGCATCGAAGCCGGGGACCTCGAGATCGTGCAAGGCGAAGATATGGGCGTGCCCTGTCTGCTACACGCAGCCGCGCCGACAATCCCGGGAGGCGGTGCCCGCGTTCAAGGAACGGTGCGGCGCATCGAGGGGTAGGCATAAGCCTTCGTTACCAGGCGTTCCCAAAACACCTTCCCAATCGGGAAAGCCGTTGCCCTTCCGATCCTGGCCGCAACCCATCATAGGCTGCGTATGAGCGAGACAATCCGGTTAGCCACCCCCGATGATGCTGCGACTGTTACTGCCCTCACCAGGTCGGCCTATTCCAAATTGATTCCGCTCATCGGTCGCGAACCGCTACCGATGAGGGCGGATCATGCCGCCCATATCCGGGATCATCGCGCAGACCTCCTGTTTGTTGGAAAAGACCTGGCCGCGCTTGTCGAAACCACCGAACGCGACGAGGACGTGCTGATAGAGAACGTGGCCGTCGGTCCGAACTTTCAAAAACGCGGCTACGGTCGAAAGATGGTCGCATATGCCGAGCAACTGGCGCGTGAGGCCGGCCTGACCACGGTTCGCCTCTAGACGAACCAGAAGTTTGAAGAGAACTTACGCCTCTACGCCTCGCTCGGATATAAGATCGAGCGAGAAGAAGCTCTCAATGGAGGCGTCGCTATCCACATGGTGAAGGTGGTCGCGTAGCTTTCCCAATTGACCATCGAACTTCGGGAATGGCGGGGGTTTGGTGGCTAGCTGCCCTGGCCGGTTTTGACCAAGCGGTAACGATAGCTGCCGTTTAACCGTGGTAGCGGCGGCGGCTGCTCCCGACCAGACCCGGTCGCCCGATTAGCCACCGCGAACGTCTTTCCCTGACAGAAGCTGCCATTTGGCTCCCCCGAAGCGAATTGTCAGCAAGTCGCCTCAAGTCGACCGTTCGCCAACGAAGCGGCAGTCAGTGCACCCCGCCTCGGGAAACTTGCGGCCCGCGACGCGGACTCAACTGCGATCGGTCTTACGGTCGCTTCGAGATTGACAATAATCGCGGCGGGGAATGAACTCCTGCAATGGGGATCCTCACGAACATCAAGTCGCTGCAGGGAATGGGATATACGCCGCTCGCGGCGCGCGATCACCATCTCTGGACTTCCGGCGCTATAACCTGATCTACGGGTTCAACGGTTCGGGAAAGAGCAGGCTGTCGCGGCTGTTCGCAAGCCTCGAGTCGGGCGAACCGCACCCGAAGCTCCCGCAGGGCGGCACGTTCGAAGTAACCCTGGACGACGGGGCGGCGTTCGCAGCCATAGCGGCCGCCATCGGCCATTGACTGCTTCCCACCACGTTCGGGCAAAAGCTGCCCGGCAGGAGTCGCCAACTTGCGGACAGCCTGTCAGCTGTTCTGATCATCCCGGGAGCGGCCGATTGTTCAGCCGCCGTCACCGGTCAGTCTACGACGACGATCATCCGTCCTCGGCCATCTCGAACGATGTTCGGTCGGAGTGGTTAAGCATGTCGTCGCTCATGTGGGTGAGCACCAAGCGCTTGGGAGCCAGTTCGCTCAGGTTGGCCTCAATTGCATTAAGGCTGAGATGGGTGGCCACCGTCTTGTCGCGGAAATAGGCTTCAGCGATGAACAGGTCAGCATCGCGTGCGGCAGAAATCAACGTCGGCGTCCACTCGGTGTCGCCGGTGTAGGTAACTGCCCGACCCTCGGTCTCGATCCGCACGGCATGGTAGGGGCCGTCGGGCGGGCCGTGGAGTGCCTGGAAGGCGGACACCGAGATGTCACCGCTCACCAGCGTTTCCCCAGCGGCAATCTCGACGAGGTTCAAAGCAAACTTCTGAGGCGCAGCGAACGAGCCGGGAAACGCGGTGTCCATCACTCGTTCGTACCAACCTGGCAGGCCAGTCGGCCCGATAATGGTGAGCGGTGTACGACGTTTGCTGAAGAACTGAGCGTCGAGGATGAAGAACGGAATGCCGCCAAAATGATCGGCATGGAAATGCGTGATCACGATCATGGTGATGGCGTTGCGATCGATGCCGAGCTTGTTCATCGCCACCAAGGACGAGGCGTCACAATCAATGAGGATGTTCGTACTTTCGCCAGTCAGGTGAAAGCAGGTGTTAAAGCGCCCGCCTGAACCGAACGCGTCGCCGCAACCGATAAATTGAAGCGACAAAGCCATGAGGATTCTCCCGGTCGAAGCTAGGGCAGGTGAGGCGCTCAGCGTTAGACAGGCGACAATTGTTCAAACAGATGGTCATTGCTCACGGGTTGCGTGAGCTTTAGTCACAGTTGATATGCACCAATTGCCTCCGCTGAATGCCCTACGGGTCTTCGAGGTTGCCGCTCGGACGGGCAGTTATGCGGAGGCGGCGCGCGAGCTTGGCGTCACTCATGGAGCGGTGAGCCGGCAGATCGCCACGCTCGAGAACTGGTTGGGACAGAGGCTCTTCGTCAAGGACGGCCGGCACATGGTGGCAACGCCGTTGGCCAGCGTTTTTGCGGCTGAAGTCAGCCTTTCATTTGACCGGCTGAAGTTTGCAGCTCACGCTTGCGGTCGCCCCGGCGTGCGCCGCATCCTGCGGGTGAGCGCCCCGGCTAGCTTCGCGATGCGCTGGCTGATCCCGCGACTGCCGGACTATCACGCCGACCACCCCCAGGTCGAAGTCACCGTAACGACGATCTCGACCGTACTCGAGGAGCTGCGTGGCGGCGTCGACGTGGCAATCCGACGAGGCGGGCCCCAGCAACATGCCTGGCCGCTGCACCGGGTCATTCCGGTACTGGACGATGTCGACACGCTGATCATGAGCCCAACGCTTTTCGCGCGCCGACCAGTTCTCGATCCAGGTGATCTAGGCCGTAGACTCATAAATCCGTAGCCACAGGCGCATTGAGGCAAGTTGGACCATTGCGAGGAAGTTCTCGGCCAGCTTGTCGTATCGGGTGGCAACTCGGCGGAAGTGCTTCAACTTGGAGAAGAAGCGTTCGATCAGGTTGCGCTCGCGGTAGAGCCAAGTGCTAAAGTACGGTTTCGACCGTCGGTTGGCCTTTGGCGGGATATTGGCGAACGCTCCTTTCTCGCGGAGAGACGCCCGGATGCGATCCGCATCGTAGGCCTTGTCCGCCAGCACGACTGCTTCGGCACCTACATGGCTTAGCAGATCGTCAGCGGCTTGGCCGTCATGGCTTTGTCCAGCGGTAAGGCTCAGTCGGATCGGGAGACCTTGCCCATCGACGACCGCGTGGATTTTGGTCGTGAGCCCACCTCTGGAGCGACCGAGACAATGATCTCGATCCCCCTTTTTGCCGTCGCAGCCTGCTGGTGCGCCCGGATTGATGTGCTGTCGATCATCTGAAGGTCGCCGTCGTGGGCGGCAGTGATGGCGTCCATCATCCGGTCCCATACGCCCGCCTTCCGCCATCGTATAAATCGGTTGTAGCAGGTAGTTCGCGGACCATAGCGTTCAGGCAGGTCACGCCACGGCGCACCTGATCGCAGTACCCAGAAGATGCCGTTCAACACGCGGCGGTCATCGACACGTGGCACCCCTCGCGGTTTGTTGGGCAGAAGCGGTTCGATCACACGCCACTCGAAGTCGGTCAGATCATATCGGCTCATGCCGACGCTGAATCAGCAAACGGGCGAAATGGAAAGGGCAGATGGTCGAGTGCCGCTTGCGATGTTAGGATTCCGGCATGGCGCTATACCCGAAAATACAGCTCTCCCGTTTGCGCGACATCGGTTGGAAGCTTTGGGATCCGATCGGATTGGCAGATGAGCACGGCACTTGTGGCGAAGGATGCGCCGACGAATATGATAGCTATCTGCTGCACGTCGTCAGCATGCTCTGCCACGATAGCTCGAAAGACGAAGCAACAACGTACCTAGTCGGAATCGCATCCGATCATATGGGATTATCGGTCGTAGACCCCGACGCCGCTGCCACCACAGCGTGTGCAATCGCAGATTACCTCACTTCCCTACCGGACGGCCCGACGACCATCCGCTGATGCGTTTATGAGTTCACGGCCTAG
>NZ_JBEWLY010000027.1:0-191376 GCF_040534015.1 Novosphingobium kalidii
CACCTTCACCATGTGGATAGCGACGCCTCCATTGAGAGCTTCTTCTCGCTCGATCTTATATCCGAGCGAGGCGTAGAGGCGTAAGTTCTCTTCAAACTTCTGGTTCGTCTAGAGGCGAACCGTGGTCAGGCCGGCCTCACGCGCCAGTTGCTCGGCATATGCGACCATCTTTCGACCGTAGCCGCGTTTTTGAAAGTTCGGACCGACGGCCACGTTCTCTATCAGCACGTCCTCGTCGCGTTCGGTGGTTTCGACAAGCGCGGCCAGGTCTTTTCCAACAAACAGGAGGTCTGCGCGATGATCCCGGATATGGGCGGCATGATCCGCCCTCATCGGTAGCGGTTCGCGACCGATGAGCGGAATCAATTTGGAATAGGCCGACCTGGTGAGGGCAGTAACAGTCGCAGCATCATCGGGGGTGGCTAACCGGATTGTCTCGCTCATACGCAGCCTATGATGGGTTGCGGCCAGGATCGGAAGGGCAACGGCTTTCCCGATTGGGAAGGTGTTTTGGGAACGCCTGGTAACGAAGGCTTATGCCTACCCCTCGATGCGCCGCACCGTTCCTTGAACGCGGGCACCGCCTCCCGGGATTGTCGGCGCGGCTGCGTGTAGCAGACAGGGCACGCCCATATCTTCGCCTTGCACGATCTCGAGGTCCCCGGCTTCGATGCCGAGAGCCTGTAGGTAGCCCGCCAATGCTGCGGCAGCGGCTCCGGTCGCCGGGTCTTCGTACACACCACCGGCAGCGAAAGGGTTGCGTGCATGGAAGCGGCCAAGGGTTTCTGCATGGACAAGGCTGATTGTCGCTAAGCTCCACTCTCGCATGAGCTCGGCGCCGGCCTGCATATCATACCGCATGGCCGCTAGTGCAGCCCGGTTGTTCATCGCCAACAAGAGATGACGCGCTCCCGCGTCAATGATTGCCGGCGGAATCCGAGGATCAAGGTCGGCGTCGGTCAGGCCGAACAGCGCTAAGGCGGTTTCCAGCAGGTGTGAAGGTGCTGGACAGTTCCGCGTGGGCGGCGATACGAGCGCCGCGCTAAGACCATCCACGCCGCATCGGCCTTCGACGGTGACCTCGCCTTCATTTAATTTGAGCTTGAAAGCACCATCGCCTTCTCGGGTCGCGAGCGCCGCTCCCAACGCTATCGTTGCATGGCCGCAAAAAGGAATCTCGGCTTCTGGGGCGAAGTACCGCACCCGGTAGCCTTCGGGTGTGCGTGCGGCAAAGACGGTTTCGGAATAGCCCACTTCCGCCGCAACGGCCTGCATACGGGTAGGATCGGGGAGCGCATCGCAGAGGACAACGCCGGCCGGATTACCGCCACGATTATCATAGGTAAAAGCCGCCAGTCGCTGAACGTCCATCCAAACCCTCCCTAGTCTCGTTCATGCTTTAGACGGTTGGGAAAATTCCCAAAAGAGAACGACGTTTGGGAATGCGCAGGGCTTCTCAAACTCGTTGCACGGGCGGAGATGGAAAGCGATAGGCATGATCGCGGATGAGAAAGTCGGACCAGAGAGTCGCCGTATTAGGGCTGGAGATCGGATGAATGATCATCGGCCGCAGCGACTATCGCTCGGAGGAGGAGAGACAATGCGGGTGGCGTGGATCGGTCTTGGCTCAATGGGGGCGCCCATGGCGCTCAGCATAGTGCAGGCAGGACATACGTTGACCGGCTACGCGCGTCGTCCGGCGGAACATGATGCCATTCGCGCGGCAGGCGGCACCGTGATTGACGACGTTTCGCAGGCGGTGCGCGGTGCGGAGGTTGTCTGCGTCAACCTGTTCTCGGCCGAGCAGATTTGCGAGGTTCTGGTCGAGCGGCAGGGTCTGGCGGCGATGTCTGCAGGGGCGATCCTGGTCGTCCACAGCACGGTGAGCGCCGCCTTCGTGCGTGAACTCGCCACGATGCGTCCCGATATTGACGTGGTCGACGCAGGCTTCAGTGGAGGGCCGCAGGAAGCGGCGGAGGGCCGACTTACCTTGCTGGTGGGCGGCACCGAAGAGCAGGTCGCACGGGTCCGGCCCGTGTTTGACGCTCATTCTGCGTACATCGCGCATGTCGGCCCGCTGGGCAGTGGCATGACGCTTAAGGTCATCAACAATCTTACCTTTGGGGCGCATGTCGCCATCGCACGTGATGCGCTGCGTCTCGTTGAGGAGGAGGGGCTCGATGCCGGGACCGCAGCCGAGGCGCTGCTGCGCGGCAGCGCGGCTAGCTTCGCGCTGACGGTTCTCAGCCGCAACGGGGATGCTGAGGCTTCGGTCGCGCGGATCCGGCCTTATCTGGACAAGGACGTCGCGATCGCACGCGCAGGCGCGACTGGAATGGAGCTGGGAACGCTCGACGCTGCGACCCGCGACTTCGGGTGAGTATCGAGCTGCGCTGGAGAATGGCCGAAGGTGGTGGAGGCTGTGTGAAAACGCGTTGTCTGTTTTGAGGTAACAGGCGCACGTTGGCTCCTTCGGCTCAGCCTTGGATTGCGGCGATCATCTTCGAGGCGCCGAGCATGTTGATCGCGCGCTTCATATTGTAGGCGAGGACGTGGAGGCTCATTTCGGTGCCGACCTTCTCCAGGGTGCGGGTCTTGAAGTGACTTCTTCCCATCCAGTCCTTGATCGTGCCGAACACGTGTTCGACGGTTCGTCGTCGGACGCGCATGGCATCGGGCATGCGCTCAAGCCTTGCCTGCGTGGTCTCGATTACGTGCTCGTGCTCCCACCGCTTGATCCGCCGCTCCTTACCGGTCGTGCATTGCTGCTTGATGGAGCAAGCGCCGCAATGGCTGGACCAGTAGGCGTGGAGCCGCAGGCCCTGTTCGACCGTGGTAAAGCGGCGGGGGAGCGTCTCACCTGCAGGGCAGCGATAGCTGTCTGCGACCTGCTCGTAGCGGAAGTCCTGCTTGCCGAACCGTCCGTCCGCCTTGGCTCCGGAGGTAAGTGGCTTAGGACAGATCGCGGTAATGCCTTCTTCCTCGCAGGCCAGCACCTCGACGCCTGAGAAGTAGCCGCGATCGGCGAGCACGGTCAGCGCGTTCAATCCGATCGCCTCGCGTGCCTTGCGGCTCATGTTCGCCAGTTGCGAGCGGTCATGACCGACATTTGTCACCTCGTGCGCCACGATTATGTGACTGTCGGCATCGACCGCTGCCTGGAGGTTGTAGCCGACCAGCCCCGTTCCCTTCCCGGCACTTGCCATCGCTCGTGCATCCGGGTCGGTCAGCGAGATCTGCCGGTCAGGTGCGTCCGCCACAACGCGCTCCATCTCCTGGAGCTCGCGCATTTGGCGGCGTAGCGCCTCGAGCCGTTCGCCAAGTCGCTTGGTGCGGACCTGCGCCACCACCTCCTCCTGCCGGTCAGCAGTGTCGAGCAGGCCCAGATAACGCGCGATGCTCGCCTCGATCTGCTCCATCCGCCGTCGGATTGCTCCAGGCGTGAAGTTCCTGTCGCGCGTGTTCACCGCCTTGAACCGGCTACCGTCCACCGCCACGGTGCCTCCAGCGATTAGCCCCAGCTCGCGGCACAACACCACAAACTGGTGGCAACTCGCCCGGATCGCCTCACCGCTATCGCGCCGGAAGTCGGCAATCGTCTTGAAGTCGGGCGCCAGTTTGCCTGTCAGCCACATCAGCTCCAGATTGCGTCCGGCCTCCCGTTCAAGCCGGCGGCTCGACTGCACTTGGTTGAGATAGCCATAGAGGTAGAGCTTGAGCATCGTTGCTGGATGGTACCCCGGACGGCCTGTCACCGCCGCATCGCCGAAGCCTAGCGCTGACAAATCCAGCTCATCGACGAACACGTCGATCACCCGAACCTGGCTGTCCTCGGCAACGTAATCGTCAATGCAGTCCGGCAGAAGCTGAACCTCCCGCCGATCACAACCCTCGATGAAACGCCCCATCTCACGCCTCCCAAGCAGGCCTAAAACATAGCAGATCACCGCGTTTTCACACAGCCTCGGTGGAGAGCTGACAACGCATACGCTCACCAATCTTCGCCTGTCGCCGGTCGAACGTGCGGCAGATCGACGGGATCAGCTGCTCCAAGCGCTAAGTAATTCCGGCGAGCGATTTCGAGTGAAAGGGCGCCGTCTGGTCCTCAACGAACGACCTCCGCATCGTGGTCGTCTTGACCATCATCCTCCCAAGAGCAAACCGGGCATATCTCAAACATGCCGCGGCCCTTCAGCGTGAGGTAGCTACAACACGACACCGACAGCTTGCGACTGCCATGTAGTCCTTGACGATGCTGTGCCAAGCCATTCGGACCCTCGTCTGCGAATATGAGAGCATAGCAGAAGTGCCGACGGCTGCTATGGACCGTTATGAGCGCCTGAGCAGGCTGATCGACGCTGCCGCAAGCACGAGGATGATGATGAACGTATTCGCCAAAGCTGTTGTTATCACTGCCATGGGACTGTGCGGCTGCACGCAGCCTTCCGGAGAGGCGCCGCAGGGTCAGGGCGAGCAGACCGCCGCACCGCAATCAGCACCATCACCATCGGCCAAGCAGTGGAACAACGGCGCGGTTAAGCCGCTCGACATACAGGTCGCTCATCCCAACGGGGCGGTATTGCAGCTGACTTCCCTCCAGTCCCGGCCGACCGACACGGTAGTGGGGCTGCGGGTCATCAACGGTCGAACTCGCGACGTCGAACTGAACCGTTCTCCTTCTAACCGCACCAGCTATCTGCTGCTGGAAACAGGTGAGCGGTTGTACCTCTCTCCGCCACCCAGCAATCCGCGCCTGTCGATCCCCACCGGGCAGACCTTTGAAGGCCAGCTAGTGTTCCTGGGCCGGCTGGAGCCGGTGAATGCCGCCGTGTTGGTGCTGAACGAAAATCATCAGACCGATAATGAGCATACCACCACGCCTGGCTTCCGCATCGACCTGCCGGTCGCCGGCGGTGGGCAGTGACCGCCGGGCGTGCAGGCGCAACCGCCATCGCAGCGCTGATGCTGGTGGTGGCCGGCTGCGATGGCGGGATCGGCGGTGGTGGTGGTGGCGCCATGGTGGATACGCAGGCCGTGCACCCGAATGGCGCGGTGTTGCAGGTATTGTCAGTTCAGTCTACCGGGGAGCGGACACTGGTATCCGTGCGCGTCATCAACGGACGTGACCGGGAGATACGCCTCGATGCCGGGCGCGAGAACAGCTATATCCTGACCGACAGTGGCGAGAAGCTGCTGCTGGTGCCATCCCCCACGAACGCCAATCTGGCGGTGCCGCCGAGCAAGAT
Source organism: Novosphingobium kalidii (assembly GCF_040534015.1). Classification (NCBI taxonomy): domain Bacteria; kingdom Pseudomonadati; phylum Pseudomonadota; class Alphaproteobacteria; order Sphingomonadales; family Sphingomonadaceae; genus Novosphingobium; species Novosphingobium kalidii. The sequence continues at coordinate 5,247 of NZ_JBEWLY010000027.1, forward strand.
GATGGACGGTGCGCTGCTCTTCGCCGGAACGCTGCCGTCATCCGGCTCCGCCACGCTGATGCTCAACGGCAATGACAGCCGGAACAACCGCTACAGCAGTTCCCCCCGGTTCGAGGTCGCGCTGCCGCTGGCGGGGTCGCACGGCGGTTCGGTGCCGGAAGTGTCGGCCCTGTCCAACATGCAGAACCTGCCCGCCTCCACCCTGGGTTCGGCGACAGGGGGCGGCTCCAATTTCGGCCAAGCGGGGCGTTCGACCAGCAATCTGACTGCGGTGGACAAATTGAAGTCCGAGCTGGGTGCGGTCGATTCCGAGCGCGGCACTGTGGTCTCACTGCCGGGCGACGTTACCTTCGATTTCGACAAGGCCACCATCCAGGCCGGCGCTCGCACTACGCTGGACCGGTTGGCGGAGCTGATCCAGGCGGGGCAGGCCGGGCAGATCACCATCGAAGGGCACACCGATGCTAAGGGCGACGATGCCTACAACAAGCGCCTGTCCGAACAGCGGGCCGCGGCGGTCAAGACCTACCTGATCGACAAGGGCGTGGCAGCCGACAGGCTGCAGACCATCGGCCTGGGCGAACTGCGCCCGGTGGCGCCGAATGCCAATGCCGATGGAAGTGATGACGAGGCTGGGCGCCGGCGCAACCGCCGGGTTGAGGTCATCCTACCACAGGCCGGCAGCACCGGCACCGGCAACGGCGGCACCTAGCCCCGGCGCGTCGGCGGCGTTGCTAGTCGACGCTGACCGAAAAAGATCAGGCCGCTCCGGTAGCGGGCTGCTCGTAAGCGTGCCTCCGCCACCGGCCAGCGGGACGTCCCATCAAGTGACCGAGCTTGGGTCGCTTAGAGCCTGCCTAGTGGCGATGTGTGGGTGAGGAGCAGACCCTTATTTGATGCGGGTGATCGGCGAGCAGTATACTTCGAAACACAGGTTGTGGAGGTCCAATGCCGCAATGTCGGGCCCAAACGCGTAGCCTTCTAAAAGCTCCAGCCTGCCCCCATTCATAAACAGAACACATCCTTGGACCATGTTCCACACCCGCCACATGGGCATGTATCGAATGTCCGTGGACATTCGGCGCCGCAACAGGGGATCACAGCACGAAAGTGCGGTTTACGTACGCTACACGCGAACGAATAGCGAACGGCAGCAAGTGGGTCGGAAGTGTGACTGTGTAACCGACGTCCGCACCAGGGGGCGCTTGCGGACGGCAGCTTCCGGCGGCGGCTTTGCCTGCGGCTTCCGTCTCGAAGTGGTGGAGAGCAGTCAATGGCCGATGGCGGCCGCTATGGCCGCGAACGGGGATGTGACCCAGAGGTCGTCCTCGACGTATAGCTTTGTCTCACAGATCCGTTTTGCACCGACCCAAGTGCTTCGTGAGGTCATTCGAGCAAAAGCAGCGGCGCGAGCTGCCTCATCGGGCCACAGGGCTATAGCAATGAAATCGCCGCTTTCGTCTCGGGTCAGGCAAGAGCCTAATGAGCCAAGAGCGCGTCCCTCGTTTGTGACTTGGCGCCATGACGCCCGGAATGCATCCTCGAAAGCTTGCTCAACTTGCCAGCGGTAGATGACAATAAACGGGCGGAGAGAGCTCTCGGAGTTCGCGGTCATGGCTTCACCATGTAGCTGGTGAGTCTTGTGTCAATGTCGGAGATTGGGCGCGTGCCGCCGAACCGGTACCGACGCAAAGCGGTGGTAAGTGGATAGGCAGCTTCGCCGCCGCTGTGTGCGCAAGCCGACGAGGTTTGAAAGTGACCATTACCTCGGTAGGGCTGCATCAGCTCGCCCTAGGGGTACAATCAACGCGCATCGCTCTTGGTTACACTATCTTCGAAAGCTCAGTCGATCCCTACCGGCGAATCCTATAAAGGGTTATGGCACACGTACGAATCACGACCGGAGAGATGTCCTTGGCTTCCGCATCACCTGATGGGGAGCAGGCGGCGATTCCGCCCGAGCTGATAGAGAGCGTTCAAAGGCATCAGCGACATCTAGCCGCTCTTGTCGACAGCCTGCGTGCTGCCGGCGTCGGCGAAGACGTGATTGAGGACAGCGTCGGTCAACTTCTGGACAGCTATCGGGCCGAGCTCACAATTGCCATGCGCGCTATGGTATCGGAAAAAGCTCGTGATTGATCCAAAGCTGATGGACGACGAAGCTCGCCTGTCTGCGCTTGGCCGGATGGAGATCCTCGAGACGGCGCCGGAAGAACCGTTCGAAAAGATCGTGAACCTGGTTCGTACCGTTCTCGCGGTGCCGATCTCCACCGTTTCCCTCGTCGATAGAGATCGCCAATGGTTCAAGGCATATCGTGGGTTGGACGTTCAGGAAACGCCGCGCTCGATCTCGTTCTGCACCTATGCCATTCAACAGGCTGAGCCACTGATCGTCGAGGACTCACTCCTAGATGAACGGTTCGTCCGAAACCCGTTGGTGCTGGGTGGGCCGAGGATCCGGAGCTATGCCGGTGTTCAGGTTCGGTCTCCAGATGGGTACAATGTAGGCTCGCTTTGCGCGATGGATACGCAGCCCCGCAGGTTCAGCCCAGCGGACATCGCCATCCTCAGCAACTTTGCGAATATCGTAAGCGACGAATTAGAGTTGCGGCTGATCGCAAGTACGGATCACCTCACGGGCGCACTGAGCCGCCGTGGCTTCGAAGAGCAAGTGAGCCGTGAGGTTGCGCGCCACGCACGCTACCATCGGCCGAGTTCAATGATTTCGTTCGACATCGATCATTTCAAAAAAATCAACGACAGTTTCGGTCATCCCGCCGGCGACGAGGTGCTTCGTCACGTGGGTCGATTGGCGATGCAAACCCTTCGTCCGACGGACTGCTTTGGGCGAATGGGTGGAGAGGAGTTCGCTGTCCTCCTGCCCGAGACCAGTGCGGCTGACGCCTTCATCGCAGCAGAGCGCTTGCGGCTTGAAATCCAGAACCACGCATTTGTGCTCGCCCGAGACCACGTCAAGGTCACGGCCAGCTTCGGCGTTTCCGTAGTCGAGAACTTCGCCGACGTAGGTGAATGGTTCGCGAGTGCCGACAAGATGTTGTACGAAGCTAAGGCGCGCGGTCGAAATTGCACCCGCATGGCCGGCTTGGACGCCGCCGAATGCGCGAGGGCAGCGCCAGCCACGTCCGAGACCTTGCCGCTGAGATGAACAGTTAGCCGCTCTCAGAGAGCGGAAAATAGTTCTGAACGGCCACTTGTGGGCGGCTCCTGCCGGGCAGCTTTTGTCTCAATGTGGTGGGAAACGGACATCGGTAATTAACCGAGAACGCCGGTAGCCATTGCAGCACCTATGATCAACATCAGTGCGGCCACGCTGTAGCGCACGGCTCCAAGTGTGATCTTGTCGAGGTGACGGGTGGCGAAGTAGGCACCTGCGAATGCCGAGACGGTGCCGACAAGGACAAGTATGCCTTCGCGACCCACTGGATTGAGACCCGTCGTCGCGAATGACGCCGCGTACGTCGTAAGCCGGGATAAGTCGACGAGGATTGCAATCATCACACCTGTCGCAATGAAACGCTCGGCAGGCAAGCCGGACCTCAACAGGAAAATGGAACGAAATGCCCCCTGCTGCCCGGTGAGGCCGCCGAAGAAACCGGTGATCAGTCCTCCAACGGGCATTAGCCGAGGCGGTGCCTTCAGCGTGTGGAACCACTTTTGAAGCTCTAGCGTAGCGAAGAGCATCATCAACAAGCCAATCGTGAGACCTGCTCCGGTCGGGCCGAAGGTGCGGTTGAGGGCGGACCACTCGAAAAAGCGCGGAGTATCACCCAGCACAGCGAGCAGCCACGCTCCCGCTATCGCCGCAGGAATAGCTGGCAGCCCGAACTTCAGGACGGTGGGCCAGTCGGCGCGCTTCCGAAGCAACGTGCCCTTGAAAAGATTATTGAGAAGATGAACGACGCCAGTCGCCGCCACGGCCACGGGAGCGGGAAAAAACAAGGCGAAGGCGGGGAGCAGGATAGTCCCCAAGCCAAAACCCGAATAGAGCGTCAGCGCAGAAGCGAACGCCGCCACGATGGCGATAATGATTATGTCCATTGGGTCCCTATGACGACCCTTCCCGAGTGACCGCAAGTGGGGCGTCACCGGCCGTTACAGAAAGCCCGGATGGATTTTGCCCTGATTTGGTATATGACTGTTACCCGCGTACTACAGAACCTATGACATGCGCGCCAATGTCCGCCAATGCGTGTACGGAAAAGCGGCTTTCGCATTGCCACCTACAAAGCGGACTTGAATGCCTACAGCAGGAGTGGTCCTCGCGCTTCTTGGCGCGCAGGACACGGCTGATCGCCCGCTGGCGAGTGCGGGATAACGCCGGGGGGAGAGAACGACGGCGGACGGGCGGCCGGCGCGGCCTGGCGCGACAGGCTTGGCTCACGTTCCATCTTGCGAACGGCTGACAGGGGAAGCGCGAAAGCGGACCGCCAACTCGACCTCTGTTGTGCGAAGCGCCGGCGGGAGAGGCTCGCAATTGGCGCCGGCCCGATCCGGCAAGCCAAGGAGAATGCCGGTAGGACAAGAATGGCTTCGCATCGGGTGCAGGCGCCCGTCTGGAGCGCCGGCCGAATGGTGCGGGATCGTTGAACGAGGCCTTCGCTCACCCGCACCCGCCGTGTGCCGGAGTTCCCTCCGACGGCTGCGGCATATAACCTATATGGTTCTATATGTCAAGCTTTCGCGATGTTCCGGCTGAAGCCGGCACCTTCAGGCTCTCCGCCAGCTTCGGCACATCCGCAAGGGCACGCAGCGCGTCGTTGAGGTGGGTGCATCCTTCGGGACCGCGCAAAAGCGCCAGCACTTCGTCGCGAATGGCGTCCAGCCGCTTGCCGACAAGGCGCTGGGCCGTGCCGATGGCGCCGGGGCATTCGGAGAACGGCAGGATCAGCGGCTCCGCTTCCAGGGCGAGGATCTCCAGTGTTCCGGCATCGCATGTGGCGCGCAAGGCGTATTCGTGGATCGCCACGCGCCCGCCTTCCCTTTGCCTGGCACTGTCCTGAAACGCCGAATCGATCCGCAAAGTGCCGGCGATCGGATCACGGACCACGTCGATCCGGCGCGCGCGGCGAAAGCCGGGGCCTTCCTGGTCATAGAGCGCGTGCCAGCCTTGCGGGTCGGACGGATTCACCAGATCGCCCGCATCGGCATCCGCCACGTTGTGCGGGGGGCCTTCCGGGCGCAGACCGCTGTTGCCTTCCTTCAGGCCCCAGCACACGTTCGTGCGCTGCTGCATCATGCCGGCCATCTGCTCCTCGCCCAGCCGCTCGCGCAGCTTTTCGGCCCAATCGGGATACCACTGCGACCACGCGAAAGCGGAGACCAGCGCCGTGCCCGAGATGTCGTCAAGAACAAGGTAAAGCGGATCGCCTTGCGCGATCAGTTCGGGCAGGCGTTCGCGCAAGGCCATGCGCAAGTGATTGCCGCCGCGTTCGCCTACCAGCGCATCGACGCCGGGGTGCGGCGGTTCGGCGCTGATCGCGGTGATCGTCTTGTCCTCTGCCATCCGGAGGCGGAAACCACCCTCGGCCAGCAGGTGCCCCTCGCCACCGTCAGCTGGCGTGAGCATGTCGCGGGCGCGACCGACCATCACCCTTGGCGCTTCCGGCCCATCCGGCCACGCGACGTCGATGCTGGAGGTGCGCCGGACCGAGTTCGACGGGCGCGGCGGTGCCGGATTGGCAGTGCTGCGTGGAGGCGGAGGAAGCGTCTGGGTTGCCATGCGATCCACAGTGTATCGCCCGCCCCTTCCGATCAACCCTCCGCTGCGACGCGGACCAGCAACTTGCCGAGGTGGCTGTGCCCGGAAAACACGCTGGCGAAGGCCTCCGGCGCGGCTTCGATGCCATCGACAAACGATTCCGCGAAGGTGATCTTGCCCTCTTTCATCCACCCGGCGATGTCGTCGAGGCCCTTCTGCCCTGCGAAGATGCCGGCAAAGCCTTTGATCTCCAGCCCCTTGGCCATGATCTGGCGGTAGAAGCCGGGTAGATGGTCCGGGCCCGGCCCTTCCATGCCGACGCCGTAGTACGCGATGAAGCCGCACATCGGCATGCGGGCGCCACGCTTCAGCAGCGGCAGGACTTGCAGCGTGACCTCACCGCCTACGTTCTCGAAATAGACTTCCGCGCCTTCAGGCAGGGCCGCCTTGAGCTGGTCGGCGAAGTCAGGCGCCTTGTAATCGGCCACCGCATCGAAGCCGAGGTCGAGCAGGCCCTGGCACTTTGCCGCGCCTCCCGCGATACCGACGGCGCGAGCTCCAAGCTCCTTGGCGATCTGCCCCGCCATCGAGCCGACGGCGCCGGCAGCGGCGGAGATCACGATGGTCTCGCCCGCCTTAAGCCGCCCGACGTTGACCACGCCTTCGTAGGCTGTCTGGCCCGGACCGCCGAGCGCGCCCAGTGCCGTCGAGACCGGCGCCAGCGCCGGATCGAGCTTGCGCGGCGGCCCGCGATAGTCGCTCTTGTCGGGCGCGACGACGGTGTACTCGGCCCAGCCGGTGCGCCCCTCGACGAAGTCTCCCGCCGCGTATCCGGCGTGGTTGGAAGCGACGACCTGCGACACCGTGGGGCCGATCAACGGCGCGCCCAGCTCCATCCGCGCGGTGCCGGAAAGCACCGTCTCGTCGAGCGAAAAGCGGATCAGCGGATCGACAGCGATGTAGATCGTCTTCAGCAGCAGCTCGCCCTCGCCCACTACCGGCACCGGCACATCCTCGATGCGGAAGTCGGACGCCTTCGGGTGGCCCTTGGCATAGCTGGCAAGGACAACCTGCTTCATCGTTGCGCTCATTTCAGTTTGACCGGCACCGCCGTCATGCCGCGATGCTCAAGGCCGCGATATTCGGGCTTCGGCTTGGTCGCATCGAGCTTCATCTTCGGGAAGCGGTCGAGCAGCCCGTTGATGGCCACGATCATCTCCTGGCGCGCCACTTCGATGCCAAGGCACCGATGCGGGCCGAAGCCAAAGCCCATGTTCGCCTGCTTCTTGCGGAAGATGTCGTATTCCAGCGGACGCTCGAACACGGAGGGGTCGTGGTTGGCCGCGCCGAAACAGAGGTAGACGCGGGTGCCTTCTGGCACGTGCACCCCTTCGACTTCGGCATCGGCCGTGCTGAGGCGCGGCATCATCGGATCGGTACAGCGCCAGCGCAGCGATTCCTCCACCGCCTGGTCGATCAGCGAACGATCATCGCGGCAGGCTTCCCAGAAATGATAGTGGTTCATCAGCGCGTCGATGGTGATGCCCAGTTGCCGCCAGGTGGTGCCGCCGCCCGCGAAGATGGCGAGCTTGCAATAGCCGAAGATCTCGTCCTCGGTCAGCTTGCGCTTGAAGCCGTCCTCCTCGTCGACGATCTCGGCGTTGAGCAGTCCGGTGATAAGGTTGTCGCCGGGATCGCGCGTGTTCTCCGCGATCAGGTTGCGCAGCGTCGTGTCGATCCAGGCACGCGAAGCCGCGGACTCTTCGGGGGGCAGGCTGGCGGCGCCGAACGTGGCGCGGTTGAGCTGGTAGCGGAACTCGATCACGTCCTCACCCTCGAGCCCGATCGCGCGGGTGACGGTCGCCATCGGCAGGCGGGCGCAGAGCTGGGAGTTGAGGTCGGTCGCCTCTTCGTCGAGCAGGCGGTCGAGCAGGGCGTCCACCGTCTCTTCGATCCAGCGCTTGTTCCACCAGTCGATGACCTTGGGCCGCTTGAATAACGGCTGCGCGGCCGAACGCAGGCGCTTGTGCGGCTTGCCCACCATCGACAGGATGGTGGTTCCGATCGTGCGCACGCCCGCGCTTTCGTTATAGCCCTCGGACGAGAACAGCAGATTCTCGCGGAAGCCGATCTCGCAGGCGCGGTACGAGAAGAAGGTCATCTCATTGCGCGGCGGGCCCATCATGTGCGACATCTCGGGCACGCCGAGCAGGCCGCGCAGGGAGCCCTGGTGCACCGGCGCCTGCTCGCGCAGGGCGTTCATATCATCGGTATAGTCGCGGTTGTTGTCGACGCCCGCGTTTGCGCTTTCCTTGTTCACGTCGAACATTTCGGCGTAGCGCGGATTATCGGACATCAGCGAGGCGAGAGCGGCGGAATTGCCGCCCCGTCCTGTCATGGGGCACGTCGCCATAGCATCAGGCTCCTGTCTTGCGGCCGGCATAAAGCCCACCGTCGACCGGCAAGTTCACGCCGGTAATGTTCGATGCGAGATCCGAGCAGAGGAACAGCGCTGCTGAGGCAGTGTCGCGCGGGTCGATCGCGCGGCCCAGCGGATGCGCCTTGCCCATGCTGTCAAGGATGCGGTCCTTGTGCTCGCTGTCTGGGTTCATGCCAGCGTAGTTTGTCAGCATGCCCGCCGGGCAGACTGCATTCACGCGAATGCCCTTCTCCGCCACCTCGATCGCCAGCGCGCGGGTGAACTGGACCACCGCGCCCTTGGTGGTGCCGTAGAGCACGCCGCCGTAGCCCATCAGCCCCGCGACGGATGCGGTGGAGACGATGCATCCGCCCGTCCCCTGTTTCTCGAACTGACGGATCGCCGCCTGCGAGCCATAGATGACGCCGTTGATGTTCACGTCCTCGACGCGCTTCATCTCTTCGGGTTCGCAGTCGACAAGGCTCTTGAGGCCCTTGCCCGGCACCGGGTTCACGGTGATGCCGGCGTTGTTGTAGATGATATCGAGCCTGCCGAACGCCTCGACCGCCTTTGCCACCGCCGCGTCGACGGAGGCAGGATCGGCCACGTCGCAGCCGACCGCCACGGCCTCACCGCCCGCTTCCTTGACGAGCCGCACCGTCTCCTCGGCATTGCCTGAGTTGATGTCGGCCGCGACCACCTTGGCGCCGTGTTCGACGAAAAGCAGCACCGCCGCGCGCCCCACGCCGGAACCGGCGCCGGTGATCAGCGCCACCTTGCCTTGTACCAGTCCGTCCATAGCATCCTCTCCCGTGTTCTTTTTGTTCAGCCCCCGATGTTGAGGGTCGTCATCATCTGGAATTCGCGCAGGCCTTCGATGCCGCGCTCGCGGCCAAGGCCGCTCATCTTGATGCCGCCGCCGCTGGCGTAGCTCGACATGACAGCGCCGTTGATGTTCACTGCGCCGCTGCGGATTCTCAGGCCGACTTCCAATGCCTTGACCTTGTCGGCACCGTGCACCCAGCCGGACAGGCCGAACTTGGAATCGTTCGCCATCTCGACGGCGTGGTCGAGATCGCGGTAGCCGATGACGCCAATCACGGGCCCGAAGATCTCGTCCTGAGCAGCGGGGTTCTTGTTGTCGGGCAAGTCGAGCACGGTCGGCTCGAAATAGAAGCCCTTGTCGAGCGCTTCCGGTCGCTTGCCGCCGGTGACGACCCTGCCGCCTGCCGCCACCGCGGCTTCAGTGAAATGCTCGCACCGGGCGCGCTGGCCAGCGCTGATGACGGGGCCGAGCGTCGTCTCGGGATCGCTGGCCGATCCGATCTTCACGTTCTCGAGGGCCTTGGCCATGCCTTCGAGAACCTGGCCCTTGCTCTCCTGCGGCACGAAGACGCGGGTGCCGAGCACGCAGCCTTGCCCGGCGTGCGAAAGGCACACGCTTGAGGCCGCCGAGGCCGCACGGCCGACCGCATCGGGCAAGTAGATCTGCGCCGATTTTCCGCCGAGCTCCAGCACGAGACGCTTGAGCGTGGGCGCGGCCTGCTCGGCCACTTTGGCGCCCACCGTGCACGATCCGGTGAACGAGACCATGTCGACGTCGGGGTGCGTGGTCATGGCATAGCCGCCTTCCAGGCCCTGCTCCATGATGACATTCATCACGCCCTTGGGCAGCCCCGCCTCATCCGCCGCCTCAGCGAACACCATGGCGGACAGCGGCGTCAGCGGATTGGGCCGCAAGATTACCGTGTCCCCCGCCATCAGCGCGGGCACGACTTTCCAGAACGCGGTGTAGAACGGCACGTTGTAGGCGGATATCGCCGAGACCACGCCCAGCGGCGTCCAGCGCTTGAGGCTCTGCACCACGAAGTAGGGGTTCACCCGCTCATGCAGGGGAAGCGGGTTCTCCTCATGCTCGGGCAAGCGGAGGAACAGGTCGATGATCTCGTCCGTCATGCGCAGCGGCGCGTGGACCTGCGCGCCCATCACGTTCGACGACACCGGGCAGCCCGCTTCCAGTATTGCGCATTCCCTGAGCCTGTCGGCGCGCTTGCGCAGCGCAGCGCCGTAGCGCGTCATGTACGCGGCGCGCTCCTTCATCGTCAGCCCCGACCAGCCGCCATCGTCGAAGGCACGGCGCGCTGCAGCAATCGCTGCGAGCGCCTGTGCCTCAGACGCGCCGGTGACCGTATCCACGACGGTCTCATCAGAAGGGTTCTCAACGTCGAAGATCGTCCCCTCGCCTCTCACGAACGCGCCGTCGATGTAGCCTGCGTAGTCCAGAGCGCCTCTCCGTTATTCGTTATATCGAATTATTGTTCGGTTTTGAGACTAGCTTACACGCGCGGACGCGTCAATCTGTCTCACCCGTTGCATCGTGCTGGAGCCATGCCTATTCCACATTCCGCCTGCCTGACGGCTGCGGTCCCTGCCGCGAACCGCCTCGGCCCCGACAATGACGCGAAGGATGCCCGCGATGGCCTACACCGACTTCCTCAAGCAGCAGTGCTACATCGACGGCGAGTGGTGCGATGCCGATTCGGGCGCGACCTTCGAAGTGACCGATCCCGGCTCGGGCAAAGTGCTGGGCACCGCGCCGAAGATGGGCGCAGCCGAAACGGCGCGCGCGATCGATGCCGCCGAAGCCGCTCTGCCGGGCTGGCGCGCCAAGACAGCGGGTGAGCGCACCAAGCTGATGCGCAAGCTGTTCGACTTGATGATGGAGCATCAGGACGATCTGGGCGAACTGCTCAGCCGCGAGCAAGGCAAGCCGTTTGCCGAAGGCAAGGGCGAGATCGGCTATGGTGCCGGGTTCATCGAGTGGTTCGCCGAAGAGGGCAAGCGCGCCTATGGCGACGTGATCCCCGGCCATGCCGCGGACCGCCGGCTCGTCGTCCTCAAGCAGGGCATCGGCGTCGTCGGCGCGATCACTCCCTGGAATTTCCCGAACGCGATGATCACCCGCAAGCTCGGTCCAGCGCTCGCAGCAGGCTGCACCATGGTGATCAAGCCGGCTTCCGCGACGCCGTACTCGGCGCTGGCGATCGCGCGGCTGTGCGAGATGGCGGGCATTCCCAAGGGCGTGGTGAACGTCGTCACCGGCAGCGCCGGCCAGATCGGCTCGGAACTGACGCGCAATCCCAAGGTCGCCAAGATCACCTTCACCGGCTCGACCGAAATCGGCCGCCAGTTGCTCAAGGAATCAGCGGACACGATCAAGAAGTGCTCGATGGAGCTAGGCGGCAACGCGCCGTTCCTGGTGTTCGACGATGCCGATGTCGACGCCGCCATCGAAGGCGCGATGATCTCCAAGTTCCGCAACGGCGGCCAGACCTGCGTGTGCACCAACCGCTTCTATGTGCAGGACGGCGTCTACGACGAGTTCGTCAGCAAGCTGGCGGACCGCGTCAAGGCGATGAAGATCGGCTACGCCATGGACGAAGGCACCCAAGTCGGCCCGCTGATCGACGAGAAGGCGGTCGAAAAGGTCGAGGAGCACCTGCAGGATGCTCTGGCCGGGGGCGCCAAGGTCCTGGCAGGCGGCAAGCGCAGTTCGCTTGGCCACAGCTACTTCGAGCCGACCGTGATCGCAGGCGTGAAGGCCGACATGAAGCTGGCCAGGGAAGAGACCTTCGGCCCTCTCGCCGGCGTCATCCGCTTCACCGAGGAAGCCGATGCCATCCGCATGGCGAACGATACCGAGTTCGGCCTCGCCAGCTACTTCTACTCGCGTGACATCAGCCGCGTCTGGCGAGTCGCCGAGGCACTGGAAGCAGGCATGGTGGGCATCAACACCGGCCTCATCTCCACCGAAGTCGCGCCGTTCGGCGGCGTCAAGCAGTCCGGCCTTGGTCGCGAAGGCTCCAAGTACGGGCTCGAGGACTTTATGGAGCTGAAGTACTTGTGCATGGGTATCGAAACGAGTGCGCCTCCCGCCAAGAAGCAGGGCCAGCCGCAGCCGGGCTCGCAGGATGGCGGCGGCGAGTAAGGCGCTCCGCCGCCCCATGATCCTGCGCGACGCCACGCCTGCTGACGCGCCTGCCGCAGCGGCGCTCGGCAGCGAGGCGTTCTGCGCTGCCTTTGCCTATCTCTACCGTCCCGAGGACCTGAACACCTTCCTCGCGGCCAACCACTCGCCGGAGAAAGCGGCGGCCGAGATCGCTGATCCCGCGATGCGGGTACATCTGGCGGTGGACGAGGCGGGCAAGTTGCTTGGCTTCTGCAAGCTCGTCCTCTCCTGCGGCTGGCCCGAGCATGCACGGGCGGATAGGGTGATCGAACTCAAACAGCTCTATACCGATCCCGCCGCGACCGGGCGCGGCATTGGCGCCACGTTGATGGACTGGGCGTTAGCTGAAGCGGCTGTGCGAGGCGCCGGCGAAATGCAGCTGTCGGTCTGGAGCGGCAATGACGGCGCACAGCGATTCTACGCCCGCTACGGCTTTGCCAAGATGGCGGACATCCACTTCATCGTCGGTGAGCAGCGGGACGAGGAATTCCTTTACGCCAAGCTGTTTTAACCGCGCTGATGGCCTAGCTCTTTCAGAACCACTTCAGGCGGCGGAAGAGCAGAACCTGGGCCACGATGATGGCGCCGCAAATGGCAACGACCGTCCAGAAAGCCTGCGGGTCTTCCGCATCGGGGATGCCCGCGACGTTGATCCCGAGCAGCCCTGTCAGGAACGTCAGCGGCAGGAAGATCGAGGCGACGATCGTAAGCCGGTACTGCGTGCGCGCATTGCGCTCGAGCAGCCGCGCGCGAGCGTCGTCCTGTAGCACCAGCGCGCTTTCCTTGCTGATATCGAGATCATCCAGATAGCGCCGCAGCCGGTCGATCGATTCAGCGATTTCGCGCCGGTCGTGCTTTTCGAACCAGGACGGTGCGTTCTCGGACATGTTTTGCAGCGCCTCGTGTTCGGGCGACATATAGCGCTTCAGGGCAAGGCAATTGCGCCGGATCGTCGAGATCTTGGTCAGCATCTCCTGATTTGCGCAGCCCGCCTCCTGTTCCTCCAGCTCGTCGATGGCGGCGTTCATGTCGAGGATGGAGTGGCTCATGCGGTCGATCATGTGCTCGACGATCGAAGTGATCAGCGCGCCTGCATCAGTAGGGCCCCTCCCTCGGTCGAGTTCGGCGCGCGTGTCATTGGGGGTCTGCAACGGCACGCGTCGTAGGGTGACGAGGCGCGCCCCGTCGCACCAGAGCTGGAGCGACACCATATCCTCCGGCTCCGCGCCCGGATTGAAGTTGATGCCGCGCAGTGTCGCGACGAGCGCCTCGCCCTCGCGGAAGGCTCGAGGCCGGGTGGCATCGCTGGTCAGCAGTTCGGCCGTGGGCTCGGGGATGCCCAGGTCGTCCATCAGCCACTCGTAAACGCCCTCGACTGTGCGGCACAGATGTATCCAGAGCACCTCGCCAGGGGCTGACGGGCGCCATCCTTGCACCTGCCCCCACCCGATTTCGCGCGCGCCGCCCTGCCCGTTGAGCACACGGCCGAAAAGGAGCGGCCCATCCAGGCACTGGTCACCACCGGGGTCATCGTTGATCGTGGGGTCGTGCATGGGTTGCTCTTGGAAACACAGAAGATGGACAATGGTGCGCGGAGTAGATCATTTGGACACCTTGCGCGCTGCCGCCTTTAACCTGTCGCAGGATGTGCCTATAAGGCACTCCATGTCCTCCATCCGTCCATGGCGCAATATCGAGCGCCGCAAGAGCCGCCAGATCATGGTCGGCAAGGTCCCCGTCGGCGGCGATGCGCCCATCACCGTGCAGACGATGACCAACACCCCCACTTCGGACGCGAAGGCCACGATCGACCAGATCCGTCGCTGCGAAGATGCCGGCGCCGACCTCATCCGCGTTTCCTGCCCGGATGTGGAGAGCACTGCCGCCTTCCGCGAGATCGCCCGCGCCGCCACGGTGCCCCTGATCGCGGACATCCACTTCCACTACAAGCGCGCCCTCGAAGCCGCCGACGCGGGCGCCGCCTGCCTGCGCATCAACCCCGGCAACATCGGCTCTGACGATCGCGTGGCCGAAGTGGTGCGCGCCGCTAAAGCCAACGGCTGCGCCATCCGCATCGGCGTCAACGCCGGCAGCCTGGAGCGGGACTTGCTCGAGAAGTACGGCGAGCCCTGCCCCGAGGCACTGGTGGAAAGCGCGCTCGACCACATCAAGCTGCTGCAGGACCACGATTTCCACGAGTACAAGGTGGCGGTGAAGGCCTCCGACGTGTTCCTCGCCGTCGCCGCCTATCAGGGGCTGGCAGACGCGGTGGACTGTCCGCTGCACCTCGGCATCACCGAAGCGGGCGGGCTCATCGGCGGCACCGTCAAGTCCGCACTCGGCATCGGCAACATGCTGTGGGCCGGGATCGGCGACACCCTGCGCGTCTCGCTTTCGGCTGAGCCGGAAGAGGAAGTACGCGTCGGATTCGAGATTCTGAAGGCGCTCGGCCTGCGCACGCGCGGTGTGCGCGTCGTCTCCTGCCCCTCCTGCGCCCGGCAGGGCTTTGACGTGATCCGCACCGTGGAAGCCCTGGAGAAGCGGCTTCAGCACATCAAGACACCGATCTCGCTCTCGGTCCTGGGCTGCGTCGTAAATGGCCCCGGTGAAGCGCGCGAGACCGACATCGGCCTGACCGGTGGCGGCAACGGTAAGCACATGGTCTATCTCTCCGGAGTGACAGACCACCACGTCCAGTCCGATCAGATGCTGGACCACATCGTCTCGCTGGTCGAAGCCAAGGCTTCCGAGATCGAGTCGCAGATGACCGATGCCAGCCCGCTGACCCAAGCGGCGGAGTGACCCAGGCAGCCTGACTACAATGCGTGACCGGGACTCGACGCCGGACGTTGCCATACTGCTCGATCACTTCGGTGCGGGCGGTGTGGAACGCGTCGCCTGTCTCCTTGCCAATGGACTTCAACAGCGCGGCTTTCGCGTGGAGATGGTCGTAGTGCGCGACGCCGGCCCCGTTCGCCATCTGCTCGATCCCGGCGTTTCCATTCACGTGCTGAAGAGCGTCCGAAGGCTGGGAAGAGGCGGGCGGCTTCTGGCGGCGGCCCCTGACTTGGCAGGTTATCTGCGCCGTCGCAGCCCGGCCCTGCTGCACTCGCCCGGTAACCACACGCACAAGGCCGCCGGCCTCGCCGTGCGCATCGCCGGTTTTGACGGGGCGTTCGTGCCGAAGATCACCAACCCCATCGTGAAAAGCGGAATGAGCCCGCTCAAACGGTGGTTGCGCACCACTACATTCAGGATGGCACTGGCTCGTGCGGCGAAGATCGTGGTCCTCTCGCCTTGCGGAGTGGAGAGATTGAGCGGCATCTGCCCGGACCCGCACTCCAGAGCAGTTGTCCTTCCCAACCCCTATGTCAGCGATGCGATGGCAACGCGCCACCCCACGCGCCGCACAGGCGAAACGCCGCTGATCCTGGCTGTCGGCCGCTTGTCTAAGCAAAAGGATTTCGCGACGTTGCTGCGTGCTGTCGCGCGTCTTGAGCAGCGGGACTGGCGCCTGCGGATCTGCGGCACCGGCCCGGAGGCGGATGCGCTGCAGGCACTGGCAGCCGAACTCGGCATCTCCGATCGCGTGGACATGCCGGGCTTCGTCAACGATGTCGCCGCGCTCTATTCCGAAGCGGATGTGATGGTGCTCTCGTCCCGGTGGGAGGATCTTCCGGCCGCCCTCGTCGAAGCCATAGCCTGTGGTTGCCCGGTGGTAGCTACCGCCTGCTCCACAGCCGTCGTCGAACTGCTCGAAACCGTCGGCGCCGCTTCGCCCGTTCCCGTCCGCGATGTTGCCGCGTTGAGTGCGGCGATCGCCCGGGCTCTGGATGGCAATCTTCCCACGGTAGCTCCGCATGCCGTGGCCGCGTATGGAATCGACGCCGCGTGTGATGCCCATGCCGCGCTGTTTTCGCACTTGCTCGCTCGGTCAGATTGTAGACTTTCAGCCTAGTACTGCCGCGTTGTTGCCCAGGCGTCGGCGCGTGGTCCCGGTCAGCAGAGCGAATTCTGCCTCCCCTGCTCCCGCTTTTGCACTACCTCCAGCGAGGCGACGCCAACAAGAAACCCCGCTGGATCGCTCCAGCGGGGTTTCTTGTTGGCTCAAAGTTCAGAACGAGTGAGCTTACGCCTGATCGTCATCACCTTTGATGAGGTAGTCGCCGGCATCGGCATCCGTGCCGTGGGCTTCGCCTTCCATCGCGGCCAGCGGATCGTTGCCGAGATCATCGGCGGGATCACGCTGCAATTCGGCGGCGTGCTCCTCCGCAGCTGTACGAGGCGCGACCAGCGACTCCTGCAGCTTGCGGTACGAGGCTCGCAGCGCGGCGTCGCGGCTGGATGCTGCCACACGGACCCGGTTCATGCCGGCACCCGTGCCCGCGGGGATCAGACGCCCGACGATCACGTTCTCCTTGAGGCCGATCAGCGAGTCTCGCTTGCCCTCGACCGCAGCCTGAGTGAGCACGCGCGTTGTCTCCTGGAACGACGCCGCCGAGATGAACGAACGCGTCTGCAGCGAGGCCTTGGTGATGCCGAGCAGCACCGGCTTACCTTCGGCGGGGCGCTGCCCGCTCTCCAGCTTCGCGTTGTACTCGTTCATCTCCTCGTAGTCGACTTGCTCGCCGGCCAGCAGGGTGGTGTCGCCACCGTGCGTGATCTCGACCTTCTGCAGCATCTGGCGAACGATCACCTCGATGTGCTTGTCGTTGATCTTCACGCCCTGCAGACGATAGACCTCCTGGATTTCCGCGCACAGGTACTCGGCCAGCGCTTCCACGCCCAGCACTTCGAGGATGTCGTGCGGGTCGGGCGAACCGGAGATCAGGTTGTCGCCCTTCTTGACGAAGTCGCCTTCCTGAACGTCGATCACCTTGCTCTTGGGGATCAGGTACTCGACCGGATCACCCTCTTCCGGGATAATCGCGATCTTGCGCTTGGCCTTGTAGTCCCGCACGAACTCGATGCGGCCCGAGGTCTTGGCGATGATCGCGTTGTCCTTGGGCTTGCGTGCCTCGAACAGCTCCGCGACACGCGGCAGGCCGCCGGTGATGTCGCGGGTCTTGGCAGCTTCGCGGCTGGCACGGGCGATGATGTCGCCCGCTTCGACCGCTTGGCCGTCCTCGACCGAGAGCGTGGCACCAGGAGCCAGCATGTACCGCGCCGCCTCGCCCGACTGCTCGTCGAGAAGGGTGATGCGCGGACGCAAGTCCTCCTTCTTCTTCGAGCGGGTGGAACGGTCTTCCGTCACCACGCGGCTGGTCATGCCGGTGGCTTCGTCAGCCTGTTCGCTCAGGGTGCGACCGTCGATCAGGTCCTGATAGCGGACCACACCGGAGGTTTCGGTGATGATCGGCAATGAGAACGGATCCCACTCTGCCAGGCGTTCGCCTTCCTTCACGCTCGCGCCGTTCTCGTGGATCAGCACGGTACCGTAGGGCACGCGGTGCATCGCGCGCTCACGGCCTTCGGTATCGAGCACCACGATCTCGCCGTTGCGCGCCAAGCTGAGGCGACGGCCACGCTTATCGGTGATGGTCGGAACGTCGCGGTATTCGACAGTACCGTCGCAGATCGATTCCAGGTGGCTGGTTTCGTTGAGCTGCGCCGCACCGCCGATGTGGAAGGTACGCATGGTGAGCTGGGTACCCGGCTCGCCGATCGACTGCGCCGCGATGACGCCCACGGCTTCGCCGATGTTCACCGGCGTACCGCGAGCGAGGTCACGCCCGTAGCACTTGCCGCAAACGCCCATCGTGGCTTCGCAGACCAGCGGCGACCGAATACGCGCGGCCTGCAAGCCGGTCGCCTCGATCTTCGTCACCGCCGCTTCGTCGAGCAACTGCCCGTGCGACGCGACCACGTTGCCGGCCTTGTCGACTATATCCTCGGCCAGAGTACGCCCCAGGATACGCTCGCCCAGCGAAGCGATCGTGGAACCGCCCTGCACGATCGAGCGCATTTCCAACGCGCGCTCGGTCTTACAGTCGTCAACGACGACAACGCAGTCCTGCGACACGTCGACCAGACGGCGAGTCAGGTAGCCCGAGTTCGCAGTCTTGAGAGCAGTATCGGCCAGACCCTTACGAGCGCCGTGAGTCGAGTTGAAGTATTCGAGGACGGTTAGCCCTTCCTTGAAGTTCGAGATGATCGGCGTCTCGATGATCTCGCCCGAAGGCTTGGCCATCAGGCCGCGCATACCCGCAAGCTGCTTCATCTGCGCTGGCGAACCACGCGCACCGGAGTGGCTCATCATGTAGATCGAGTTGATCTGCTTTTGACGGCCGGTTTCCGGATCGATCGGCATCGCGCGGATCTCGTCCATCATGGCGTTCGCCACCTGGTCACCGCAACGGCTCCAGGCGTCGATCACCTTGTTATACTTCTCCTGCTGGGTGATCAGGCCGTCCTGGTACTGCTGTTCGTAGTCCGCGACCAATTCCTTGGTCTCGGCGACCAGTGCCACCTTGCTGTCCGGGATGATCATGTCGTCCTTGCCGAACGAGATGCCCGCCTTGAACGCGTTCCGGAAGCCGAGGCTCATGATCGCGTCGGCGAACAGCACCGTGTCCTTTTGGCCGGTGTGACGATAGACCTGGTCGATGACGTCACCCAGTTCCTTCTTGGTGAGAAGGCGGTTGACGACTTCGAACGGCACCGTGTGGCTCTTGGGCAGGCACTCACCGATCAGCATTCGCCCAGGCGTGGTCTCAACCCGGAGCATGTACTCCTTGCCCTTCTCGTCGGTCTGCGGGATCCGGGTGTGGATCTTGGAGTGCAGCGTCACCGCGCCGACATGCAGCGCCTGGTGCACTTCGGCGATGTCGGACAGCATCATGCCCTCGCCCGGCTCGCCTTCGCGGTCCATCGAGAGGTAGTACAGACCCAGCACCATGTCCTGCGACGGCACGATGATCGGCTTGCCGTTCGCAGGGGACAGGATGTTGTTGGTCGACATCATCAGCACGCGCGCTTCGAGCTGGGCTTCCAGCGAAAGCGGTACGTGGACGGCCATCTGGTCACCGTCGAAGTCGGCGTTGAAGGCCGAGCAGACGAGCGGGTGCAGCTGGATCGCCTTGCCCTCGATCAGGACGGGCTCGAACGCCTGGATGCCCAGCCGGTGAAGCGTGGGCGCGCGGTTCAGCATGACCGGGTGCTCGCGGATCACTTCGTCCAGGATGTCCCAGACTTCCTTGCGCTCCTTCTCGACCCACTTCTTCGCCTGCTTGAGGGTCATCGACAGACCCTTGGCGTCGAGGCGGGCGTAGATGAACGGCTTGAACAGCTCGAGCGCCATCTTCTTGGGCAGGCCGCACTGGTGCAGCTTCAATTCCGGCCCGGTCACGATGACCGAACGGCCGGAGTAGTCGACGCGCTTACCGAGAAGGTTCTGGCGGAAGCGGCCCTGCTTGCCCTTGAGCATGTCAGACAGCGACTTGAGCGGACGCTTGTTCGCACCGGTAATGATGCGGCCACGGCGGCCGTTGTCGAACAGGGCGTCGACCGCTTCCTGCAGCATGCGCTTTTCGTTGCGCACGATGATGTCCGGCGCGCGCAGTTCGATCAGGCGCTTCAGGCGGTTGTTGCGGTTGATGACGCGGCGATACAGATCGTTGAGGTCCGATGTCGCGAAGCGGCCACCGTCCAGCGGCACCAGAGGGCGCAGCTCTGGCGGGATGACCGGCACGACGTCGAGGATCATCCACTCAGGGCGGTTGCCCGAATCGATGAAGGATTCCACGACCTTGAGGCGCTTGATGATCTTCTTGGGCTTGAGCTCGGACTTGGTGGTCCGCAGCTCTTCCATCAGGTCATCGCGCTCCTGCTCGAGGTCGAGCGACATCAGCATGTGCTTGACCGCCTCAGCGCCGATGCCGGCCGAGAACGCGTCCTCGCCATACTCGTCCTGCGCGTCGAGCATCTCGTCTTCGGTGAGCAGCTGGTACTTCTCGAGCGGGGTGAGGCCCGGCTCGATGACGATGTAGCTTTCGAAGTACAGCACGCGCTCAAGCTGCTTGAGCTGCATGTCCAGAAGCAGGCCGATGCGAGAAGGCAGCGACTTCAGGAACCAGATGTGTGCGACCGGCGCGGCCAGCTCGATGTGGCCCATGCGCTCGCGGCGCACTTTGGTCACGGTCACTTCGACGCCGCACTTCTCGCAGACAACGCCCTTGTACTTCATGCGCTTGTACTTGCCGCACAGGCACTCGTAGTCCTTCACCGGACCGAAGATGCGGGCGCAGAACAGCCCATCACGCTCGGGCTTGAACGTGCGGTAGTTGATGGTTTCCGGCTTCTTGATCTCGCCGAAAGACCAGGAGCGGATACGCTCAGGCGAGGCGAGACCGATCTGGATCTGATCGAAGGTCTCGGGCTTCGCCATCTGGTTGGTGAACTTGCTCAGGTCGTTCATAGTTCTGTCCCTCTTGGGGTATTTCGTAAGCGGAGCGGTAAGGCGCTGTCTTTGGGAGACAGCGCCCGAAGGTTCACTCCGCCGCCAACCGGCCGTTGTTGATCGCGTCGTCGTCGGCATCGTCGTGGTCGATGACCGAGTTCAGCTCCACGTTCAGGCCCAGCGAGCGCATTTCCTTGACGAGCACGTTGAAGCTCTCGGGAATGCCGGCCTCGAAGGTATCGTCACCCTTGACGATCGCTTCGTAGACCTTGGTGCGGCCGACCACGTCGTCGGACTTCACCGTCAGCATCTCCTGCAAGGTGTAGGCGGCACCGTAAGCCTGCAAGGCCCAGACCTCCATTTCACCGAAGCGCTGGCCGCCGAACTGCGCCTTACCACCCAGCGGCTGCTGGGTGACGAGGGAGTACGGCCCGATCGAACGCGCGTGGATCTTGTCGTCCACAAGGTGGTGCAGCTTGAGCATGTAGATGATGCCCACTGTCACCTTGCGGTCGAACTTGTCGCCGGTGCGTCCGTCGAACAAGTCCGACTGACCCGAACGGTCGAGGCCCGCACGGTCCAGCATCTCGGCGACGTCGGCTTCCACCGCGCCGTCGAACACCGGAGTGCCCATGGGGACGCCGCCGGTGAGATTGCCGGCCAGCTCCAGCAGCGACGTGGTGTCACGGCTGTCGATGTCCTCGTGGTACTTCTCGCCGTAAATCGTCTTGAGGCGATCGCGCACTGCTTCAGGCGGAGCGCCGGCTTCCGGATCAGGATTGGCGTGGCGCCAATCCTCGAGCGCGGCCTTGACCTGCTGGCCCAGACCGCGCGCGGCCCAGCCCAGGTGAGTCTCGAAGATCTGCCCGACGTTCATGCGCGACGGCACACCCAGCGGATTGAGCACGAGGTCGACCGGCGTACCGTCGGCGAGGAACGGCATGTCCTCCACCGGCAGGATGCGGCTGATGACGCCCTTGTTGCCGTGACGGCCGGCCATCTTGTCACCCGGCTGCAGCTTGCGCTTCACCGCGACGAAGACCTTGACCATCTTGAGCACGCCCGGAGCCAGCTCGTCGCCGCGTTCCAGCTTCTCCTTGCGATCCTCGAACTTCTCCTGGATCGCCTTCACGGTCACGTCGTACTGCGACTTCACCGCTTCGAGCTGCGACTGCACATGATCGTCCGCAACCGCGAACTTCCACCACTCGTGCCGCTCGGCCTCGCCAAGCAGCTCGTCGTCGATCACGCCGCCCTTCTTCACACCCTTGGGCGCAGCCGTGGCGGTCTGGCCCAGAAGCATGTCGCGCAGGCGATTGTACGTCGCACGATTGAGAATGGCGCGCTCGTCCTCGCGGTCCTTGGCGAGGCGTTCGATTTCCTCGTTCTGGATCGCGCGGGTACGGTCGTCGATCTCGATGCCGTGACGGTTGAACACGCGCACTTCGACGATCGTGCCCGAGACGCCCGGGGGCAGGCGAAGCGAGGTGTCGCGCACATCGCTGGCCTTTTCGCCGAAGATCGCGCGCAGCAGCTTCTCTTCCGGAGTCATCGGCGATTCACCCTTGGGGGTGATCTTGCCGACCAGGATATCGCCCGGGTGCACTTCGGCGCCGATGTAGACGATGCCCGCCTCGTCGAGGTTGCGCAGGGCTTCCTCGCCGACGTTGGGGATGTCGCGCGTGATATCCTCAGGCCCGAGCTTGGTGTCGCGAGCCATAACCTCGAACTCCTCGATATGGATCGAGGTGAAGACGTCGTCCTTCACGATCCGCTCGGAGATGAGAATGGAGTCTTCGTAGTTGTAGCCATTCCAGGGCATGAACGCGACGAGGCTGTTGCGGCCCAGCGCCAGCTCGCCCAGTTCGGTGGAGGGGCCGTCGGCGATGATGTCGCGAGCCTCGACCACGTCACCCACCTTCACCAGCGGGCGCTGGTTGATGCAGGTGTTCTGGTTCGAACGCTGGAACTTCTGCAGCGTGTAGATGTCCACGCCCGACTTGCCCGGCTCGATATCGCCCGACACCCGGATGACGATACGGGTCGCGTCGACCTGGTCGACCACGCCGCCGCGCAGAGCCGAAATCGCAGCACCCGAGTCGCGCGCCACGGTCTCTTCCATGCCAGTGCCCACGAACGGTGCGTCGGCCTTGACCAACGGCACTGCCTGGCGCTGCATGTTCGAGCCCATCAATGCGCGGTTGGCGTCATCGTTTTCCAGGAACGGAATCAGCGAAGCCGCGACCGAGACGAGCTGCTTGGGCGAAACGTCCATCAGCGTGACCTGGTCGGACGGCGACATTACGAATTCGCCGTTCTGCCGGGCCGAGATCAGATCCTCGGCAAAGCTGCCGTCGTCGTTGAGCTCAGCCGAAGCCTGCGCGACAGTGTGCTTCTGCTCTTCCATGGCGGAGAGGTACACGACCTCGCCGGTGACCTTCCCGTCGATAACCTT
This sequence comes from Novosphingobium kalidii, assembly GCF_040534015.1. Taxonomy (NCBI): domain Bacteria; kingdom Pseudomonadati; phylum Pseudomonadota; class Alphaproteobacteria; order Sphingomonadales; family Sphingomonadaceae; genus Novosphingobium; species Novosphingobium kalidii. The sequence continues at coordinate 28,247 of NZ_JBEWLY010000027.1, forward strand.
GCGGTACGGCGTCTCGATGAAGCCGTACTTGTTGACGCGTGCGAAGGTCGAGAGCGAGTTGATCAGACCGATGTTCGGGCCTTCCGGCGTTTCGATCGGGCAGATGCGGCCATAGTGGGTCGGGTGAACGTCGCGGACTTCGAAGCCGGCGCGCTCACGCGTCAGACCACCCGGCCCCAAGGCCGAAACACGGCGCTTGTGCGTCACTTCGGACAGCGGGTTGGTCTGGTCCATGAACTGCGAGAGCTGCGAGGAACCGAAGAACTCACGCACTGCGGCCACAGCGGGCTTGGCGTTGATGAGGTCGTTCGGCATCACGGTCGACACGTCGACCGAGCTCATGCGCTCCTTCACGGCGCGTTCCATGCGCAGCAGGCCGACACGGTACTGGTTCTCCAGCAGCTCGCCCACCGAACGCACACGGCGATTGCCGAGGTTATCGATGTCGTCGATCTCGCCCTTGCCGTCCTTGAGGTTCACCAGCTCCTTGACCACCGCGAGGATATCGTCGGTGCGCAGCGTGGTGATCGTATCCTCGACTTCGAGGCCCAGGCGCATGTTCAGCTTCACGCGGCCCACGGCGGAGAGGTCGTAGCGGTCGGCGTCGAAGAACAGCCCGTCGAACAGAGCCTCGGCAGTCTCCTTCGTCGGCGGCTCGCCGGGACGCATGACCTTGTAGATCGCTTCCAGGCCCATTTCACGGTTCTCGGCCTTATCGGCCTTGAGCGTGTTGCGGATCCAGGGCCCGGTGTTGACGTCGTCGATATCGAGCAGATCGATGGCATCGAAGCCGGCAGCGTCGAGCGCCTCGAGGTTCTCCGGCGACACTTCGTCACCTGCCTCGATGTATATGCGGCCGGTTTCCTCATTGATGAGGTCCTTCGCCGAGAAGCGGCCGAAGATTTCCTCAGTCGGGATCAGCAGCTCTTCGAGGCCGTCCTTCTGCGCCTTGTTGGCGGCACGAGGGCTGATCTTCTGACCAGCGGGGAACACGACCTCGCCCGACTTGGCATCGACGATGTCGAACGTCGGCTTCGAACCGCGCCATGCCTCGGGCGCGAAGGGCAAGCGCCAGCCGCCATCACCGCGCTTCCAGGTGACGGTCTCGTAGAAGTGATCGAGGATCTGCTCGTCATCGAGACCGAGAGCATAGAGCAGCGCCGTAACCGGCAGCTTGCGCTTGCGATCGATGCGGACGTTCACGATGTCCTTGGCGTCGAACTCGAAGTCCAGCCACGAACCGCGATACGGAATAACGCGCGCAGCAAACAGGAACTTGCCCGAGGAGTGGGTCTTGCCGCGATCGTGGTCAAACAGGACGCCCGGCGAACGGTGCATCTGCGAAACGATAACGCGCTCGGTGCCATTAACGATGAAGGTGCCGTTCCCGGTCATGAGCGGCATGTCGCCCATGTAGACGTCCTGCTCCTTGATATCGAGCACGGAGCGGGTCTCGGTCTCGGCATCGACCTCGAACACGATCAGACGCAGCGTCACCTTCATGGGAGCCGCATACGTGATGCCGCGCTGGCGGCACTCGGTCTGGTCGTATTTGGGGTCTTCGAGTTCGTAGTGAACGAAGTCCAGCTCGCTGGTGCCCGCGAAGTCGCGAATCGGGAAGACCGAGCGCAGCGTCTTCTCCAGACCCGAGACATAGCCGGTCGACGGATCGGAGCGCAGGAACTGCTCGTAGCTTTCGCGCTGAACCTCGATCAGGTTCGGCATCTGCACCACTTCGTGCGCATCGCCGAAGATCTTGCGGATGCGCTTCTTGGCCGAACGCAGCCCTTGCTTGGGCTGGACGTCGGAGTGGACGGGCTTGGTCGCCATGGAAAGGGTTCGCCTCTTCGCTACTTGGAGCAGCCGGAACAGACCGGCTCGCCATCGATATTTCTCGCGATTTTCGCCGCACAGGCGGCGAGGCCATCTCCAGACGCAATAAGGGCCGCGTGCACACGCCACCCGTTCGGATGACCTGCGGCTCGCAGCCTGTTGCGTCAGATGGTACTCGGTTCCGCTTCCTTCCCTGACAAATCCCCGCGCTGGATCCGTCTTGCTCGAAGCGCCGAGCGGACCCATCATATAAGCGGGGGGTACCGAAGTGTAAACCCCCGGGCCGGAATGAGCCTAGGCATCTCAATTGCACAGCGCAGGCATGGCTGTGGCGATGAACGTCAAGTTAACACGCCGGCACGAAAGCATACCGCAGCATGAACGGGCGTTCAGAATTCCGGTGGATAAATTACTAACCTATCACAGCAACTTCAATTCACCGCATCCTAGTATTCGTCTCACCCTTTATTTGCAAAGACGCAGTGTAACCTGACGCGAGAGACGGCGTTCTTACAGCCATGACACACGCTCTCTCTCGATCAGCTAGTGCTGTGGCGGCGATTTCAGCCGCTCTGGCGCTCGGAAACAATCCAGCGGTGGCTCAGGAGGCTGCACCTACCATACAGCTGCCCCAGCCTACAGTTACTTCGACGGAATCAACGAGTACTTTATCCTCCCCCGTATCGGCACCTTCCGTGATCCTCCCTGAAGCAGCCCTCCCTGAAGCAGCAGCGCCGGCGATCGCCCTGCCGGAAGCGCTTCCGACCAGTGCCGTACCGCAGTCGAACGCGCCGATGACCACCGAGAGTGCGCCTGCACCGATGGAAGCTCAGCCCCGCAGCACCCCGGCCCGCACCGCTCGCACCGCACCTGTCGCGGCTCCGCCTGTGCCCAGTTCGCTCGAACAGCCGCGCAGCGCGGCGACGGAAGCACGCTCGGCGCCTGGCGCCGCAACTGCTCCCACGCGCAATTCCGAGAGGCCGATGCCTGCGGTCCAGACCGGTGCCGTCCAGGGACGTGACGCCAGCGAAGCGACACCCACCACAAACGAGCGCAGCGGAATTCCCGACGAGGCGATGGCCGGCTTGCTGGCGGCCCTTGGCCTCGGCGCCGCTGGATACGCGGCCATGCGCTCGCGCCGCCGCCGCAATGGTGCTGAGGTCGATCGCGCGGACAATGGAGTGGCTGCCGCCGCCGCCGAGACGCGCAGCACGGCTCCACTCCTCGCGCCTGCACCCGCAGTGGTAGCGCCGGCCACCCGCTCGCAGCCTCACTGGGGTTCAGCGCCTCCGCAAGCCGTTGCCGCCACGTCCGACGAGCGAAGCCGGGTGCTGGAACACATGGTCGCCGCCGAGCCGGACGCCGCCAACCCGTTCACCTCCCGCAAGGCACGCCGCCGCCGCGCACGGCTCCTGCTGCAGGCGCGTGAAGCAGAAGCCCACCAGAACGCTGCCCGCTTCGACTGGAGAACCTACCGTTCCGCCAGCACCTCCACCTCCGCGGTTCCTCCACTGGTCACGGCATAGTCCATTTGCCATGATCGGCCCTGGGGCGGTTCCTTCGGGAGCCGCCCCCTTTGTTTGGGCGCCAGGCATCGCACGCATTGTTTTTCGATATTATCGATTGACGATGTGCTGATTCCGAATTATTGAATTTCGATATGAAGCATATCGGAGATCGAACAATGCCCCTGCAAGCACAACGTCCACTCGCTACCTTTCTGGCCCTCACCCTCACCGCGCCACTTTGGGCACCCACCTTATTCGGCACCCCCGCAGCGCAGGCGAAACCGAGTGCGTCGGTCGTGCTCGCGCCGGCCGCTCCGCTGGTCCTGATGTAAGAAGAGCCAGCCCGGAGACCCGCCATGACCTCGATCACTCGCGACCCCTTGCTCGCCGCCGCCAAAGGCATCCTCTGGTTCCTGATGGGAGCAATGCTGGTCGGCGCCGTCGCCTGCCTCGTGGCCATTCCAGCCTTGCACCTGTTTCAGGGCAACATCACCATCGAACTCGGCAGGACGGCGCCCACAGTTCCGATTCCAACAATGCTATGGGTACTTTCGGGCGTGCTTGCGTGCGTGATTGCGCTGCTGCTAGTGCTCTTCCGCATCTTCCAGCTACTGAAGCACATCGTTGGCACGGTGGGTGACGGCGATCCTTTCGTACCCGAGAACGCGCGACGACTGACCCAGATGGCTTGGTTAACTCTGGCAGTTCAACTCGTCACACTGCCGATCATCGGCTTCGCCGACTGGATCGACCAAGCCTTTGCCGCGTCTCCTGAGGTCCACACCGACATCGCTATCAATGGGGGCCTGTCGGGCAACGGCCTGCTGCTGATGCTGATCCTGTTCATCCTGGCCCGCGTGTTCCGCCAGGGCGCCGCGATGCGCGATGAACTGGAAGGCACCGTGTGATGGCACCCAAGGCGAAGCCTATGCCTGACGGCGAAGAAACGGAAGGAACCCGCATCGTGGTCAAGCTCGATGACGTGCTCTATCAACGCCGCATGACGCTGACCGAGCTGGCAGAGCGGATCGGTATCACGCTCGCCAATCTGTCGATACTCAAGACCGGCAAGGCCAAAGCCATTCGCTTCTCCACGCTGGAAGCGATCTGCCGCGAACTGGACTGCCAACCCGGCGACTTGCTCGGGTATGACGGGAACGAGGGTAGCGACTAACCCGCAGAGCGAAGCGTCTTCTCCGCTATCGGCCAACGGCCTGCTTTCAGTGCCTCGACACAAAAGCTAGAAGGCAGGCAGTCCTCACTTAAGAGAAAGAACCTGATGTCGTTCACAACTCTCCTCATCCCTACGCATACACACATGCTGAAGGCGCTTTCAGGGTGGCTGGAGAAGGCAGAGGTGCAAAGAGGAGAAGCAGGTGCAGGCGCGATTCTGTCGGCACGCCTGGCACCGGACATGTTCCCCCTGGCCACTCAGGTGCGCTTTGCCTGCGTTCAGGCCTATGAGGCGGCGCATCGGCTGAGGGGGCTCGCCTTTCCCGCGCTCATCGGTGAACTCCTGGACGAGGGCCGCAACGCGGCGGACCAGCCCGGCTCACTTGCCAGTGCCCGAGCGCGCATCGCCGAAACCGTTGCTTTCCTCGAAACTCTGGAGCCGGGCGCTCTCGACGTTTCCGCCGACAGTCCGATCGCCCATGAGCTTGCTAACGGCATGATCTTTGACCTGACCGCCGAGCAATATGTCCGCGACTGGGCGCTCGGGCAGTTCTACTTCCACATCATGGCGGCCTACGCCATTCTGCGCAGCGAATTCATCGAAGTCGGCAAAGCGGACTACATCCCGCACCTGCTTCCGCATCTTCGCTCTGGCACGGGACCACGCGGCTGAAGCGACAATCCTTGACTCTTTCCCGCCATTGGGCCAAAGGCCCGCCCCGACCGGAGGCTTAGGCCGCCGAGTCATCCGTCCGAGACAGTTGGTGAGGGTCCCCCTCTTAATTTCCAGCCTAGACGGGGACAGAGATATTCCACGGCCCTTCGCTTCCAGGCGCGGTGCCGCCTTCGCGTTTCGGCGCGAGCTCCTTCCCCATCGAACGGACTTCCCCGCACCGCAATCGCGGCGTGGGAAAACGTAGCCGGCCGCAGGTGCCCTCAAGCGCTCGCGGCCATTGTGAAGGAGTAAGGCATGGATCGTTCGCAGAAAGCCGAATCGGTCGCCCAGCTCAGCGCGGTCTTCAACGAGGTCGGCGTGGTGGTGATCACCCGCAACCTCGGCATGTCGGTGGCTCAGTCCTCCGCCTTGCGCACGAAGATCCGTGAAGCCGGCGCGACTTACAAGGTTGCGAAGAACCGTCTTGCCAAGCTTGCCATCCAGGACACCGACTACGCGGGCATCGACGAGATGTTCACGGGTCCGACGGCGATCGCCACTTCGGTCGATCCCGTCGCTGCCGCCAAGGCAGTGGTGGACTTCGCCAAGACGACCGACAAGATCGAGATCGTCGGCGGATCGATGGGCACGCACGTTCTGAACGCGGACGGGGTCAAGGCGCTCGCCTCGATGCCCTCGCTCGACGAAATGCGTGGCACGCTTATCGGCCTCATCCAGGCACCGGCGACCAAGATCGCCCAGCTCACGGTCGCTCCGGCGTCCAAGCTGGCGCGCGTCTTCAACGCCTATGCCGAGAAGGATGCCGCGTAAGCACCTGCTTACCAGACGTTTCAAAGCGATTTGCCCGGCGGCCGTTTGGCCTAGGGACCACGAAACCAGGAGTGAATTATCATGGCCGATATCGCCAATCTCGTTGAAGAACTTTCGAAGCTGACCGTTCTCGAGGCCGCTGACCTCGCCAAGGCTCTCGAAGAAGCATGGGGCGTTTCCGCCGCTGCAGCCGTTGCCGTTGCTGGCCCGGCCGCTGGTGGTGGCGCTGCTGAAGCCGCTGAAGAGAAGACCGAATTCGACGTCATCCTGACCGGCGACGGCGGCAAGAAGATCCAGGTCATCAAGGAAGTCCGCGCCATCACCGGTCTGGGCCTCGCTGAAGCCAAGGCTCTCGTCGAAGGCGCTCCGAAGCCCGTCAAGGAAGGCGCTTCGAAGGCTGAAGCCGAAGAAATCAAGAAGAAGATCGAGGAAGCCGGCGGCACCGTCGAGCTCAAGTAATCTTCTTCCGGTTCTTGCCGGACGGAAAAAAGAAAGGGCGGCTCTTCGGGGCCGCCCTTTTTCGTTGAAACGAGCCACCAAAATCGAAGACACTTTCCGCTACGGCAAGAGGCTGTCAGCTATGAAGTCTAAGGCCGCTCGAAGAGCTACCGATCAAGTATGGGCAATCTCTCCCCTCAGGAGCGCAGCACGCTTGTTGGTGCGAACCACAAGGTGCGCGGCCGGCGATGGGCGATAAGCCAATCCTCCCCTTCGCGACGCAAGGTATCGACATAGAAGCCATTGTGGTCGAGTCCGGTCGCAGTCGTGACCAGCCAGTAAGTACGCACGGTGGCCGCGTTCTGGCCGGAAAAGGCAATGTGCGAGGTCGTCAGGTGGTGGCTCACAAAGCCGGGAGTAGTGCTTGCGTTTTGCTGGAAAACCGATGGCTGTTTCATCCAATCCAGGATTTCTGCCCGCCCGGCGAGTGTCCCGTTCTCCAGCTCCAGAACGCCGTCCTCTGTGAAGCAGGCCGCATAGGCTTCGGCCTTGCGCGCGTCTCCGGCCTGAGTACACGCGCTGAGGCGCTGCCGTATGGCCTCGGACCAGCGTACCTGATCGTCAGTGAGCCCGGTCATTTGAGCGCCTCCAGGTATTCGATCACGGCCTTGCGAGCCTCTGCGTTGGGGATGCCGATGATCATACGGGTGCCTGGGACCATTTTTGTGGGCGCCTGCAACCATGTGTCGAGCGTCTCAGCGTCCCAGACGATGCCCGACGACTTAAGCGCCTCGGAATAGGCATAGCCGGGCAAGCTCCCGGCCTTTGCCCCCCACACACCCGCAAGGCTCGGACCCGCGCCATGACGCCCCGGCGTGACAGTGTGGCAGGAGCGGCAGACCGCGAAGGCAGCGGGTGGGTCAGGAGCTTCGCCCCGGCCCTCGCCAGGCGACAGCCCGGCGGTGACCGGTGCCGTTCCGGCCATAGCAGGAACGCTGTCACCTTTATCCGTGGCGCCTTGGCCACAAGCGGCAAGCAGAGTACAGCCAAACACGAGGAACCGGCGGAAAGTCATAAGCGGCAAGTTCCCCCAGGTGTGCAACATCTGCAGGCCCGTCCTATGGCAGAACAAGCATCAAGGAAAGCGCAAGACGGTCGGAAGTGCAGATTCGCCGGGCGCTCACGACTGTTTTTCGCTTCCACGGGTGCACAGATATGCGTATCCGCTCGGCAGCCACGAGTGCATCGGACATCTTGGCAGATTGTGCCCTCTCTGCTTGACGGAACGATGACCGCTCTCGCCCCCTTCACTGAGCCTGCACCGCGGCTGTTCCGCGATGAGTTGATCGCGACCTGGCGGCTCTCGGTCCCGTTGGCGACAGCCAACATTCTGCAGATGGCCGTATTCGCGACGGATGTGATGTTCGTATCCCGACTGGGGCAGGAGGCGCTCGCCGCATCAAGTCTGGCGGTCGCAATCTTCGGCCTCATGCTGATGGGCTTTTTCGGGCTGACCGGCGCGGTCGCCCCGCTGATTGCAGCAGAGCTCGGGAGGCGGCGTCACGCGGTACGCGAGGTGCGGCGCTCCGTTCGCATGGCGCTGTGGCTTTGCGGGCTGCTGGGGCTGATCGGCATCACCGTCTGCCTGTTCGGGGAGCGCATCGTGCTTGCGACTGGGCAGCAACCGGTCCTCGCTCGCCGCGCTGGCGAGTTTCTGGAAGTCTGTGCGCTGAGCGTCGTGCCGATGCTGGTGATCAACGTCCTGCGCACGTTCGTATCGGCTATGGGCCGCCCGGTCTTCGCCACAGTAATCACCGGCTTGTCGATAGCCGTCAACGCGTTCGGTAACTGGGTGCTTGTGTTCGGTCACCTGGGCGTGCCGCCACTGGGCCTGCTCGGCTCGCCACTTGCCAGCTTCATCACCGCCTGCGTAACGGTGCTGGCATACTGCCTGGCCATCCGCTCCGACCGGCACTTGCGGCGCATGCGTATTTTCGGCCGCTGGTGGCGGCCGGAATGGTCACGGCTGGGGCAGATCATCGCTCTCGGAGTTCCGATCGCTGCAACGCTATTCGCCGAGGGCGGGCTGTTCAGCAGCGCTGCGTTCCTGATGGGCCTCATTGGCGAGGCACAACTCGCCGGGCATACGGTGGCGCTGCAGATCGCATCGATCTTCTTCCAGATCCCGTTCGGTATCGGGCAAGCCGCCACGATCCGGGTCGGTTATCACTATGGCGCCAAAAACCCCGAGGCGATTGGCCGCGCAGGCTGGGCAGCCCTGGTCATCGGCCTGGCTTTCGTCAGTGTCTCTGCCGCTGCGATGATGCTATTTCCGGAGCTGATCGTATCCGCCTACGTCGACATCAAGGCACCTGCCAATGCCGCCATGCTGGGGTTTGCCGTGCAGTACGTCCTGGTGGCGGCTGCTTTCCAATTGGTGGACGGGGCGCAGACGGTCGCTGCAGGCGTCCTGCGCGGAATGCAGGACACCCGTGTGCCGATGGTCATCGCGGTCGTGAGCTACTGGGCGGCGGGTTTTGTCGTAGCGTACTGGCTCGGTTTCCACACGTCCCTCAGCGGCCTTGGTGTCTGGATCGGCCTTGCCACCGGCCTGACGGTCGCGGCTATTCTGCTGCTACTGCGCTGGATTCGGCGCGAGCGGATCGGACTTGTCCGCGCCGCTGCACTCGCCTGAACCGACGCTACAACCCGACTGGCATTTTTTGCGGCGACTCGCTTGACGCACCACGACGGCAGAACCATATGCGCTGCGTTGGCACTCTACACCTGAGAGTGCCAAAACCCCTTTTGGTTCATTGGATGAGGGAGAACCCTATGAGTTTTCGTCCGCTGCACGATCGTGTTCTCGTGCGCCGCGTCGAGGCCGAAGAAAAGACGGCCGGCGGCATCATCATCCCTGACAGCGCCAAGGAAAAGCCCGCGGAGGGCGAGATCGTCGCCGCTGGCAACGGCGCTCGCGCTGAAGATGGCAAAGTGACGCCGCTCGACGTCAAGGTGGGTGACCGCGTGCTGTTCGGCAAGTGGTCGGGCACCGAGGTCAAGGTCGATGGCGAAGACCTGCTGATCATGAAGGAATCGGACATTCTCGGCGTAATCGGCTGAGCTTCCGGTTCCCACTAAACCAGTTTTCGAGAAGGAATTAGACAATGGCAGCTAAGGACGTACGCTTTTCGCGCGACGCTCGTGAGCGCATTCTCGCCGGTGTGGACACGCTGGCCAACGCCGTGAAGGTCACGCTGGGCCCCAAGGGCCGCAACGTCGTGATCGACAAGAGCTTCGGCGCCCCCCGCATCACCAAGGACGGCGTTACCGTCGCCAAGGAAATCGAACTTAAGGACAAGTTCGAGAACATGGGCGCGCAGATGCTGCGCGAAGTGGCTTCGAAGGCCAACGACAAGGCCGGCGATGGCACCACCACCGCCACCGTTCTGGCCCAGGCGATCGTTCGTGAAGGCATGACCTCGGTCGCCGCCGGCATGAACCCGATGGATCTCAAGCGCGGCATCGACCTCGCTGTGACCAAGGTCGTCGAGAACCTCAAGAACCGTTCGAAGGACGTTTCCGGCTCGTCGGAAATCGCCCAGGTCGGCATCATCTCGGCCAATGGCGACGTGGAAGTTGGCGAGAAAATCGCCGAAGCCATGGAGAAGGTCGGCAAGGAAGGCGTCATCACCGTCGAAGAGGCCAAGGGTCTCGAGTTTGAACTCGACGTCGTCGAGGGCATGCAGTTCGACCGCGGTTATCTTTCGCCCTACTTCGTGACGAACCCCGACAAGATGACTGTCGAGCTCGACAACCCCTACATCCTCATCCACGAGAAGAAGCTGTCGTCGCTCCAGGCGCTGCTTCCGATCCTTGAGGCCGTGGTGCAGTCGGGCCGCCCGCTCCTCATCATCGCCGAGGACATCGAGGGTGAGGCTCTGGCCACGCTCGTCGTCAACAAGCTGCGTGGCGGCCTGAAGATCGCAGCCGTCAAGGCTCCGGGCTTCGGCGATCGTCGCAAGGCCATGCTGGGCGACATCGCCACGCTGACCGCCGGCGAGATGATCTCGGAAGACCTCGGCATCAAGCTCGAGAACGTGACCCTGGGCATGCTTGGCCAGGCCAAGAAGGTCACGATCGACAAGGACAACACCACGATTGTCGACGGTTCGGGTTCGGCTGACGAAATCAAGGGTCGCGTCGAGCAGATCCGTTCGCAGATCGAAACCACCACCAGCGACTATGACCGTGAGAAGCTCCAGGAGCGTCTCGCTAAGCTGGCTGGCGGCGTCGCCGTGATCAAGGTCGGCGGCGCGTCCGAGGTTGAGGTGAAGGAGCGCAAGGATCGCGTCGACGACGCTCTCCACGCGACCCGCGCCGCAGTCGAAGAAGGCATCGTCCCCGGTGGCGGTACAGCTCTGCTCTATGCGACCAAGGCTCTCGAGGGCCTCAAGGGTGCCAACGATGACCAGACCAAGGGCATCGACATCATTCGCAAGGCGATCACCGCCCCGCTCAAGCAGATTGCGACCAACGCCGGCCATGACGGCGCCGTGGTCTCGGGCAACCTGCTGCGCGAGAATGACGAGAACCAGGGCTTCAACGCCGCGACCGACACTTACGAGAACCTGGTCCAGGCCGGCGTGATCGACCCGACCAAGGTCGTTCGTACCGCGCTGCAGGACGCAGCCTCGGTCGCTGGTCTGCTGATCACCACCGAAGCGGCGATCAGCGAGAAGCCGGAAGACAAGCCCGCAATGCCGGCAATGCCCGGCGGCGGCATGGGCGGCATGGGCGACATGGGCTTCTAAGGCCCACGCTCAGTCCAGGCATACCGGAAGGCCGGGGGAGAAATCCCCCGGCCTTTTGCATTGGCGGCAAGACACTTTGACGAAATATGCGCCTGAACGGCCTGTGACGCTTTCGTCCGAGTTCCCGCAGTGATCGCAAAACGGCTGCAACTCGTCGCTCGCCTGTGGCCTTTCACCGGCTCGCGGTTAACTCTTTGCAAACGTGGACCGATCTAGATTGACCCTGCGTTTCCGGGGCAGGCAGGACTGATATGAAACGAATCTTCCGAGCAATGCTCGCCACCGCCGCGATGCTCGCGCCGCTCGCGACTGCACATGCTGGCAGCGTCGAGCATACGGCGATCAATGACGTGCAGAGTGCTTTCGACAGCGTGCTGGGCACCGAAATGCGCGCTCCGCGGCGTTATGCCCCAGGATTTGAACAGCATCTTGCCAGCCTTGCTGAAGCCTCGCAGGGCCGCATCGGCGTCGCTGCGCTTGATCTTGCCTCGGGACGTGTCATCGATGTCCTCGGCGAGCAACGCTTCCCCATGGCCAGCACCAGCAAGATTGCAATTGCCGCTACCTTCCTCGAAGGCGTCGACAAGGGCCGCTGGAGCTTGACCAGTGAATACCCACTGCTGATCCCGGTTAAATCGGCACCTTTTTCCAGCAAAGTCGCACCCGTGCGCCCCGGCACTTACATGACGGCCCGGGACTTGCTCGAGGTCATGATCACCCGCTCCAACAACTACGCCACGGACGCGCTGCTTAAAGTTGTCGGCGGTCCCAAGGCGGTAAACGAATGGGTGCGCCGGGCGGGCATCGAAGACTGGCACATCGACCGCGACATCGCGACGCTCGTGCGTGACGACGGTGCAGTCAATCCTGCCGAGGTGATCGAGACGCGTGACAGTGCCACCCCGCTGGCAATGGTGCAGCTGCTTGCCGAAATCTACAACGGCAACCGCCTGAGCGCTTCCAGCCGCTCGCTGCTGCTCGGCGCAATGGGCCGTTGCATCACAGGCAAGCGCCGCATCCCCGCCCTCCTGCCTTCGGAAGCGACGGTGCTGCACAAGACGGGATCGCTGAACAACACATCGAGCGACGTCGGCATCATCCAGGCGCCCGACGGCCGGGCCTATGCCGTGGCGATTTATGTGACCGGGCAAGGCACCCGCCTCAACCGCGAGGGCCGCATCGCCAACATAGCCCGCGCGGTATACGAGGGCTATTCGCGCGAACCCGCGACCTACCCTCGTACCGCCTCGCGCTAAAAAAGCGCGAATCCGATTGCGCGCCGGCGGCAGGGTTGCTAGGCGCGCCATTCCCTTCGGGGACACGCCCCGGATGGCCCGATGGCGGAGTGGTTACGCAGAGGACTGCAAATCCTTGCACGCCGGTTCGATTCCGGCTCGGGCCTCCATCCGGATTTCTCTCGCAGTCCGAGAACGTCTTGGAAGCGGATGCTTCCCGCGGCTTTGCTGTCGCCATGGCACTTCGGTTGAGAGCCGCTTCCTCGCGAAGTAGAACCGCCGCCGGCCTTGTCTGTCGCGATGCTCGAGATAGAGCCTTCACCAATTCTTGAGAGGCGCTCTGCCACTGGTGGTGCATACTTCTGCCCGCCGATCCGCCCGACGGAATTGCCTCCATGTCTATCCGCCCCACGCCAGCCGTTCCACTCTCCGCTTCCGTCATGCTCCCCATTGGCTCTGGTCGAACTGCGGAAGGGGACGGGAGCGACCCAGCTGCGCTCCTTGCCGCAGGCGCGAAGGCTCTGCCGCTCGCGCCAGAAGCTTCCAGAACCGGCTCTGCTCCAGGCAAATTGCTAACACCAGACAACTTGGCCCAACTCCTCAACGGGAATGACGGACCGGTCGAGCTTGGAGGGTTGAATACCGCGCTCGCGCGCAGGCAGGTGCTACCACACGCGATCATGCGGCCTGAAGCAGGCTACGGCGCTGAGGGTGCGAGGCTGACCCGAAGCGAGCACCCGGCTGGGCCCACGGACGGCGATCTTAATCGCGCCACCACCGGCCATGCCGTCACTCCACTTCCAGACAGCGCATCGGGTGGGGGTGGAGCGAACACCGCTCCTGACTTACCCATCTCCAGCCATTTCCAGTTCTTGCCGGGACAGGTGGGCATGAACCGAGACGACAGCGGACATACCGATGAGATAATGCCGGAAGCGATGAAGAGCCCGTCGCAACGCTCTGCCGACGAGACGGAGCCGCTTTCCCTCAAGGCTTATCCTCTCGCTCTCGCTCTCGTCGGTGAAAGATGGCGGATCAAGCGGGCAGGCTTCGCGCTGGTCGGCATCGCCCTGTTTGGCTTGTGGTACTTCCGGTAATCCGGCAGCGGCCAGAACGCCGCACCCGGCGAGGCTTTCACATCATGCGCTCTCGCAGATTGAACAGGATGACGAGCGTACCCCCGACCATCAGCGCTATAATCAGCAGCGAGAAAAGGATCAGCTGGAGATCGTCCCGTGCTGACCGCGCCAGGGTGATGTGCAGAAAGCAGCGGAACTGCACGACTATCTGGATCAGCCCGAGCGCAAGTATCATCGCGAACGTCGCACCCGATCCGAAGACTGGCCAGCGCACCAAGGCGAATGCCGCACAAGTGAGCGCAAGCGCGGCGCCATAGCCGGTCAGATAGGTGCGGATCTCCCGGCGCCGACTGTCGGAGGGCCCGCTCATCGGATCAGTCCCGGTAGATAGACAGTGGAGAAGATCGCGATCCACACGACATCGAGGAAGTGCCAGAATAGTCCGAGGCGCAGCACGTTGATCTTCACGCGGGAATCCGCCCCGAATACGCACAACTGCACCATCATTACGACGATCCACAAGCTGCCCGTAAGAACGTGCAGGCCGTGGAGGGGGACCAGCCCGAAGAAGGCTGACAGATAGCCGCTGCGGGTCGGATAGGCGCCGTGTGCGAACATCTGGGCGAAGTCGTGCAACTCTAGCCCGAGGAACAGCAGCCCTAGTGCCAGCGTCACCCCCATCCAGCTCAACACCTGCCGCAGATGCCCTCCGTGCTTCATCGCCACGGATGCCATTCCGAACGTCAGGCTGCTGGTAAGCAGCACCAGCGTCTCTACAAAGGTCGGGCCGATCTTGTACTCGCTTGCTGGCGTCGGCCCTCCCGCGGTCGCTGGCAGCATCACGCCATAAGTAGCGAACAGCAACGCGAATATCACCGCATCGCTCATCAGGAACATCCAGAAGCCGAACACGTCTCCGCCGGCCGCCTCATGCGTCTCGGCGTCGGTGGAGCCGAGATTGAGCCCAGGATGCTGTACTTCTCCTGTGCTCATACGGAAGCCTCGGCGAGACCCTGGTTGGCCTGCGTCATCTCAAGCTCGCGCGGGATCGGCCGTGCTCTGTGCACTGCGGACAACCAGATCTCTTCCGTATGCTGAACCTCTTCAGCGGGGATGATCCGCTCCGAATCCCGCACAAAACTACGTGCGACGACGGTTGCGACGGTCACCAGCGTGCCGAGGATCGCGAGCCACCACATGTACCACACGAGCCCGAAGCCGGTCGCAGCGCCGGCAATGCCGATGATCGGCGCAACGGCGCTGTTCTTCGGCATCTCTATGTCGTTGTAATGCGGCGGCCGCGCATAGGGCGCGTTCTTCCGCTTATCATCATAGAAGGCGAAGCGCTGTTCCACATGCGGCAGATTCGCGAAGTTGTACTCCGGCGGCGGAGCCGACGTGGCCCATTCGAGGCCGCGTCCATCCCATGGGTCGCCCGCAAGCACGCGGGTGACATCGCGCTGGCGAATGCTCACCCACAGCTGGATCAAGAGCGCTGCCAACCCGCAAAACAGGATCACCGCGCCCAGTTCCGCGGCATAGAGCCACGACCGATAGGCGGGCTCGAACACTGCCAGTGTACGCCGAGCCATGCCGGCGGCGCCCAGCACGTAGAGCGGCATGAACGCGAGATAGAAGCCGATCACCCAGCAGGCGCAGGCGATGCGTCCCCATGTCTCGTTCAGGCGGAACCCGAACGCTTTGGGGAACCAGAAGGTATAGGCCGCGATCATGCCGTAAAGCGTGCCGGGGATCAGCATGTTGTGGAAGTGCGCAACCAGGAACAGCGTGTTATGGACGACATAGTCCAGCGGCGGAAACGCCAGGATGATGCCGGTCAGTCCGCCCAGCACGAAGGTCATCATGAACGCCAGCGAGTAGAGCATCGGCGTAGAGAAGCGCACCTCGCCGCGAAACATGGTCCAGATCCAGTTGTAGATCTTCACTCCGGTCGGCACGCCGATCGTCATCGTGGCGATGCCGAAGGCCGCGTTGATCGTGGGGCTCTGACCCATGGTAAAGAAGTGATGCAGCCACACTGTGAACGAGAGCGCCGCGATCGCCATCGTCGCGATCACTAGCGAGATGTAGCCGTAGAGCTCCTTGGAGGAGAAGGTCGACACCACCTCGGAGTAGATACCGAATGCGGGCAGGATGACGATGTAGACCTCGGGATGCCCGAACATCCAGAACAGGTTGGCATAGTGCATCATGTTGCCGCCAAGGGCATTGGTGAAGAAGTGGAAGCCCAAGTAGCGGTCCAGCGCCAGCAACACCGTCGCCACCGTCAACGGCGGCATGGCGAATACCATCAGAATCGCGGTGCACAGGCTGGTCCAGCAGAACATCTGCATTCGCATCAGCTTCATGCCTGGGGCACGCATCTTGTAGATGGTGACGGCTATGTTGATGCCGGTCAGAGTCGAGGCGATCGAGCCAAGCGTCACAGCCCAGATCCAGTAATCCGGCCCGACACCGGGATTGAACTCGATCTCGGTAAAGGGCGGATAACCGCTCCACCCGCCGGTCGAAAAGCGGCCGATGACCAGGCTCACCATCATCAGTGCCGCACCTGCTCCCGTCAGCCACAGCCCGATCGCGTTGAGCAGGGGAAAAGCAACATCACGCGCGCCGATCTGAAGCGGCACGATATAGTTGATGATGCCGGTCAGAAACGGCATCGCCATAAAGAAGATCATGATCGAGCCATGAGTGCTGAACAGCTGCGCGAGGTGCTCGGGCCCGATGAAGCCAGGATCGTTGATCGCGGTGGCCTGTTGCAGCCGCATCAGGTTTGCCTCAACCAGCGCGCGCGCCAGCATCACGAAGGCGATCACCACATACATGATGCCGATCTTCTTGTGATCGAGGCTGGTCAGCCACTCCCTCCACAGCCAGCCCCAGCGTCCCAGCACGGTGAGCAGCACAACGACGAACAAAGCGCTGAGCACCACCACAGCGCCTGCGCCCGCTGCGATAATCTCGTTGGCGGTCGGGTTTTCCCATGCCCGGACGAAGGGCAGCGCATGCCAGTCAAAACGGCCGAGCACTGCTGGCCATACGGGCGCGCTCACTGAGGGCCTCTATGGGTATCGAGGCGCGTGGGGGCGATCATCATCTGGCGGAACAACCCTGGTGGCACGGTTGAGAAGAAGACAGGCTGCGGCGCAACCGAGCGCGCAGTTATCCTGGCGAGCGCCTGGCTGTCGAGCGGCCGGGCAGATGCGCGCACGCGCGCCAGCCAGCGAGTGTAATCCGCCGGGCTCATCGCGATTACCTCGAACTTCTGCCTATGGAAGCCCTTGCCGTTGAACTGGGTGTTTTCGCCTCGAAACACCCCGGTGCGGCTGGCGGCAAGATTGAGCTCGGTGCGCATCCCCGCCATCGCATAGATCTGGCCGGCAAGCTGCGGGATCAGCATCGACTGCATCACTGTGCCGCTGGTCAGGCTAACATGGACAGGACGACCGACCGGAATCGCAAGCTGGTTGACGGTGGCGACGCGCTCGTCCGGATAGATGAACAGCCATTTCCAGTCGAGCGCGACTGCCTGCACCTCCACCGGCGGAGCGGGCGAGGTAAGGCGGTGGTATGGGTCCAGCCGGTGGGTATATCCCCAGAGCAGGAAGCTCAGGCCGATCACGATGCCGATCGGCGGCACCCAGACGAGAATCTCGAGAGGCCAGGAGAATCCCCAGTCCGGTCGGTAGGAATAATGTTTGTTCGACAGTCGGTAATGCCATGCAACCAGCGGCACGAGGATCAGCACCGGGCCGGCAACGAAGGCAAGCACCGCCGCAACGATCAGGTACAGCTCCCATTGCTCGGCCGCCACGGGGCCAGCATGGTTCGCAACGCCGAGTTCTAGCGCGCTGCAACCACCGAGCAATGGCAGCAACAGGACGAGCGCCCGGATGGAATGAGAGGGGGGCATAGACACCGTCCTATGTCCGCCCCCCCCAGGCGGCAACCACCTACGCCACAATCCGCCACGACAGCTGACCGAAAGGAACCGACAGGCAGGCGGCGGCTTTCCTGCAAGTGCCGCGATGCGGAGCTATTAACAGGAGGTCGGATGCGAACGGGAGGCAGACATATTCTTTCTCTTCTCTAACAGGATGGGCTGCCTGGGGTCGCTTGTAGCCTCCGCTCTTGGCACGATCTTGCTTCTCATGCTCTTCGGCTTCTTGTGATTGCCGATGCCTGACGCTCTCCTGGTGCCCGTGCCTGCGCGAGTCCTGTTCAACATCGAGGATCTACGTGGAACCTATGCGGATGATCTTTGTTCTGGCAAGCAGTCCGGGTCAGAATGGCTGGTACTCGCCGTTCCACATCCCCCATGTTGACCCGCCCGAGGCTGGCTCATTCTGGCTCGGGCACTCCTGAGATGAGTGCCGAGCGGCTGCGACGGCGCGAGCTCGTGGCACAAGAGCCGACTTAAGGGGTAACGTCTGATGCGATCACGGCTCTTCAACGTCATCGAAGTGGTGCGGGCGAGCTACTGGTTTATCCCCAGCGTCATGGCCATTGTCGCCATCCTGCTGGGTGGCCTCGCCGTGTGGCTGGACTCTTTAGGGCCGGCGGACGACTGGTTGAGCGGGCTCAGCTGGTATCAAAGCGCCAAACCGGACGGCGCCCACGAAGTCCTCTCGACCATAGCGGGATCGATGATCACCGTCGCCGGCGTGGTCTTTTCGATCACGATCGTGGCACTGGCCTATGCCTCAAGCCAGTATGGCCCGCGTCTCCTCACCAACTTCATGACCAATCGGGGCAACCAGGTCACGCTCGGCACGTTCATCGCTACCTTCGTGTACTGCCTGGTCGTACTGCGCACAATCCGAGGCGGAGACGAGGAGTTCGTGCCGCAGCTTGCAGTCATGATCGGCATGGTGCTCGGGCTCGCCTCCATCGGCGTACTCATTTACTTCATCCACCACGTGCCGCAGTCCATTCACATCAACAAGGTGGTGGCGAACATCGGCCGGCAACTGATCGCCTCGGTCGGCAACAGATTTCCCGACTTCATTGGCGAAGAAGCCGCTCCTCACGAACGCGCGTTTCGCCGCGTGCCGGAAGCGGCGGCTGCCTTGTCAGGCAAGGGCGACGACCCGCGCCTCGTCAGCATTGTCGGCAACGCGACCGGCTATATCGAGGCAATTGACGAAGCCCGCCTCATGGAGAATGCACAACGGCATGACCTCGTGGTGCGGCTACGCTACCGCCCTGGAGACTACCTTCACGCAGGCCGTACGTTGCTTCAGGCTTGGCCTTCCGAGCGAGTGAGCCGCGAGGCCGCCGAAGGGCTGCGAGGAAGCTATGCTGTAGGAGACAAGCGCACTCCCTATGGAGATCTCGACTTCCTGATCGAGGAACTGGTCGAGATTGCCGCACGGGCGTTGTCACCGGGTGTCAACGATCCAGCCACCGCTCGCACTTGCTTCGATTGGCTTGGAGCCGGCGCCTCCGAACTCGCACGCCGGAAACTGCCCGTTCCCGAACGGACCGACAAGGAAGGTTGTGTGCGCGTCATCGCTCAGCCCGAGCGCTTCGAGGACTTCATCGGCCGCTCCTTCGGAGCTTTACGGCAATATGCAGCGACAGACATGACGGCTGCCTTGCATGTGCTTCGCACGCTCGGCGAAGTTGCTGTCGCCTGCGTTCAGCACACTCAATTGGCAGCCCTACGCGCCGAAGCGCAGTGGCTCATGGAAATGGCGGACTGCGCCCTTGAGGGCCAAGCCAACGAGGAAGTGCGCCGCCGTGGCGAAACGCTGAAACGGCTGATCGACGTCGGCTTGGAAGGGGGCCGCGATGCCATGGACGCCATGCAGCCGGCATGGTTGGGCGGCACCGCCTGAGCCGCCATCCTCTCGCTAGAGGTTCGGAAAGCTGGACGCGCAGGTCTTCCAGCTTTCGGCTCAGCTCACGTCAGCTTGCTGCGTCCTGCGAATTGGAAATCGCGCTTCTGAAGAGGCTGTTCGGCGCCTCCCAGTCCATCCGCACGCGGCGATGGGCCAGCAGCCACTCGCCTTCGACCTTGCGGAACCTGTCGAGATAATAGCCCGCATGATCGGGGCCGATATTTGTCCAGGCGACCCAATAGGTCCGCGCTTCGGCGCTGTCGGTTGCCGTGAGGTCGATCCGTGATGTCGAGAGATGATGCCGCACGAAAGTGGCACCATGGGTGTCACCTTCGCCAGCGAGCCACCGCTCCTGCCAGGCGCGGATTTGAGCACGTCCTTCGTAGCGGAAGGCGCGATCCTCCGGCACATGTTCGCTTTCCATCACCGCATCCTCGGTGAAACAAGAAACGAAGTCCTCGACCCGCAGGCGATCGCCCGAGGTCGTGTACTTCGCCATCACGTGCCGTATCGCCTCGCGGGCGAGTAAGTCGTCCACTGTCATGACATTACCAATCCTGCATCGACATTGATCGACTGGCCGGTGATCGTACGAGCTTCGTCCGAGGCGAGGAACAGCGCCGTGCGGGCGACATCCTCTGGCGTGGAGAAAGTCTTGAGCGGCAAGGGCGCGACAATCCCGGCCTCGATCTCTTCAACGCTCTTGCCCTGCTCGGTGGCGACCCGCTTTATGTAGTTGACCATCAGATCGGTGCCGATCGCGCCCGGCACCACGCAGTTGCAGCGGATCCCGTATTCGCCCACTTCACGTGCGACCGTCTTGGTAAGGATGCGCAGCGCGCCTTTGGCGGCGGAATAATGGCTCTTGCGGACCATGCCGTCCCAGCCGGCGCTGGACGAGAAATTGACGATCGAACCGGCACGACGCTCCAGCATAGAGCGGTTGAGGACCTCGCGCGTGCACAACATGGCCGCCATGCAATCGACCTTGTACGTGTCGAGGAAGTTATCGACCGTCTGTTCCCAGATGAACTTGTCGGTGCCGGGCACGGCGGCGTTGTTCATCATGACATCGACCTGCCCCCACCGGCTCATCGCCGCCTCCACCATGGCTGCGACGTCCTCTTCGTTGGTCACGTCGGCCCGCACTGCCAAAACGTCCGCTCCGATCGCCGATGCCGCCTGCTCGACCAGCTCCAGCCGTCGCGCGGCGAGGACCAGCTTGGCTCCTTCCTGCGCCATCATCTGCGCCATGACCGGCCCAAGCCCGGTGCTCGCGCCCGTGATGATCGCCACTTTTCCTTCGAAGCGCCTGTTGGTTGTAGAGCTCATATTGCGGCCACCTTTTGCATGGTCTCATGGCTTTCCGGGCTGCCGTCGAGCGCACGGTTGAACCGCTCGACAATGCGCCAGCCCTGTTCGGTGCGCCTGAACGTCCAGTGATTGACCGCAGCCCGCCAGAGGAACCAGCGGTCGCCCTCCTTCAGGATCACCACCGAATACCCGATGGCCTCTGCGTTATCGCCATCAACGCTGATCTTGGGCGTGGCCGTAAGGTGCGCGCAGCCGGTCTTCACGAGATCGAGGTGCCCCTCCCAACCGTACATACCGGCGATCTCGTCAGGCGCCGACAGCCGCTTGGTGCCGCCGTCGGGCAAAGTGAAGTTATAGCCTCCGCCTTCCACCCACAAAGCGCCCGCAGGCTCAGCCGTCGCGCTGTCCACCAGCGGGCCATAAGTGTTGAGAATGTTGAGGATTTCGAGATGATCCTCCGCCTTTCGACAACGCGCCTCCAGCAGGGCAAGCCGCTCCTCCACCGATCCTTGCGCCATGTTCTCTCCCGTTTTTGCTTATGTCCTGAACACCAGTTCAGCCCATGGTACGGGTGGGGGCAAGTTCCCGCTTGGGGGCAGAGCCTGCCAGTCAAACCAGGGGTGACTATCTGCGCCTTCGAGCGAGACGTTATGGCTGAAGGTGTCACCATCCGATGGAAGCGGTAGACGAATCAGGTCGACGCGAAGGCCCACGGAGCATGGGTGATGCCGGTGCGCGCCGCATCCGCGAGCGTCGCTGCGTCGAGTACGGCCATGAATGCACCGAGTGCGCGCGCCAGAAGCGAACTGGTCCCGCAATCGCCGCGTAGAGCACAGCCGCTGCAGTCCGCGATGCGCATCCCTTTCTCGAGTGCCCGCACCACTTGCCCGACGGTAACGTCTTCGGCGGGGCGAGCAAGAGACACGCCGCCGCTGCGACCGCGGTGGCTGGCGACGAAGCCCTCACGGACAAGCTTTTGCGCCACCTTCGCCACGTGGTGGTACGACAGGCCCTGCTCGGCTGCGAAGTCGGTCAGAGCGACAGGCCCTCCGCCTGCGCGCGCCAGCACAATCAGCAGCCGCAAGCCGTAATCCGTGTGCTGGGTCAGTTGCATGCCCACGACCATGGATTTCCGGCTTGCGCAAATCAAGTAAGTTTAATACTGGTATTTCAATTACTATATTTAGGAGAGGCACCACCATGCGCACTTGCAGCCCGGAATCGATCGCCATCGTGAAAGCAACCGCGCCCGCGATCGAACAACACGGCGTAACAATCACCACGGCCATGTACCGTCGCTTGTTTCAGAATCAGGAAGTGGCAGCGATGTTCGATAAGGCCGCGCAAGAAAGCGGAGAGCAGCCGAAGCGGCTTGCTGCCGCCATCCTTGCGTACTCCAAGAACATCGACAAGCTGCAGAACCTCGGGCCGGCAGTGAACCGCATGGTCGCCCGTCACGTGGAGACCGGCGTGAAGGCCGAGCACTACCCGCTCGTGGCAGAAGCTCTGCTGCCCGCGGTTCGCGAAGTGCTTGGCGAGGATGTCGCCACTGACGAAGTGCTCGCCGCTTGGGGCGAGGCTTACTGGATGCTGGCAGACATCCTCATCGCCGCTGAGCAGGAAGAGTACGAGAAGCGCGCTGCCTGAGGCGCATCCAATCTGCGGGCCGCTCCCGCAAAGCCGGGAGTGACCTACAGCTTGGGCAGGGTGACGCCGAGTTGGCCCATGTACTTGCCGGCGCGGTCAGCATAACTGACTTCGCAAGGCTCGTTGCCCTGCAGAAACAGGAACTGGCACGCGCCCTCGTTCGCATAGACCTTCGCCGGCAGCGGCGTGGTGTTCGAGAATTCGAGTGTCACGTGCCCTTCCCAGCCGGGTTCGAGCGGTGTCACGTTCACGATGATGCCGCACCGTGCATACGTCGACTTGCCCAGGCAGATCACCAAAACATCGCGCGGCACGCGGAAATACTCGACCGTGCGAGCCAACGCGAACGAATTGGGCGGTATAACGCAAACATCTGTCTGGCGATCGACAAAGGAATTGGAGTCGAAGTCCTTGGGGTCGACCACCGCCGAATCGACGTTCGTGAAGATCTTGAACTCGTCCGCGACGCGCGCATCGTAGCCGTAGGACGACAGCCCGTACGAGATACAGCCGTCGCGACGCTGCGCCTCGACGAACGGCTCGATCATGCCGGTGCTGAGGGCCTGCTCGCGAATCCACTTGTCACTGAGAATTGCCATGAGCAGCGGAATTCCCGATGCCTCCCGCATGAGCAAGCGCGAAGCCGCAGTTGTCCACCGCTTGAGCTACGGTCTCAAGACTTGCAGGGCTCTCGCGACAGGCGCGCGGTGGCGGTGTTTTATACTTTAACACTGTGCTGATATCCTAGGCGGCATGAAGGCAACCACGCGCATCCTCGTCGTCCTTGGCACCCGTCCTGAGGCGATCAAGCTGTTCCCCGTCATCCACGCCCTTCGTGCAGACGACCGCTTCGACTGCGTCGTTTGCGTTTCGGCGCAGCACCGTCAGATGCTGGACCAGGTGCTCGCGATCGCCGGGATTGTGCCAGACCACGACCTGGACGTGATGCGACCCGACCAGACGCTCGATGCGCTTACCGCCAGCCTGCTGACCGGCCTGGGCAACGTCATGGATAAGGTGAAGCCGGACCGCGTCATCGTCCAGGGGGACACCGCGACGGCCATGTCAGGTGCCCTTGCTGCCTACTATCGCAAGTTGCCGGTCGACCATGTCGAGGCGGGCCTGCGCAGCTACAACATCCATCACCCCTGGCCCGAAGAAGTGAACCGCAAGATCATTGGTGCCATGGCCAGCCTCCACTTCGCCCCGACCGCCACGGCCGCCGCCGCTTTGCTGAAGGAAAACACGGATCCGGCACGCGTACACGTCACCGGCAACACCGTGATCGACGCGCTGCACTGGGTCTCCGCGCGAATCGAGGCCGATCCCTCGCTTGCGAGCGGCCTCGCCGAACTGGAGCAGCGATTCGCGGGTAAGCGCATAATCGGGGTAACCAGCCACAGGCGAGAGAACTTCGGCGACGGTATGGAGGGGATTGCCAGGGCCATTCGCGAGATCGCCGCCCGGCCCGACGTGGCAGTGATCTTTCCCGTTCATCTCAACCCCAACGTGCGCAAAGTGATGAACGAGGGCCTGGCGGGGCTCGACAACGTCGCGCTGATCGAGCCGCTCGATTACCCGCACTTTGCACGCCTGCTGAACATCGCGGAGATCATGCTGACGGACAGTGGCGGCGTGCAGGAAGAAGCGCCTGCGCTTGGCAAGCCCGTCCTCGTCATGCGCGAAACCACGGAGCGTCCGGAAGGCGTGCAAGCGGGAACTGCGAAACTGGTCGGCACCGACGCCGCCACCATCGTTACCGAAATTTCAACACTGCTAGACGATAGCGGAGCCTACGAGGCCATGGCGCGCGCCCATAACCCGTTTGGGGACGGTCGCAGCTCGGCCTGCATCGTGGAGCTGCTCGCCAATGAAATCGGACACTAAGCCTGACGTCTGCGTCGTAGGTCTTGGCTATATCGGACTTCCCACCGCCGCGGTGATTGCCCGCGCCGGGTGCAAGGTGCGAGGCCTTGATGTCTCGCAGCGCGTAGTCGACACGATCAATCGCGGTGAGATCCACATCGAGGAAGTCGACCTGGACGGCCTCGTCCAGGGCGTTGTCGCGCGCGGGCTGCTCTCGGCCTCAACCACCGTCGCTCCAGCCGATGTTTTCGTGATCGCGGTGCCCACGCCCTTCGACAAGGATCACGCACCGGACATCACGTACGTCCTGGCCGCTGGCGAGACGATCGCGCCGGTACTGAAGGCAGGCGACGTGGTGATCCTTGAATCGACTTCGCCTGTCGGCACTACCGAGCGCCTGCGCGATCTGATTGCCGCGCGCCGCCCCGACCTGAAGGTGCCCGGTCTCACGCGCGAGACCCCGGATATTGCCATCTCCTATTGCCCGGAGCGCGTCCTTCCGGGGCGCATCCTCGAAGAGCTGACAAACAACGACCGCTCTATCGGCGGCATCACTCCGCGCTGCGCGCGCAAGGCGCTGGCGTTCTACAAGCGCTTCGTTCGCGGCGAATGCGTCACCACCGACGCCCGCTCGGCCGAAATGACCAAGCTGGTGGAAAACGCCTATCGCGACGTCAATATCGCCTTCGCCAACGAGCTGTCGATCGTGTCCGACCGCATGGGCCTCAACGTGTGGGAGGTGATCCGCCTTGCCAACCGCCACCCGCGCGTGAACATTCTCTCGCCCGGGCCGGGTGTGGGCGGCCACTGCATCGCGGTTGACCCTTGGTTCATCGTCCACAGCGCGCCCGAGGAGACGCCGCTCATCCGCACAGCGCGCGGCGTGAACGACGGCAAGATGCACCACGTCATCCAGAAGGCCGATGAGCTGGTCACCGCGTATCCGGACGCACGCGTCGCGTGTCTAGGGCTGGCGTTCAAGGCCAATATTGATGACTTCCGCGAGAGTCCGGCTCGCTTCGTCGCTGCGCGCCTTGCACGCAAGTACGGCGATCGCGTTCACATCGTCGAACCGTACGCAGCCGAGCTGCCGATGGAATTCGCCGACACCGGCGCCGTCCAGATCGACGTCGACGAGGCTCTGGAGACATGCGACATTCTCATCGTGCTTGTCGATCACGATGTGTTTCGCGTGGTGCCGCTGGCCGAGCGCGCCAGCAAGCTTGTCTACGACACGCGTGGGATCTGGCCCGATCAGCCGCAAGCAGCTCGGAAAGCGCCGGAAGTGCTCCGGCTCGCGAGCTAAACCCGCTTCAGATCCCAGCGTACCAGGCGTATCCGCTGCGGTCTTCCCAATAGCCGCCGTTTCCGCCGTAAACCCCTTCCAGCGTCTCGCGCGCCTCGATGCGCATGACGAACTTGGCGTGCTTGTAGCCCAGCTGACGTTCCACTCTGAGGCGGAGCGGAGCGCCGTGCGCCTCGTCGAGCGGCCGGCCGTTCATCTCCCAGGCGAGGATGGTCTGGGGATGATACGCGTCAACCATGTCGATCGACTCGTAATAGGGCGCGCCACCGTAGATGTCGGCGCAGTGGAAGACGATGTACTTCGCCGCAGGGCTGACACCCGCCAGTTGCAGCAAGTCCGAAAGCCGCGGTCCTTGCCACTGACCGATCGCACTCCAGCCTTCAACGCAGTCGTGCCGCGTGATCTGCGAACGCTGCGGCATAGCCCTGAGCGCGTTGAGCGGCAGGTCGAGAGGCCGCGCGACGAGGCCGTCAACGCGCAGAGCCCAACTGTCGAACCCTTGCGCAAGGTGGCGTTTGTAGTCTTCGCCCGCACCCTCGCGGCTGCCGTTGGCGCGGAACACCGGCGAGATGTCCGATACCCGAAACTCGCGCGCGAGCGCGCCGTCCGCCAGCGCGCGCTGGGTCACGCGATGGAGATCCTGTCCACTTTCAAGCGCGCTGCGAAATGCCGGTTGCTGGTAAAGCTTGTCGCAGCCGGAAAGCAGCAAGCTGCCGCCCAGCACACCGGTCCGGATCAGGGCCCGTCGCGAAAGGATGAGTTGGCTCATACCCTGTCAGCCCTGTCGTGCGGGAGGCGATACTTGCCCGTGATGATGGAGCGCATCTCGTTCCATGGTCCTGCGAGCATAACCATGGCGATGTGAACGAGGACAAAACCCACCAGCGCCCAGGCGCACAGGAAGTGCACCGAACGCGCGGACTGCCGTCCCCCGAACAGCTGCGTCACCAGCGGTGCCCAGGCATCCGTCGCAGGTGACATGCCCAGTCCGGTGAGGATCATGAGCGGGATCAATACAAAGAGCACCAGGGCGTAGGATATCTTCTGCAGAAAACTGTAGCGCAGCGCTGCACTGCCGGCGGGAAAGCGGAGGCGCGCGTGATTCTTGATGTCACGCCAAATATCCGCCCGCCGCCACTCCCGACGCGGAATATGGATGTCGCGCCGCAAGTGGCCGTTTACGAGCGACCAGATGAGATAGACCGCCAATCCGACCGCCAGCACCCAGGCAAAGGCGAGGTGCCAGACCCGACCATCAACAAGGCTGTAACGCGAAGGGAGCGTCGCCCACCACGGAAAGGCCCGGTAGCGTTCCACGCCGCCCGGATCGATCCACGACCCGAGCACGCCGCCGGTAGGCACGCTCAGCGAGCCGATCCGCAAGTACCCCTCGCCACCCCGCTGTCCGATCTCAAACCAGGCGTAGTCGAAGTTCGCGCCGTACTCGCCCCAGTAGAGCCGCGGGTGCGCGTTGAAGATCATCAGTCCGCTCATCAGCAGGACCAGCAGGGTCACGGCGTTTACCCAGTGCCATATCCGCGTCGAGAGCCGATGCCGCCGAACGAGATCGCCGCCGCGCGCTTCGGTCCCGCTCTGGTTTTCCAAAGCGCTCACCTGCGAGAAAGCCCCTCGTTGCCGTCTTCCATACGAATACGGAGGGTGTTCTGGACAAAGGCTGTGGCAACGTACTGCCCCACCATCATGGGGAATTCGATCAGCTGTTGCTCGTCCCAGCTCCCGGCCAGCGTGTCCCAGGTCGCATCTGAAAGGACCTTGCTTTCTAGCAACTCTTCCACCCCGGCGAGGATCGCCCGCTCGTGCTCGCTCCAGCCCGGCGCCTGCGAGCCTTGCCTGGCCCGCTCCACCTCTTCGGCGCTGATGCCGACTCGCTTGGCAATGGAGACGTGCTGGCCCCACTCGTAAGGCGCGCCGCACAACCAACCCACTCGCAGGATCGCCAACTCACGCTCTCGCGCCGGAATCGCTCCCTGGAACAGCACCGTGCCAAGCTCCATCTGGCAGCGGAATACGCGCGGATGACGGATCATCGTGCGCATGTATTCAGGCACGATCGTGGCGGGGCCGGCTCCTGCCGCCGCGCGGATCTCGTTGATCAGGTCGATGGAGGCGGGGTCGAGCGCATCCTGCGCCACAGGTTCGATCCGCGGCGCTTCTCCGATCACGTGCCGCTGGCGCTCGGCGATGTCCCAATCAACCTGCATGCTCTCTCCTATTGGCCGATCATATGGACTGCCACTTCCCGGCGATGTGGCCTGCGGCGATGCTCGGCAAGGTAGATCCCCTGCCAGGTGCCTAGCCGCATGCGTCCACGTGCGACCGGAATCTGCAAGTTTACGCCCGTTAAAGTCGCTCGCAAATGCGCGGGCATGTCGTCCGGCCCTTCGTCGTCATGCCGGTAGTGATCGCCCTCTGGCGCGATGCGATCAAACCACGCCATCAAATCGTGCCGAACGGCACGCGCTGCATTCTCCTGGATCAGAAGCGAGGCCGATGTATGGCGGCAAAGCAAAGTCAGCAGGCCGTCGGTCATGCCGGTGCCGGAAAGCCAATCCGCCACGTCCGAACTGATATCCGTCAGCCCGCGTCCCGCGGTGTCGAAGCAAAGGGTTGTGCCAGCCTGCCGCATTCCGCCTTTTTGGCCCGCAACGTGCGCGCTGGCAATGGCGCCTCGTCCGTTCAATTGCCGAACGGCCCTGCTACGAGTAGCTTGGCGGGATTCCCAAGCGACAGGACTGCCATGAGCACGACGGCCGAACCCGAACTGCACTACCTCGAATACTACGAAGAGTTTCTCGCCAAAGTACGGCTCCTTGCGTGCAGGATCGTGGAAAGCGAGTGGCAGCCCGAGTTCGTCATCGGCGTGGGCCGCGGCGGGCTCGTGCCTGGGGTCTACCTCTCGCACCAGCTCCAACTGCCGATGCTCTCCATTGACCATTCCTCGCGCGTGCCAGGCTTTGCCGATGAACTGCTTGCCAAAGTGGCGGCGATGAGCGCAGCTGGCAATCGGCTGCTGTTCGTAGATGACATCAACGATAGCGGCGGAACGATCACAACCATTCGCAAGCTGCTCCATGGCAGCGGTTGCTCCGACGGAAACCTACGCTTCGCAGTGCTGATCAACAATCGAGGGTCGAAAGCAACCGTCGACTACTGGGCCGACATGATCGATCGTGCGGAGGACAAGCGCTGGTTCGTCTTCCCGTGGGAAGCCGTGGGCAGGACCGACGCGATCGTGGACGAAGCGCAGTCTGTGCCCGAGCGTTTGGCCTGAGTGCCACCCTAGCCCGGCTCGTGGGCTGCCAGGAAAGCGTCGAGCTTGCTCAGGTGCACCGCGATCTGTTCGGGCGGCAGGAACGAGCCGGTAAAGCTGTTGCGTGCCAGCATAACGAGATGTTCGCGCCCAAGGCCGCGCGCCCTCGCCACTGCGCGATAGTTGTCGCCTACGTATCCGCCGAAATAGGCCGGATCGTCCGAGTTCAGCGTCGCCTTCAGGCCCGCTTCCAGCATCCGGTCTATAGGATGGTTTGCGAGATCATCGACGACGCACAGCTTGAGGTTGGACAGCGGGCAGACCGTCAGCGTCACCTCCTCGCTGCTCAGCCGCTGCACCAGCCCGGGATCCTCCATGGCGCGATTGCCGTGGTCGATCCGATCCGCTCCGATCAGGTCCAGCGCTTCGTAGACGTAGGCGGGCGGCCCCTCCTCTCCTGCATGAAGCGTGATCTTCAGGCCCTTCTGGCGCGCAGCCGCAAAGACCCCGGCGAACTTGGCAGGCGGATGCCCCACCTCTGAAGAATCGAGGCCCACGGCAGTGATGCGGTCCAGCCATGGCTCAGCCTCTGCGAGGGTGGCGAACGCCGCTTCCTCGCTCAGGTGGCGCAGGAAGCACAGGATCAGTTCGGTCGTCATGCCGAACTTGGCCCGTGCGTCCGCCATCGCCGAAAGCAGCCCCTCGATCACCTCTGCAAAAGCAATGCCGCGATCGGTGTGCGTCTGAGGATCGAACATGATCTCGGCATGGATCACCCCATCGGCGGCCGCCCGTGCGAAGTAGGCCGCGGCAAGGTCATGGAAATCCTGCCGCGTGCACAGGACGGCAGCGCCAGCGTAGTAGATATCCAGGAAATCCTGCAAGTTCGAGAAGGCATAGGCCGCCCGCACCTCTTCCACCGTCGCGTAGGGGATCGCCAGGCCATTACGCTCCGCGAGCGAGAACATCAGTTCAGGCTCCAGGCTGCCTTCGATGTGCAGGTGAAGTTCGGCCTTCGGAAGGCCGGAGATGAAGCTGTCGAGATCGGTCATGGTACCCTTTCAGGGCTCAAGTCTTGAGCAACATGGCAGATGCCGCGAGGCCGCGCTACGCCATTTCAAACCGCATCACCGGCCCGTGCTTCAGCCGCACTTCTCTCCGCCAGACGGGTCGCCTGCGCCGATTCAACCGCCCGTGCCGAGCGGGCATAACGCCCGGCAAGCCACGCGCAGACAAACAGCTGCAGCTGGTGGAAGATCATGAGCGGCAGCACGACGAGTCCCACTTGCGCGGGAGCGAACAACGCGCCGGCAAGAGGCACGCCCGATACCATGCTCTTCTTAGAGCCACAGAACAGCAGCACAATCGCGTCTTCGCGCGGGAGCTTCGCCAGCCTGGCCGTGAATGCGGATGCTGTTAGGATCAGCGCCAGTATAGCCGCGCTCAAGATCAGCAGCATGCCAAGGTCGGAAACGTTCAGCACCTGCCAGATGCCGTTGACCACGGCTGCACTGAAGGCGGTGTAAACGACCAGAAGGATCGAGCCGCGATCCACCAGCATCAACATCTTCTTGTGCCGGTCGACAAAGCTGCCGATCAGCGGGCGTAGCAGGTGGCCCGCTACGAATGGCACAAGCAGTTGCAGGACGATACCTTGCGCCGCATGCCAGTCGAAGCCCTGCCCTGAAGCCCCCGAATGGATAAACAGCGCGGCCAGCAGCGGGGTCGCGGCGATCCCAAGCACATTCGACAAGGAGGCGCTGCAGACTGCCGCCGCCACGTTGCCGCGCGCCATCGCCGTAAAGGCAATCGAGGACTGGACGGTGGAAGGCACCAATGTGAGGAACAGCACGCCGGAGACCAGCAATGGGTTAAGCCAGCCTTGGGCAAGCTGCGCGGTCACCAGTCCCACCGCCGGGAACCAGACATACGTCGATGCGAGAACAAGGGCGTGGAGCCGCCAGTTGCCGATCCCCTGCACGATCGCCGCGCGGGACAGCTTCGCGCCATGCATGAAGAACAGCAGCGCGATAGCGGCGTCGGCGAGAACGTCGAAAGCCTCTGCCGATCCACCTCGGACCGGCAACAGCGACGCCGCCGCCACCACCCCGATCAGGCACACCAGAAAAGGATCGATGCCGGGGATGAACGACCTACGGCGCATGAAACCTCTCGATGACATCTTTTGCCGATCTAGCGGGAAGGGATCTGGAAACGCGATCCAATGATGGAGTGCCCCTCGGCACCCCGTCACTACCGGCTCACGCCTCCATCACCCTCAGGTGCCTGTGCTACCACCGGCGGCTGAGTTTGCCGGAGGGTGTCGGACGGTGGCCGCCGCGCTTCGATCATCTGCGCGGCTTCATCCAAAGCCCTTGCCTCGCCCACCGTCACCCCTCCGGGACCCGGTGCGTTATCGGCCTTCTCGCAGCCGCCAAGCAGCAGCCCGGCCAGTCCGATCCATATCAGTCTCACGCCGCAGCTATAGCGAACCTATGCCCGCGCGAGAACCTTCAGCCTTCGATGATTCGTGTATGCGGATGATGCTTGTCGAGATGGCGCTGAATAATCTTCAGATTGCGTGTGTTGGAGCGGAACAGAAAGTCGAAGGCATCCCCCGCGATCGGCACCGCGCCGAGCACCGAATCGACGCCAACGTTCGCCGCCATGCGCGCGATCTGGAACTTGGACATGCCCAGCTTTCGCGCTTCCCAGACCAGGTAGAAGCCGAGCGCGGCGGAGACGACGTCGCCTGCGACCGGAACCAGGCCGACCACCGCATCCAATCCCACCCGTCGCCCGATCCCGGGTATCACGAAGCTGCGCTCAAGCACCTTCTCAAGCGCTTCGATACGCCGGCGAATTGACGCCGCGTCGTTCCCAAGCGGTAGCTCGGGACGCATGGGCCGGGCCGACCCTGTTTCGGGCATCGTGACGAACCTTTCAAAAGCGAGTGAAAGCCTATCTGTGCAGCCAGGCGAGCGGCATCAAGGGGTGCCACGCCCAGGCGTTCGTCGCAAAGCCTTCCACATTCCCGCGCACCAATGACCAGCGGATCGGCGTTCCGAGAGGGATGAACACGTTTGCCTCGGTCAACCTCGATTGCGCCTCTGCCATTTTTGCGGCGCGCTCGGCGGCATCCTCGGTCTTGACCGCCGCCGCCACAAGGGCGTCGATCTCGGCATCGCAGAGACCATTGCGGGCAACGCACGACAAACGATTCAAGAACCAGTGCGCGCGGGGATAGCGGGCAACTTCGTCAACCAGCCGCAACCCGGCTGACTCTGGATCTTCCACGCGCTTGCTGCTTACCCCGATGATGCGGAAATCGCTCGACAGGCGGTTGAACAGGATGTCGGATCCTGGCCCCGACGGCAGCCAGATCGATACTTCCGGCGCTGCCGCGGTGTCCTCCCCGTCTTCACCGGCCAAACTCGCAGCCCACTGCCGCACGCGCTGCGCGGCCACCGCTCGCCTTTCCTCCAGCGAGAGATCGGCCCAGCGCTCTCCCTCGGGGCCAAGCTCCCCTTCCAGATCGGGCGAAAGAATGCTGGTCGACGGGTTCCACCCACTCACGCCGAACGGTTCGATCAGGGCCGGACGGTCGATCGCCATGGCCAGTGCCTCACGATTTGCGGGATCGCTGAGGAAGCCCTCGTTCTTCATCACCTGCAGGCCGAAAAGCCCGATGACAGGATCCAGTTGGATCGTGCCGCGCAGGATGCCAACTGACTTTGTAAGCGGAAAGTCCTGAATTCGTCCGCCCAGCACAAGGTCCACCTGCCCATCGTTGAAACGCTCCACCGCCTGCTCTGCCGGAAGTGCGACCATTTCAACTTCCCGGACGCGTTCTTCCCACTCGGGCACCTCGGGCAAGCCCAGGCGCCCGGGCTCAATCGGTGTGAAGCGGGCGATCGCACCATCTCGCTTGAGCATCATCGGCCCATCGCCCTTCTTCTCGTGCAGAAGGGCCAGCTCAGGCTGCGCCAGCAACTGCAGGAAATACGGCATGGGACGGTGCAGACGAATTTCGATGACCCGCCCGGCCATAACCCGAACCTCATCCACTCCAGCGAGATCAAGACCGAGCGGGGTATTGCGCAGCGCACGCATGGCGGCATTCAGCGACCTCTTGGCAGACTTGGCGGTCAGCGGCTCACCGTCCAGCCACTCCCCATCGCGAAGCCGGAAGATGTAGCTGCGGCCGTCATCCGTCACGATCCAGCGGTCAGCCAGAGCGGGGACCACTCGCCCCTGCTCGTCGAAAGAGACCAATCCACCGGCAGTGGAGGCGCGCGTTAGCTGTCCTGCAAGAGGGCGATTGAGACCGGTTTCGAAAGGATCATCAGGTGACCCGATAACCGCGACTGCGAAGTGCGACGTGTCGTTGGAACCGCAACCGGCGAGTAACGCAAGCAGCAACCCTAGCGCCGTCAACCAGCAGGTCTTGCATATCGCAGGCGCATTTTTCAGAGCTGCCATGGAAAATCGACTAGTCGATTTTTGCGGTGTCCGCAAAGGCGCCGTCTAGCAACATTGCGCGACCGCAATCTCTTGCCGCCCCGGCGTTGGTCCGCAAGCGTCAGACTTTTCGGATCTTGCCCGTGCTGGAGTAAGGCTGGTGATTGCGCGTGTAGCCCGGAATCGAATCGTCTTCCGTGTTCAACCTGGTTCTCGCGATTCGCGCGTCGATCGGCTCAAGGAAGGCGACGCCGAACCGGCTTTCCTGAATCCACGCAATTGAACCTTTGACCCAGCCGATGTTGCGAATGTTCACCTCAACGACGGAGCCGCGCAGAACACGCACATTGCCTTCGCCCATCATCCCGCCATCGGACAGGTTGCGAACTTTGATGCGGTGCTCGCCCGAGATGTTTTCAGTCCGCAGATCAGCCATGAGAAACAGGCTGTCGCGGGCGATCTGCCTATTTTCGCTTTCGTCCATCGGCTCCATCCGCAAGGCTTCGGGCGTCTCGTCTATAACTCATCGCCGCCGCAAAGGTGACGAGAGACGTACTCTAATCGCAAAGCGCAAAAAAACGCTTAACGCTTGAGTAATTTTTAGACGCCCGACACCGCCGGTCAATCGTCGCGTGAGACCTTTTCGCGCCGCTCATGCGCCTCCTGCGCCTCCACAGTCATTGTCGCAATGGGACGCGCGATCAGGCGGCCCATACCGATCGGCTCGCCGGTCACTTCACAGAAGCCGTATTCGCCCTCCTCAATTCTGCGCAGCGCCGAATCGATCTTGGTAATGAGCTTGCGCTGGCGATCCCGCGTGCGCAGCTCGATACCCCAATCGGCCTCGCTGGAGGCCCGGTCATTCAGATCCGGCTCGCGTATCGGCCCGTCCTGCAACTGCTGGAGGGTTCCGGCCGAGGCATTCAGTATCAGGCGTTTCCAAGCCAATAGCAGCCTGCGAAAGTACTCCTGCTGCGGCTCGGACATGTAAGGTTCGTCGTCAGAAGGGATATAGGCGCCGCCGATTTCTCGCTTCGCCTTGGCAAGTACGTCAATTTCGTCAGCTAGGGCCGTCGTCATTTCAAGATGAACTCCGCACCGTTTCACCCCTGGGAACGACGATGCCCTGCAGCCCCAGGTTGTCCCTGGTGACCCCCGCTTTCCCAGGATGCCGGGCCTATAATTCCGAGGGTTTCCGCACACAAGCATTGATGCAGCTTCTTTGACGAAAAAGCTTCGCGTCAGGCAGGCTCACGGTCGGCGAATGCCCGAGGTGGCTGCGGCAATTAAGCGCTCGCGTTAACCATTTGTTGAGTGCGGAAAGGCAGATTTAACCGTGAACTGAAGGGCGAAAGGGTCGTCTCGGCGGTTCGGGGGTGAATCCTATGAGCATTGCCTGGTTTAACCATCCTGATAAGAACAGCGTCGAGAGTGCTGCCGTGGAAGACGCACTTGTCGCAAGTTGCCTTGCTGCTGCCGGGCAAGGCGACATCTCCGCATACTTCGATCTTGGCGTAGCATTCTCCACCGGTAGCCACGGGGTAAGCTGCGATCTGGTCGAAGCGCACAAGTGGTTCAATCTGGCGGCCGTCGCCGGGCACGAGGAAGCGGCCATGTGCCGCGCCGACATTGCCGACGAGATGACCGCACGCGAAATCGCCGAGGCACAGCGCCGTGCGCGCCAGTGGCTCTCGACGACCACTCGCCGCGCTGCCTGACCTTAGTCGCTTTTCCGAAAGGGCGTTCGCTGCGCCAGCCAGAGCTGGTCTTGAGCGACACCCTGGCGTTCGCGGCTGAGGAAACCCGCGACAGCGTCGCGGAAGCTCTCGTTCGCGATGTAATGCGCTGAGACGGTGCTGACAGGCTCATAACCGCGCGCCAGCTTGTGCCCGCCTTGCGCACCGGCTTCCACCCGGGACAGGCCAAGCGCAATCGCGGCATCGATCGCCTGATAGTAGCATAGCTCGAAGTGCAGGAACGGCCGGTCCACAAGCGCTCCCCAGTAGCGACCGTAAAGTGCTTCGCCGCCAATGAAGTTTAAAGCACCGGCAACAGGGCTGTCGTCCTCGTAAGCCAGGATGAGCAGTATCTTGTCTGCCATCCGCTCGCCGAGCAGCGTGAAGGCGTCACGAGTCAGATACGGATGGCCCCACTTGCGCCGTCCGGTGTCCTGATAAAACTGCCAGAACACGTCCCAATGGCGGTCCGTCAGCTCATCGCCCGTCAGCGCGCGGATGGACAGGCCCTCTTGTGCCTTGGCCCGCTCCTTGCGCAAATCCTTGCGCTTTCGCGACGCGAGCACGCCCAGGAAATCCTCGAAGCTGGCGTAGTCCCG
Organism: Novosphingobium kalidii; assembly: GCF_040534015.1. NCBI lineage: Bacteria > Pseudomonadati > Pseudomonadota > Alphaproteobacteria > Sphingomonadales > Sphingomonadaceae > Novosphingobium > Novosphingobium kalidii. Next base: position 63,877 of record NZ_JBEWLY010000027.1, read on the forward strand.
GTTGGTCCAGTGGAACTGCGTGTCCTCCCGCAGGAGCCATCCAGCTTCCTCGAACGCAGGCACTTGTTCGGGCGCGATGAAGGTCGCGTGTGCCGATGAGAGGCCATTCTGATCGCACAGCGCCTCTGCAGCCCGCAGGAGCGGCAGCACAAACTCGGGTTTGCCAGTCAGCACGCGCGGCCCCGTCGCCGGTGTGAAGGGCACCGCGATCTGGACCTTGGGATAGTAGTCTCCCCCCGCTCTATGCCAAGCGTCGGCCCAGGCGTGATCGAAGACGTACTCGCCTTGGCTATGCTCCTTCAGATAGGCAGGAAGTGCGCCTGCAAGCTCACCGGCCGCACCTTCTATAACGATCGGCGTGGGCGCCCAGCCACTGGACCCGCCCACACTTCCGGAGTCCTCCATCGCCGACAAAAAGGCATGGCTGACGAAGGGATTGCCGCAGTCAGTGAGTGCATCCCACTCCGCTACCGGCAGAGCGGAAACGCCGCCAGCAGCGACCTTCGCAACGAACTCTCCTTCGTTCACGCTTAAAGCCCCGTTTCGTTCGCCACGCCGGCGACGCCCTCGGCCTCTGCTATTGCGGCGTCCGCGTTTTTCACAGCGCGCTCACGCTCCTCGGCGCTGCGCACCGTCCAGGTGGTGATCGGGAGACCGCGGTTGCGCTGCCCGGCCGCAAAGCGGCTGGGGAGGTCGCGAATATCGTAAGCCAGGAAATCCGGCCGCGCATGCCATAGGGCTCCACGCCGTCGAAGCATGCCAGCACCCCCTCGCCGCCCGTTCTCAGACAGGACCAGCCCGCGGACGGTATGCGGTGAATGAAGGAAGAACCATCGGGCAACCCGCGGATCGAAGCTCATCACGGCATGACAGCCGGTGTAGCCCTCCAGGACTCGGCGCACTGCCAGACATAGAGGAGCCACGCCCTGTTCGCGGCGGGTTTTAATTTCGATCAGCAGCGGCACGCGCCCGGCAATCAATGCCAGAACTTCGCGCAAGGTCGGGATGGTACCGCAGCCTCCTCGCAGGCTGATCTGGCCGAGTTGAGCCGCGCTGAAGCGAACGATCGAGCCGATCCGCTCTGTCAGGCGCTCGAGCTCCGAGTCGTGGAACACCATTGCCTGACCGTCACTGGAGCGCTGGATGTCGCACTCGATTCCCAGTCCCCTGCCAATGGCCGCCTCGAAAGCTCCAAGGGAGTTTTCCAGCACACCGGCCCTGTGCAGCCCTCGATGTGCGTAGTCCTGCTTGCCGATCCACGCCACCTTGCGCGGATCAGGCGCAGGCGCCCGCCACTGATCAAGGAGCGCGAACAGCGACAATCGCATCAACCTCCACCGCTGCCCCGAGTGGCAGCACCGGCACGCCCACAGCGCTGCGGGCATGTTGGCCCGCAGCGCCGAATACCGCCGCCATCAACTCGGAGGCTCCATTGGCGACCTTGGGCTGGTCCGTGAACAGCGCCGTTGAATTGACGAAGACCCCCAGCTTCACGATTCGCTCCACCCGCGTCAGCGATCCGAGCGCCGCCTTGAGCTGTGCGAGGATCATGACCCCGCAGGCCTGCGCCGCGAGGACGCCGTCTTCAAGGCTTACATCTTCGCCCAGCCTACCCGTCACCAGCTTGCCGGAGACGAAGGGCAGTTGTCCTGAGACATGAGCGAGACCGCCCGCCTCGACGACCGGCACATAGGCGGCGACAGGTGCTGCGGGCTCAGGCAGCGTCAGCCCCAAAGCCGCCAACCTGGTCTCGACTTCGCCGTCACTCATGTGTCTTGCCTTTCTTCGTACTGGTGTAGCTGGGTGAGCAGCCAGGGCACTGCTCCTTCCCAATCATCGATGCGCGCATGAGCATGACCCGCCTTGTGCGCGCATGCGATATGGGGCGCAATCAGCGGCTCTGCGCACAAGTGCAACCGCGACACATTCGGCGCGATCTCCGAAACCGAATCGTGATGCTGCGCAAGATCGTCGATGAAAGCCGCACGGCTTGGTGCGTATTCTTCGAGGATGGCTTTCAGCGCCGGCCCCTTGGGTCCTTGATTCGTAAAGACGCGCAGATCGAGCCCGTGCTCCAGCAACTGCCGCGTGCGGGCTTCCTGGCGGAAATCCATAAGGTTGGTGAGCACGACGACATTAGCATGTTCACGCAGCGCATTGATGGCGTTCACAGCGCCGCGAACGGGCGTCTGGCGGTGCATCTGATCGTCGAAAAACCGGTTGAGCAGCGTCCAGATCTCGGGCTGCGGCACCGGTTCGCCGCTGTCGGTACGCCGCATGGCATTGGCGAAGTCACTGCTGCCCATCGCGAAGGTCACACCCTCTGCCTCGGCCAGCCAGTCACGAAAGTGCGAGACCATGTAGAGCAGCACTTCGTCGCAATCGGTTATCACCAGTGGACGCTTCATGCGCGGAGCCTCCCACGTGCGGCCGCAAGATCTTGCGGAGCGACATCGAGTGCCTCGGCAGCGCCCAGAAGATCCGGCTCATGAGAGCACAGGAACTCGAGCACCGCGCCCAACGTACCTCGCTCGCCAAGGGAGGTGCGGAGGTCTTCGGGCGTAAGACCCGTCAACGCCAGAAAACGGCCAGCGCGATCTTCGTCACCGAGAATCCAGCCCAGCGCGTTGAGTGCGAGCGTCTGCGGATCAGGCGCGTTCGCGCTTGGGGATGCGGGTTGCTTAAGAATTGTCAGCCTCGCGTGTGTGCCATAGGGTGCAGGATCAAACTGTTGGATGCCAGTCCGTTAGATAGGGTCGCAAACCGAATGGCAAAGCGAATCCTCGTTGTCGAGGACAACGACCTAAACCGGAGGCTCTTCTGCGACGTGCTCAAGAGCCAGGGGTTCGCGTGCGAACCGGTAGCAGACGGGCGCGATGCGCTCGAAAGAGCCCGCGAGTTCGTGCCCAACCTCATCATCATGGATATCCAGCTGCCGAATATATCAGGCCTCGATCTCATCGAAACGATGAAGCAGGATCCGACACTGCGCTCCATTCCGGTGCTCGCCGTCACCGCCTACGCCGGTAAGGGCGACGAGGAACGGATCCGCGACGCGGGAGCAGAAGGCTACCTCGCAAAGCCAGTCTCTATCGGCCCGTTCATGCAAGCGGTAAGAGCGCTCGTCTAAGGCGGGGTTGACACTCAAGCGTGGTGCCGCTTTTGCGCCCTATTTTCCGGCCAAAGAGCCGACGCCGTTAACCGGAGCACCTGATTCATGGAACGCGAAGCCACCAAGGCCCGCATCGACGCCCTCATTGAACCCTTCAACAAGAAGGGCATCGCCGTCACCGATGAGACGCGTTTCACCGACGATCTCGAGTTCGACAGCCTTACGGTGATGGATTTCGTCGCAGCGATCGAGGACGAGTTCGACATCATCATCAGCATGAACCAGCAGGCCGAGATCGAGACTTACGGCCAGTTGGTGGACGCCGTGGTGAAGCTGAAGGGCTGAACGCGATGACCGAAGCCGTGAGCCAGCCCGACCAGCCCTGGACGATTGAAGGCGGGACGCCCGACTTGTTCAGCAAGTTCGATCCGCTGATCCAGATGCGCGAAAACTTGCTCGCCTCGGGCGTCGAGGATCCGTTCAGCCTGGTGATGGAGAAGGTGCTCTCGCCCACGGTCGCCGTGTGCAACGGACGCGAGACAATCCTGCTCGGCACCTACAACTATATGGGGATGACCTTCGACCCGGACGTGATCGCCGCCGGCAAGCAAGCGTTGGACGATTTCGGCTCCGGCACCACCGGCAGCCGCGTGCTCAACGGCACTTACGCAGGCCACCGCGCCGTCGAGCAGGCGCTATGCGACTTCTACGCCATGGATCACGCCATGGTCTTCTCGACCGGGTATCAGGCAAATCTAGGGATCATCTCGACGATCGCTGGCAAGGGCGACTACATCGTCCTCGACATCGACAGCCACGCTTCCATCTGGGACGGCTGCAAGATGGGTGACGCGGAAGTCGTCCCCTTCAAGCACAACGACATCGAGGCGATGGAAAAGCGCCTGCGCCGCATTCCCGAGGGCGCCGGCAAGCTGGTTGTCCTCGAAGGCGTTTACTCGATGATGGGCGATATCGCGCCGCTCAAGGAAATGGTCGCGGTCGCCAAGAAACACGGCGCGATGATCCTTGTCGACGAGGCGCACTCGATGGGCTTCATCGGCCCGAACGGCCGGGGCGTGGCAGAGGATCAGGACTGCCTCGACGACGTGGATTTCATCATCGGCACCTTCTCCAAGTCCGTCGGTACCGTTGGAGGCTTCTGCGTCTCGAACCATCCCAAGTTCGAGATCATGCGGCTGGTCTGCCGTCCTTATGTGTTCACCGCCAGCCTGCCGCCGAGCGTCGTTGCCACTGCATGCACCTCGATCCGCAAGCTCATGGACGCCGCCGACAAGCGCGCCCATCTTTGGGAGAACTCACGCACACTGCACAAGGGCCTCAAGGATGCCGGATTCCAGCTCGGCACCGAGACTCCGCAGAGTGCGATCATCTCGGTCATCATGCCTGACCTGGAGCGCGGCGCGGCGATGTGGGAGGCCCTTCTGCATGAGGGTCTTTATGTGAACCTCGCGAGGCCGCCGGCAACGCCCGCCAACATGACGCTGCTGCGCTGCTCGCTATGCGCCGAACACTCGGCCGAGCAGGTGCAGCAGATCATCGGCATGTTCCAGCGAGCGGGTGCCCGCGCGGGTATCGTCTGAGCGCAAGTCAAAGCCCTGCGAAGATCGACAGGGCCACGTTGATCCATAGCGCGAAGACGAAGACCACGCCCACAACGAACGCCAAGCCGCGATGCGCGGGGTCATTGTACGTCATGTGTACAAGGCTCTGCACAACGCGGGCGGCGGCGTATCCCCAAGCGAAGGCGAGCGTCCAGCCCGTGACGCCGCCCAGCACGAACGACGTGAGGCAGCCCGCATAGAACAGCGTCGGCAGTTCGAACAGGTTGTCCCAATGCCGGGCTCCTGCGGCGGCACTCTCAGGCTCGGGGGTGCCGTGGTGAGCTCGGTAATAGGAAGGATCGTGGCCGCCCTTGACCGCAGCCGCCCTTCCCATTGCCAAGCGTACGAACGCGACCAGCGTCAGCGCGATAACGAGAAGCACGGGCAGGAAGATCAAGGTCTGGTCAGTGGCGTACGGCATCGTGTCTCTCCCAGTTTTGCGAGAAAATGCCTCCGGGTAGTGCCGGCTGCAAGCTGCGAGGCGACTACGATTTCGTGGAGGCGCTATCGGGTGCGCGGAAGTTCCTCAAAAGCGTAGCGGTCACGAATTTGGGCGTTGAAGAAACCGCCCTTTCACGATGCGGCGTCGAACTCGTGCGCAAGATGGTCCGGCACCCCAAAGTAGCGGTAACGCCGCCCGGTGACGAACGTCACATCCAGCGCCTGTACCTCTGGATCATAAACGAAGTGGCGTATCGCGGTAGATGGCATGGAAGGGCAGTGTCGTGACCGCAGCGACAGCCGAGTTCGTTGCCGCCGCTGTGTCAGTTTGCGGCGGCTAGCGGCTTGGCCCTTATGGTCGACGCCTGCGCCTGGAGCACGGCCTTGGGCTGACGGGTTGCGAAGTAGTCTTTGCCATACTGATTGTATGCGAAAAACTCAGTGATCGGCACGCTAAACTCGCGTTTGCCATCGGCGAGGATGACATCGTTGCCCGAAAGACGAGCGATGATGCCGACAAGCTTGCCACTGGCATCAAAAACCCGCTGGCCCGTCACCATCTCGCGTCGCGTAACATTGCGAACAGTCATCACGTCATGGTGAGACATGGCCGCTTCGACCGCCGCATCATCGGCGCTCGCGTCGTCGGCATCCTGAGCCACGACCGGGGCGGCTGCTGCAAGCGCCACGCCCGCCGCAGCGAGGAGCATTATCCTGGTCATCTTACGTGTCTCCACTAGGGACATTCCACTAGAAATGCAGCATGCGCGGCCGAAGTTGCATGCGCAGCACCTCGTAATGCCGAGAGTCGACCAGGTGACGTGTCGCAATGATGAACACGGGCGTGTTCGCCGCCAGCGCCCGCTCAGTAGCGCCTGGCGCGCGATGGCCTGCGTCTGCCGGTCAGGGGGTCGGAGACGCCTGACCGGCCTCGGGTGTCTCCGGCGGGACATTCGTCATTGGCGTATCCGGCACATCGACCGGCACACCGGGTGAGGTCGCCTCGGTGACGATCAGCTCGCCGCCGCTAACATCGGTGGCGTCGGCCTCATAGGTTGTCTCTTCCTGGCCGCCGCATGCCGCGAGAGGCAGAGCCGCCGCGGCAGCGAAAAGCAGGACACCAAAGCCGCTTGTGCGTGAAGCGATCATGGGACTTCTCCTATTACTTTTGCGGTTTTGCGATGAGTACTCGGTCCCGCCCTCTACATCGGAAAGCTCGACGCGGTACGGACGCGCTCGAAGCACTGTGCGCAGCTAAGCCGAAAAAGTGCAAGGCGCGTGCTGCCGACCATAAGTACGCGCATAAGTTGCCTGCGCGCTAGAGCTTACCAGAAGGCAGTGCGGCAGGCTGGCGCACAGCGGTCAAAGCAGTTCCTGGGCCTCACTCCGCCGCGACGCCCTCTCCGAACAATCCGGGCACCATCTCTACCGCGTCGTTCGCCTCTTCGCCTTTGCTGGCTTTGCGGCGCGAATCGAAATTGCTCCACACGTCCTGCCAGTTCCCGCGCGTGGCACCCTTCGAGTACTCGGTAGCTCGGGTCTCGAAGAAATTGGCGTGCTCCACACCATTGAGCAAGGGCTGAAGCCAGGGGAGCGGGTGATCTTCCTGCATGTAGATTGCCGGCAGTCCCAACTGGCCCAGCCGCCAGTCCGCGATGTAGCGGATGTACTTCTTGATCTCCTTGGCGCTCATGCCGGGCACCGGTCCTTGCTCAAACGCGAGATCGATGAAGGCATCTTCCAGCCGCACCGTCTTCTGGCAGCAGTCAATGATGTCTTCCTTCACCGCCTTAGTGAGGCAGCCCCGCTCCTTGGTGAAGGTGTGAAAGAGCTTGGTGATGCCTTCGCAATGCAGGCTCTCGTCGCGAATCGACCAGGTGACGATCTGCCCCATACCCTTCATCTTGTTGAAGCGCGGGAAGTTCATGAGCATAGCGAAGCTGGCGAAGAGCTGCAGCCCTTCGGTAAAGCCGCCGAACATCGCGAGAGTGCGGGCGATATCCTCGTCGGTGTCGACGCCGAAGGTGTGCAGGTAATCGTGCTTGGCCTTCAGTTCCTCATATTCCAGGAACATGCCGTACTCGCTTTCGGGCATGCCGATGGTATCGAGCAAGTGCGAGTAAGCCGCGATGTGCACCGTCTCCATGTTGGAGAAGGCTGCCAGCATCATCTTGATCTCGGTTGGCTTGAACACGCGAGCGTACTTGTCGTGATAGCAGTCCTGCACCTCGACGTCGGCCTGCGTGAAAAAGCGGAAAATCTGGGTGAGCAGGTTGCGCTCATGCTCGGAGATTTTCTGCGCCCAGTCGCGGCAGTCCTCTCCCAGCGGCACTTCCTCGGGCATCCAATGGATCTGCTGCTGGCGCTTCCACATGTCGTAGGCCCACGGGTACTCGAAGGGCTTGTAGGTCTTGCGGGCTTCGAGAAGGGGCATCAGTGAACTCCGGCATAAACGGTGGCGGCATGGGCACTCACAAGCGCTCTCATGCGGCCGGCGACACACAGTCGCGGCATCTGCCCGAGATAAGCATTTCCAGAGCAAATTGGGAGGGGGGCGCTACCTTGTCCACAGTCGCGTTGAACCGCATCTAGGGGGTCGGCGATCTCCCCGACGCAAGAAGTTGTAGTAGATCCTGGAGCAAGTGAGCGCGCCGGAGGACCGCGTAGCAGCTTCAGCGGCCACTCCCGGCGAGTCGCTCCGCCCACAGCGTTCCTCACATGTTCTTGACGGCAGAGTAGTCTTTTTCCGGCACCGAACCCGTGCGGCAGAAGAAGCGGTCGAGGTCTTCCTCGCTGGCGCAGCGCCGCGTGCGATTGGCGGCTTCGGTGAAGGCTTCATCGGCACGAGCGCGCGCACGCTGGACCGAAGGGCGCGCCGCTATACGCTCACGCCATTCCACGAGATGCGGGTGTTCACCCGCGTCGAAACCATGACGCTCCAGGTACAAGGCCCAAGGCTGGGTGGCGATGTCCGCGATCGAGTACGCTTCGCCGGCCAGCCATTCCCGCGATGCGAGACGATCGTCGAAGAGGCGGTAGAGATTCCCGGAAATCGCGCGGTAACGGGCATGAGCATAAGGTTCGCTGCCGGGGGGCACGAGATTGAAATGGTTGAGCTGGCCGAACATTGGCCCGAGGTTCGCCATTTGCACCATGAGCCACTGCATCACCTCGGCGCGGGCGGGCTGCTCTTGAGGGAAGAAGCGGCCTTCGCGCTCCGCAAGCCAGAAGAGGATGGCGCCCGATTCGGCGAGAGGGACGCCGAGTTTCGGATCCTCCAGCACGGGTACTTTGCCGAGGGGGTTGAGCTTGAGGAATGCGGGTTCGAACTGCTGCTGGCTGAACACGGCCACGTGGCGCAGCTCGTAGGGCAGGCCGAGTTCCTCCAGCATAATCACGATCTTGACTACATTGGGGCTGCCCATGCCGTGAAGAATAAGGGTCTCGCTCATGATGATACCGCCGCAGTTGAAGGAAGGAAGAAAGAAACGATTTGGGGTGACACGCCCCGCACCACAGTTCGGGCGATGTCCGGCGCATCGGATATGGTCGCACTCGGCTCTTCCGGGCTAATCACGGCGCCTATCCGCCGCCAAACGTCGACGGCTGCTTTCATACATTCCTCCATCGTCCCTTCTGTCCTCCAGCAGATCGGTAGCGCCCCACGCGTTGTTTCCATCGTCACGCCTGCAGGACGTCTGACGCCTCTGGGGAACCGGGCCCATGTGCCGATCATTCCCTATGGCAAGAGCCCGCATCGTTCCCAGCGACACCCCCTTTCACGAGTGGAGTATTCCCGTGACGCAGCAGCAAAGGCAATCCCACTTCTCTCGAGTCCCGTCGGACAAAGCCAGCGACACATCGCAGGACCCTTCCCTTTCACCGCCAGCGTCTCCCGACCGGACTTCGCCGTACGAGGGACCGGCCGATCATGAGAAGAGGCCTCGGGAGCCCGAGTACGTCGATGAGGGCAGCCCGACAGATATGGAACAGCCCTATTTCTCAGAGGCGCAGTCAACCCTGGGCTCGTTCGCGCCCGTCCAGCGGCCCGGCGATCCGTTCCCCGAACCCGAGGATCCTCAGGCCCGCAAACTTCCGGACCGCCCCGTCGAACAAAAGCGGACTGGCGTTTACCTTCCTGATCCCGACGCCGAATTCCAGACGACAGCCGGCGCTGTTCGCGCCGGCATGACCGTGCTCGACAGCTATGGCCATGCACTCGGTATCGTCTCGGGGCTGGACGGGGAGCGCCTGCGGCTTGCCTCCACCGACCCGCATGATGACGGAGTCGCCTTCCTGCCGGTCAGCCTGATCGACGGCATCGAAGGCAACAATGTGTTGCTGGGCGGCCGCGGCGACGCTTCGTTCGGAATTGATGCGACCTGATCCGGGCTGAGGCCCGCAGCCTGTGCTGGTCCTTGAGAGGTCCAGCACAGGCGGCAGGGCTACGAACGCGGGACAACCCCGTCGCACGCTTCAGGCGTCTGCGGGGTCAGCCACGATCACGCCCAGGGGTGTCTGCTGGTGCTGAACCACATCCCATTCCTCATGCGAAAGACGCCGCAGCGTCGTGGTGCAAACTGCATGATAAGTGCCGCCATCGCCGTGGGCTTCGGCGCGGTAGGCAATCACGATCAAGCCCTCTTGAGGACGGCTCACCTGCTTGTCCCGGAACTCAACGCCGTCCCAGCGCGGAGTATGCTCCACCGCTTCAGCCGCATCGCCGCCGGCAAAGAGGTAAGGATCTGACGGCAAGGCCATCAGACAATTGCTGCTCACGCGCTCATGGTAGAGGGCATCCCCTCCGACCCAAAGCTCACGCTCGAACTTCCAGATGCGTTCATCTTCCATTGTTCTCTCCAAGATGGGGTGCCGGAGGAACGTCGCACCGGTATCAATGGCTTCCATGCCCGGAAGGTCATGCCGTCAGGCGTTTCACATCTGCGGCGGGGGACCGGAACGGCGCAGCGCCTCCGGTCGTTCTATCTGCGTGCATGAGAGCAACGAAAATAAAGAGGAGTATCCTTTATGTTCGAGAAGCTTCGCATCAAGGAGCATATGGAAATTGCCGACCACAGCGGTCGGCATATCGGCACCGTCGATGAAGTGGTCGACGATCGGATCAAATTGACGCGGTCCGATAGCGGCGATCAAGCCCACCACTTCCTCGACATCGAGCAAGTGGATCGCATCGACGACAACCGCATCTACCTGAAGGTCGGCACGCCCATCCCGGTGGGTATCAACTGATCTGAGCAGCTACCCGCGGCGGCTCCTCCCCCTCCCTGCCGCCGCGCAACGACCCCGGTGCCCCTTCGTGGGTGCCGGGGTTTCGTTTTGCCTGTACCGGAATATGATACACATAAGCGCATAAATCGCTTTGCCGCTGTACGCGTGAATGATAGTTGCACGGTAAAGGCCAAGAGCCCTGGGGGAGGATATCGAGGATGGGCCGCACCGCACGGAGCGTTTTAATCACGCTCGCCTGCTTGTTGCCGGTGCTGACGATGGGCGCATGCGACCGCGCGGCACAACCTGTCGACGCCGCGCTGGTCGCCAACCCCGATGAATGGCCAAGCTGGGGCCGCACCGGTCACGAGGCGCACTACAGCCCGGTGGACGAGATTGACACGAACAACGTCGGAGAGTTGAAGCTCGCTTGGCACTACGACCTTGAGCCGGGCTACAGTGCATCCACGCCTTTGATGGCCGAAGGCAAAGTCTTCATCACCACCGGCCATTCGCATATTCGTGCCTTCGACGCCGCCTCTGGCAAGGAGTTGTGGGACTACGACGGCGGCACCCGCACGCGGGCCAAGTCAGCGCTGCAGATGAACTGGGGCAACAAGGGCATCGCCTACGACAAGGGTCGTGTCTTTCTCGTCACCACAGACGGGTACGTCATCGCGCTGGACGCGAAAACCGGCCACGAAATCTGGAAGACCTATGACTTCCCCGACGATGCCCCGCGCAATGCCAATGGCGCACCACGCGCGTTCGGCGGCAAGGTGATCGTAGGTTATGGTGGTGCCGACATCAGCCCAGCACGCGGTTTTGTCACCGCCTATGATGCAGCGACCGGTAAGCGGGCGTGGCGCTTCTACACGACACCCGGCGACGAAGTGACTTCCGTCAATCAGAAGGCCGAGGAGGTCATGCGCAAGACCTGGCCGAGCGGGTGGAAGAATCCGGACGGCAGCCGCCGCGGCGGCGGTGGCTCCGCATGGAACGCCTTCAGCTACGATCCTGAGCTGGAGCTCGCTTACCTCGGCATCGGCAACGGCTTTCCCTACAACCAGGATCTGCGCAGCCCCGGCGGGGGAGACAACTTGTTCCTGGCTTCTATCGTCGCGGTCGACATCAACACCGGGGCCTACAAGTGGCACTACCAGGTCTGCCCTGCCGAACAGTGGGACTGCACGGCCACCACCGACATGACTCTCGCCACGCTCGAGATGGACGGCAAGGAACGCAAAGTTCTGATGCAGGCTCCCAAGAACGGTTTCTTCTACGTTCTGGACCGTGCGACCGGCGAGTTCATTTCAGCCGAGAAGATTGCCAAAGTGACTTGGGCCGAACGGATCGACAGCAAGACCGGGCGGCCCATTGAGAATCCAGGCATCCGCTACCAGGGCAAGCCCGGCCTGTTCGAAATGTGGCCCGGCCCCACCGGGGCCCATTCGTGGATGCCCCAAGCCTACAGCCCACAAACCGGCCTCGTCTACGTTCCCACGATGGAGATGCCGGCCCTCATCGGCGAAGGTCAGGAGGGCGGCGGCGAAATCGCTGCCGGCATGGGCGTCACTCTTATTCCTGAGGTCGAACTGCCGGGCGGACACAAAAGCTATCTCAAGGCTTGGAACCCCGCCACGCAGTCCGAAGCCTGGAAAGTGGAGCTTCCGGGAACCTGGCCGGGGGGCGTGATGACGACAGCGGGCGGGCTGGTCTTCCAAGGCCAGATCGACGGCAAGTTCGTCGCGCGCGACGCGAAGACGGGCAAGAAACTGTGGTCGTTCAAGACGGAAAGCCCGATCGTGGGGGCGCCGATCTCCTACCGGGTGAACGGCAGACAATACATCACCGTGATCACCGGCTCGGGCGGTCAGGGTGCAGGGATGCAGACGCTGGGCAATCAGGCGTACCGCACCGACTACCGCCTGCCCCGTCGCGTCCTCACCTTCGCTCTCGACGGTACCGACATAATACCACCGTTTGAGATGCCTGAGCGGGCGCCTCCAGCTGATCCTGACTACCAACCCGATGCGGCGCGTGCGCAGGCAGGTTTCATGCTGTTCGCCACGCGCTCTTGCCTGGTTTGCCATGGTTGGAACGCAGTGGGCGGCGGCGCAGCGCCTGACTTGCGCTACTCACCCACCATCACCGACGCGGCCACCTTCCGTACGATCGTGAAGGAAGGCGGGCTCAAGATGAACGGCATGCCGCCCTTCCCGCAATTCACCGACAAGAAGCTGGAGGACTTACGCTTCTATCTGCGCACGCGGGCGCAGCAGGCTCCTGCCGAGCACAAGGCCTACATGGAGCGGCTGCAGGAGGCGAAGGCAAGCAACGCCAAGCCCCAAGACTTCGCGGGCAAATGGAACATCGTCATCCAGTCGCCGATGGGCCCTCAGAAAGCGGTGATGGATTTGAAGGTTGATGGCAACATCGTGACCGGCAAGGTCACTGCGGACCAGGGAAGCGTCGACCTTGCCGGAGGGGTTGCCAACGGACGCGCCAAACTTGAGGGCAAGGCGGCCACGCCGATGCCGATCACGATCAAATACGACGTGACCGTGAGGGACGGGAAACTCACAGGCGAGAACTTAAACGGCCCCTTTGGCACGTTCCCGATAAGCGGCACACGCCACGGGACATAGCCCTGCGCGTGCGCCTTAACGGCGGAAGCGGACCAAGGCGCGCAGCTTGCGCCACTTCCGGAAAGCGAAGCCTCCTCCCACCACAGCGCCGCCCATGGCCAGAAGCTTGGCCAGCGCGATGAACGTCCCGCTCAGCGCCCCGATGGTCACGCCCCAAAACAGTTGCGAGAGGATTGCCATGACCGTGCCCATTCGCGCTAAATCGCGATCCGGAGCTGGAAGATCAAGGCTTTACTTGGCCTCAGGCAGCGAGCGCAAGATCTGCCAGGCTCCGGCGCTGGTTCTCCCGCAGCGCCGCATAGCCCGCTATCGCTGCCGAACCGAGCAGCGCAAGCGCATCCTCGGCGAAGGCTACAGGCTTGTCGCGGCCCAGCGCCCTAGCGAGAACCGCGCGCGCACGGTAGCTGACATAGCTGCCCGCCAAGGCTCCAGCGGCACCAAGGCCTGCCGCAAGCAAAGCCCTGCCCGGCCGGGCTGCAGCGGCCCCAGATAACGCGCCGCTCAGCACACGTCCTGCAAGTGCCGAAGGCGCGATCCGGTCAGGTATCGCAGGCTGTTTATCCGCAATGTATTCGCCGACAGCAGCGGCACTCATGATGGCGCCGGTCCATTTGGAAGTAAGGAAGGAAAGACGGGTCTCCTCCAACCCGAGACCGGCGCCTGCTGCAGCCAGGCTCACCGCAGCAGGAGGAGTGAAGGTGCGTTGCCCGCTCGCAAACCCCAGGAGAATGGGAACGGAGATATCCTCCATCGTTACGCCGGAGCTCTCCTGCACGGCTGGCTTGCGGCTACGCAGGGCCTTGCGGACCGCTTCCGTGACAAACCCGAAGACCAGATGCGAGGCGTAGCCGTAAAGATGTGTGCGGATGGTGTAATGCCACGAAGGACGCGCGAACCCCGCCAGCGGCACGGCAATCTGGTCGATCAGCGTTGCACAGGTAAACCCGAAGGCGAGGCCGCGCCACCGCGCGACACCAGGAGCGGCTTCGGCAAGGGCGCCGTAGCCCGCACCCGCGAGGGTGCCGACAACGTAGTGCACGGCCGCGCCGCCGGCCTTGCTCTCTGCCTTGCGCAACCGTGCTCCGCCGACAAGGCGCACGAGCGCCTGCGCCGCTTGCTCGGTCGCCGGCGGCGTCGACCCGGAGGGCTGGAACAGCGCAGCCGCATAGGTCTGAAATCCTTCCATCACTGCGGCCCCGGCCAAACCGGCCAAGGCTCCCGCAGCAGCGCCGCCCGCGATGTCAACCGCAGTGTCTACGGGCGGACGCGTCGGCGTGAGGGTTTCCCCGTTACTGTTTTCAAGAAGCATGTGCTCGTCCCTGTCCTGTCACGCCGATGGCCGTTCAGGACAAGGACGAACAAGAAGGGGCGCAAGTTCCCTTGTCGCGCTGCTAAGCACGTGGGTCGCACTTCCACTGCGTTCAACCGCAGCGACCAATCCCTCACTGGCAAGCGAGACACTCGTCGTAGTCGGTGGTCTCTCCCAGTTCGAACTTGGGTGCCTCAGGCGTGTTGTCAGCCTCCACGCCGCCGGCAAAACCGGCGCGCTGCACCGACTTCGAGCGTAGATAATAGAGCGATTTGATGCCCTTCTCCCAAGCCTGGAAGTGCAGCATCATCAGGTCCCACTTGTCGACATCGGCAGGGATAAACAAGTTCAGCGACTGCGCCTGATCGATGTAGGGCGTGCGGTCGGCGGCAAACTCCAGCAGCCAGCGCTGGTCGATCTCGAAGCTCGTCTTGTAGACCGCCTTTTCCTCGGGGCTGAGGAAATCGAGATGCTGGACCGAACCGCTGTGCTCCAGGATCGAGTTCCACACGTTGTTGGAATCCTTCGACTTCGAAGCCAGCAGCTTTTCCAGGTATGGGTTCTTCACCACGAAGCTGCCGGAGAGCGTCTTGTGGGTGTAGATGTTCGCCGGGATCGGCTCGATGCAGGCCGACGTGCCGCCGCAGATGATCGAGATCGACGCGGTGGGCGCGATCGCCATCTTGCAGCTGAAGCGCTCCATCACGCCCACATCCGCCGCGTCAGGGCACGGACCCCGCTCCTTGGCCAGCAGCATCGAGGCCTCGTTGGCCTTCTGGTTGACGTACTGGAACATCTGCATGTTCAGCGCCTTGGCCATCGCGCTTTCGAAGGCGATGCCCTTCTTCTGCAGATAGGAGTGAAAGCCCATCACGCCCATGCCGACCGAACGCTCCCGCGCGGCGGAATATTTTGCGCGCGCCATCTCATCCGGTGCGCGGTCGATATAGTCCTGCAGCACATTATCGAGGAAACGCAGCACGTCTTCGACGAAGCACTTTTCGCCCTTCCACTCTTCCCAGGTCTCCAGGTTGAGCGAAGAAAGGCAGCATACCGCCGTACGATCTTTGCCGAGGTGATCGCGGCCGGTGGGCAGCGTGATCTCGGAGCACAAGTTCGACGTCGAAACCTTGAGACCAAGCTCGCGGTGATGGCGCGGCATCATGCGGTTCACCGTGTCGGAGAACACGATGTAGGGCTCACCCGTGGCAAGCCGCGTTTCGACCAGCTTCTGGAACAGCGCGCGAGCATCGACCTTGCCGCGAACTGAGCCGTCCTTGGGACTGCGCAAGGCGAACTCGGCGCCGTCACGCACGGCATCCATGAACTCGTCGGTCAGCAGAACGCCATGGTGGAGGTTGAGCGCCTTGCGGTTGAAGTCGCCCGAGGGTTTGCGAATCTCGAGGAACTCCTCGATCTCCGGATGCGAGACATCAAGATAGCAAGCGGCCGAACCGCGACGCAGCGAACCCTGCGAAATCGCCAGCGTCAGCGAATCCATCACGCGCACGA
Organism: Novosphingobium kalidii; assembly: GCF_040534015.1. Lineage (NCBI taxonomy): Bacteria > Pseudomonadati > Pseudomonadota > Alphaproteobacteria > Sphingomonadales > Sphingomonadaceae > Novosphingobium > Novosphingobium kalidii. The sequence goes on from NZ_JBEWLY010000027.1 coordinate 79,750, forward strand.
AGGGAATGATGCCGCTGGTCTTGCCATTCAGACCCACTGGCTCGCCGATGCCGCGCACGCTGCCCCAGTAAGTGCCGATGCCGCCGCCCCGGCTTGCCAGCCAGACGTTCTCGTTCCAGGTGGCAACGATGCCTTCCAGGCTATCGTCGACCGAGTTCAGATAGCATGAGATCGGCAAGCCCCGGCCAGTGCCGCCGTTGGACAGCACCGGCGTGGCCGGCATGAACCATAGCTTCGAAATATAATCGTAGAGCCGCTGCGCATGATCCTGGTCGTCGGCGTAAGCGTCCGCCACGCGGGCGAAGAGATCCTGGTACTTTTCGCCCGGCAACAGGTAGCGATCGTCCAGCGTTTCCTTGCCGAAGTCCGTCAGCAGCGCATCGCGGCTATCGTCAGTGACGACGGTGAAGCGGCGGGCGTGAATCGTCTTGGAGTTGCTTTGTGTCGTGGGCGCCGCCTCAACGGGACCCCCGACGAGGTCAGCGGTGGCGATATCGGTCTTGTCCATTTCGATAGCCGGGCCTGGACCCGCCTCCTTGTTATTGTTTGCCACCGAAGTTTCGAATTGACTGTCGACGCCGGGCTGCTCCACATCTGTGCTCCCGAGCTGCCCTTCGCTGACGTTCCTGAAATCCACGTTGCGTCCCCCGTCCGCATATCTTCGGTTCGATTCGACGAGCAAGTGACGCCTAGCAGAATGAGCACAAAACAGGAACACTCGCTTCGCTCAGCACCGTTAGCACTGCACACACTCGCGCCCGCTCCGCCAACCGTGGGTTTCCCCGCTGCGGTATGACTGAAGCTAGGTCTTGAGGCGGTCTCTTCAACCGGCCACTACCTATAGTGTGCGCTTTTGCCGTTTCGGCGCAAGAGGCTCCCCAACCTAACAGTGCCATGGCTCCCGCGCAGCTTAGCCATGCCGAGCTGGCCGCGACGCGTGGGAAGTCCTTGGCCGACGCAAATCGCAAGAGGCAAACGCCCACTAAGGCGGAAATCTTTTTCCACATTCTTGGTGGCTGAAACGAGTCAGGAATGAGGTGAACGACAGTCGCGGTTCAAGTGCGTCACCACGGACGATGCCTCCGGTGTCCTCCCCCTAGACGACGGCGCCGGAACGCTTGCCAGGCGTCTCCCCGCCGTGCAGGCTGCGGACCGCCAGCGAGAGGATATTTACGCATGATCAACGTCATCACCGCCATTATCAGCGGCCTGATCATCGGTGTCCTCGCCCGGTTCTTCTATCCGGGGTCGGTCCACATGGGCTGGATCGCCACGATTCTTCTCGGGATCGGGGGCTCTGTGATCGCTGGCCTCGTCACCAGCCGCGGCAGCGCTGATTTCAATCGCGCCGGCTGCCTTGCCTCGGTGATCGGCGCAATCGTGCTGATCTTCATCGGCCGGATGCTCGGCATCGGCTAAAACCGTAGCGCGTTGCTCCTCGTCCGTTAGGGGACAAGGAGCGTATCGACGGCCTCTGCCAGCGTTTCGGGGTAGTCCAGCGTGTAGTGCAGCCCCCGGCTCTCGTGGCGTCTCAGTGCTGAGCGCACGATAAGGTCAGCGCTCTGCAGGAGGTTGCGCAGTTCGACCAAGTCGGTCGAGACGCGGAAGTGGCGGTAGTATTCCTCCACTTCGTCGTTGAGCAGCTTGATGCGATGCTGCGCGCGTTCAAGCCGCTTCGTGGTCCGCACGATGCCCACGTAATTCCACATGAAACGCCGGATCTCGGTCCAGTTCTGTTTGATGACGACTTCCTCATCGGAATCGGTCACCCGGCTAGCGTCCCAAGGCCGCACGGGAGGCGGGGCATCAAAGCGGTCCCAATGCGCAAGGATGTGCGCAGCGGCCGCTTCACCGAAGACGAAGCACTCGAGCAGCGAATTGGACGCGAGGCGATTGGCCCCGTGCAGCCCGCTCTCGGTGCACTCACCGGCGGCATAGAGGCCGGGCAAGTCGGTGCGTCCGTTAAGGTCGATCAGAATGCCGCCGCAGGTATAGTGCTGTGCGGGCACCACCGGGATCGGTTCACGGGTCATGTCGATGCCAAGACCCAGCAGCTTCTCGTGAATGGTCGGGAAGTGCTCGCGCACGAACTCTGGCGGCTGATGACTAATGTCGAGGTGAACGTAGTCCAGGCCGAAGCGCTTGATCTGGTCGTCGATGGCGCGCGCGACAATGTCCCGCGGCGCCAGTTCCCCACGCGAATCGTAGTCTGGCATGAAGCGATGGCCCGTGACGGGATGCTTCAGATGCCCGCCTTCGCCTCGCACCGCCTCGGTGATGAGGAAGTTCTTGACCTCCAGATTGTAAAGGCAGGTCGGGTGGAACTGCATCATCTCCATGTTGGAGACCCGCGCCCCGGCACGCCAGGCCATCGCGATACCGTCACCCGTGGCGCCGCGCGGTGCGGTGCTGAATTGGTATACGCGCCCTGCGCCGCCGGTCGCGAGGATCGTCGCGCGCGCGGTATGCGCCTCCACCTGCCCGGTCGCCTGATCGAGAGCATAGACGCCCCAGACGCGGCCGGAGCCGGAGTAGCGCTGCTCATGCCGTCCGGTGATGAGGTCGATGCAGGCGCGGCCCGGCAGCAGCGTGATATTCGGGTTGGCTTGTGCTGCGCGCATCAGCGCTTTCTGCACCGCCTGCCCGGTGGCATCGTCGACATGGACGATCCGCCGGTGCGAGTGGCCACCCTCCCGGGTGAGGTGCAACACGTCGCCCTCGGTGTTGAAGGGAACGCCGAGTTCGACCAGCCGCTCAATTGCAAAGGGTGCTCGCTCGATCACGAACTCCACGGTCTGGAGCCGGTTGAGGCCAGCACCCGCCACCATGGTATCGTTGATATGTTCCTCAAAGGTATCGCCCGCATCGAGCACTGCAGCAATGCCGCCTTGCGCCCATGCGGTAGAGCCGCCGGCCAGCTCGCCCTTGGCGACGACCAGCACCTTCAGCTTCTCCCCAAGCGCCAGCGCTGCAGTCAGCCCGGCCGCGCCGGAACCGACGATGATCACGTCGTGCTGCGGCTTCTCGCCCCGTTTCAGGTCATCCATATCGCTTCCTTGCAGCCAACGCAGGCGCTCGGCAACAGTTAGCAATGGGCTTCATGCCCTTCAGGGCAGCATCGGACGCGCTAAGCGCGGCAGCATCAGGCGCCTTGGTTCGCGCTCGTGAGACTGACGAAAACGTCTTCGAGATCGGCTTCGCGCGTCGTCACGTCAACAATGGTGAACCCTTGCGCCTGAACGACCGAGAGGACCTGCCCGGCAGTGCTACGATCCTTGTCATAGGTGATCGCGATCGTACGCTCGCCGGTTTTCTCGCTCTTGATGAAAGCGGCATCGACGGGCAGCTGGCCGAGATCACGATCCAGCGTCAGTTCCACCACTTTCTCCCGCGCCATGCCGACCAGTTCGCGCGTGGGCTTGTTGGCGATGCACTCGCCATGGTTGATGATCGCGATGCGGTCGCACAGCTGCTCGGCTTCCTCGAGATAGTGCGTGGTGAGGACGATGGTGACGCCCTCCCGGTTCATCTCCGTCACCAATTCCCACAACTGCCGCCGCAATTCCACGTCGACACCAGCCGTCGGCTCATCGAGCACCAGTACCGGCGGCTGGTGGACAAGGGCCTTGGCGATCAGCAATCGCCGCTTCATCCCGCCTGACAGCGTGCGCGAGTAGGCATCTCTCTTGTCAGCGAGGTGCACGGCGCGCAGCAGTTCTTCCGAGCGCCGCAAGTGCTTGGCGATGCCATACAGGCCGCCCTGATTTTCCAGGACCTCAAAAGGCGTGAAGAACGGATCGAATACGATCTCCTGCGGGACGATGCCGATTGAGCGCTTGGCGTTGCGCTTATCGTGATCGGTGTCGAAGCCCCAGATCGAAATCGAGCCGGAGGTCTTGTTGACCAGACCGGCCATGATGTTGATCAGCGTTGACTTGCCCGCGCCGTTGGGGCCGAGCAGTCCAAAGATGCCGCCCACCGGAACATCGAAGCTCACGCCTTTCAGCGCCAGCTTGCCCTCACCACCCCCGGCAGGCGCATAGCGCTTCACAACGTCACGGATCGAGATGGCTGCGTTTTGCGAAGAGCTGCTCATGCGGGGGCATTTGAAGCATGGCGAAGCGTGGGTAAAGAGGTCGGTGCGCAGGCGCTCCCGTGTACCTCTGCCAGACTGCTCTTTTTCATTTGGCCTTTTCATCTGGCGCACAGCCGCCGCTCTTGGTAATCGGCGCGGATGATCGAGCCGCCTGAAACCGTCTACACCGACAAGCGCCGCGTCTTCTGTGACGGAGCGACCGACATTCGCGCCGGCGCTGCCCTTGGCCACCCTCGCGTATGGATGGAAATCGACGAGCGGGGTTATGTCGATTGCAGCTACTGCGATCGGCGTTTCCAGCTGAAGGGCGACCCGCACCAGCGCGAGACGAACGAGCTTTTCCCAGGCGAACTGGACGAGCACGGCCCAAGCACAAGCGCCGACCCCAGCGTGCCTGCGCGCGCAGGCACCTGATCGCGCTGGCGGAAATCTTGAGCGGTCTTATATTCGCTCCATGGCATCTGCACCCGATCCCCGCTCGCTCCTTTATAGCCCCGGTCAGCTCACGCCCGACGAAGCACAGGCGCTCGCCGCCGAGACGCTGAAGGCGTGCGACGACGGTGAGCTCTACCTCCAGTTCATCGCTTCGGAGGCGTTCGGCTTCGACGATGGACGCCTGAAGACCTGCGACTATTCGCGCGACGCGGGCTTCGGACTTCGCGGCGTCTCGGGCGAGATGACCGGTTTCGCGCACGCCAACGACATCAGCGCCGCTGCTATTCGCCGCGCTGGTGAGACGTTGCGGCTGCTGGACCCCGCAAGGGGGGAGCGCCCTGCCCCGCCCCGTGCCAGCAACCGCCATCTCTACACCGACGCTTCGCCTCTCGACCTCGTGCCCTTCGCGGAAAAAGTGAAGCTGCTCGAGACCATCGATGCCGCCGCTCGCGCCCGCGATCCGCGCGTGGCGCAAGTTTCCTGCTCCCTAACCGGCAGCTGGTCCGTGGTGGAAATCGTGCGGCCCGACGGTTTTCTCGCAACGGACGTCCGCCCGCTGGTGCGCCTGAACGTCTCGATCGTGGCCGAGAGCAACGGCCGGCGCGAAACGGGTACTTTCGGAATGGGCGGTCGCTGGCTCTACGATGACTTGTTCGACCCGGCCCACTGGAACCGCGGCATCGACGCCGCGCTGAACCAGGCACTGACGAACCTGGAGAGCGTCGACGCCCCAGCCGGCGAAATGACGGTTGTGTGCGGCCCCGGCTGGCCAGGCGTCCTGCTGCATGAGGCAGTCGGCCATGGCCTCGAAGGGGACTTCAACCGCAAAGGAACAAGCGCCTTCTCCGGCCGCATCGGCGAACGCGTCGGCGCCCCGGGCGTGACGGTCGTCGACGACGGATCGATCCTGAACCGGCGTGGCTCGCTGTCGATCGATGACGAAGGCACGCCCACCCAGGAAACAGTTCTGATCGAGGATGGCATCCTCAAGGGCTATATGCAGGATCGGCTCAATGCCCGGCTTATGGGCGTGGAGGCCACTGGCAATGGCCGCCGGGAGAGCTATGGCCACGTACCGATGCCCCGCATGACCAATACGTTCATGCGCGGTGGTAACGACGACCCGGCCGAACTGCTCAGCCGGGTCAAGAACGGCATCTACGCCAAAAGCTTTGGCGGCGGGCAAGTCGACATTGTCTCAGGCAAGTTCGTGTTCTCTTGCACCGAGGCGTACAAGATCGAAAGCGGCAAGCTGGGCGCGCCGATCAAAGGCGCCACGCTCATCGGCGACGGGCCCTCGGTGCTGACGCGTGTGAAGGGTATCGGTAACGACATGGCACTGGACGAAGGCATCGGTGTTTGCGGCAAGGGCGGCCAAAGCGTACCTGCCGGCGTCGGCCAGCCAACCCTGCTTATCGAAGGCCTGACGGTCGGCGGAACAGCCTAAGGAACACGTTCTATTTCAGCTAGTTAACCAGTCAGCATGGGTTCATTGTCGTTGTGACATACTTACCCTCATAATGCGGAAGACAGAGGTTATTATGAAGAGGAACATCATGACCGCGGCAGCGCTCGCGGTAATGGCGACGGGGCTGGTCGCCAGTCCTGCGCTCGCGGCAAAGGAGAGACTCACCGGCGAAGCCAAGCTGGCCAAGCTGCTCGAAGGGCGCGAGGCCGGTAAACCGGTGAGCTGCATCTCCTCTTGGCAGGCCCGCGAAACGCGGGTGATCGACGGAACGGCCATCGTGTATCGAGTGGGAGGCACCTTATACGTGAACCGCCCCACGAATGCCGATATGCTGGACGATGACGACATCCTCGTCACCCGCCAGCATATCGGCCAGCTTTGCCGCCCAGACACAGTGCAGTTGCACGACAGAACCAGCTTCTTCTACAGCGGGTTCGTTGGGCTTCAGGACTTCGTGCCGTACCGCAAGGTTGCGTCGGCGAACTAACGCGTATGCTCCGGGGCGCCCTCGTACGTGCCGGAACATGGCCTCCCCGCTTTGCAGAACAGTACTGCGCCGATAGGGCGTGTCCCTTTCGGTCCTGCGCGTGGAGCATCGCCCCGGCGCCGAGTAGCCGCCTGGAGAATGCGATGGTAGCGAACCGCGGATATCAGTCTACCGGAACGAAGACGCGGCTTCGCTTGATCGACGCTGCCGCCGAACTGCTGGCGGAGGAAGGCTCCCCAGCGATCACGGCGCGGCGGGTGGCGGGTCATGCCGATCTGAAGCCGCAGCTGGTGCACTATTACTTCCGGTCTATGGAAGAGCTGGTGGTCACCGTGTTTCAGCGATCCTCGGCGATTTACTTTCGCCTGCACGATGAGGCGCTGAGTTCCCCGCGACCGCTTCAGGCACTCTGGGCGCTCAATTCGGCAGTGCCTGAGGCCAAGCGAATTCTGGAATTCGGCGCGCTTAGCAAGCAATATCCGCTGCTGCGCGAGGAGATGCGGAAGGCTGGCGCCAGCTTTCGGGCGCTGCAGATCGAAGCCATCGAGAAGGTCTACGCGCAGCGCGGCATCACGGCCCCCGACATCAGCGCGCCAGTGCTGGCGACATTGATGTCGGCCGCAGCGCGCTCCTTGGTCATCGAAAGTCAGGTCGGGCTCGACAAGGCACATGCAGAGACACGCGATTCGATTGTTCGATATCTCGCCCAGATAGAGGGCGGGGAAGTGCACACCCTCGACGTCTAACCCAAGGCGCCCGGCCTTGTGAGTTCGAGACGCCTTATGCTTGCGTAGGAGCTGCTTTGCGTGCCCACTGATGCCGAAAGCCGCGCAAGAATGCTCGCGCGAATCACGCTGGCAGTGCTTTACGCCGTCGCCGGTCTTGCCCACCTCCTCATACCAGGACCGTTCTTGTCGGTGACTCCGCGCTGGGTGCCGAGTCCGGAAGCAGTTATCGCGATCACCGGGCTGGCCGAGCTGGCCGGCGCGGCAGGACTGATCCAGACCAACTCGCTCCAGACACGGCGCTGGGCCGGGTGGGGGCTGGCCCTCTATGCCCTCTGCGTGTGGCCGGCCAACCTGCTGCACATGCAGATCGACATGGCCAAGCCCGACGGAGGACTGGGCTTGGCCTACCACATCCCGCGAATGCTGGCGCAGCCGCTAATCATCTGGTGGGCCCTTTGGGCGAGCGGTGCCATCGGCCGTTGCCGTCACGGCTGAAGACAGTTCGTCAGCAACGCTGGGGTCCGGTCCCGACCTTGCCTCCCTCCCGAGAGCAGGTATGGGAGCGCATGGCCACTCGGATAACTAAAGCCGCGCTCGCTATGACGCCGCTTGCGGTCGCTTGGCCCCCTGTCGCGATGGCTCAGAACACAGCTGTGCAGCCGATCACGGTCATCGGCCGCGGACTTCCAGACAGCCCGGCCACTCCAGCGTACGACACAACGGAGATCGGACGGGATACGATCGTGACCAGCGCCTCGGGACGAATCGAGGATGTGCTCGGGTCCGTCGCAGGCTTCACGCAATTCCGCCGCTCCGACAGTCGTTCGTCGAATCCCTCGGCCCAAGGAGTGACGCTACGGGCCCTCGGAGGCAATGCTTCGAGCCGCGCACTCGTGCTGCTCGACGGCGCGCCTGTCGCCAATCCCTTCTTCGGCTATATTCCATTTAGCGCCCTGTCGCCCGAGCGGCTGGCGCGGGTGCGGGTCACACGCGGCGGTGGTGCCGGCGCGTTTGGATCCGGCGCCGTCTCTGGCACGATAGAGCTGGAGAGCGGAGGGCCCGATACGCTCGGGCCTTTGCAGGCGAACCTGCTGGTCAGTCAGCGAGGCGAAACGCAGACCTCGCTCACCGTGGCGCCGCGCCTGGGGCAAGGCTTTGCGGTCGCCAGCGTCGCCTGGGATCGCGGGAAAGGCTTCTGGACCACGCCAGCCGACCAGCGCGTCCCTGCCAGCGTCCGTGCTGGCTATGAAAGCTGGTCAGGCGCGATCCGGGCCGTTGCGCCGCTGGATGATCTGACGGAAGTGCAGGCCTCTGTCCTGATCTACGACGACCAGCGCACTTTGCGTTTTGCGGGTGCCGATTCGAGCTCCAGCGGGCAGCAAGCGAGCTTGCGCCTGGTGGGCCGGGCAGATTGGGCATTCGACGTGCTGGGCTATGTCCAGGCGCAGGACTTCTCGAACGTGGTCATCAGCTCGAGCAGCTTCCGCAAGGTGCTTGACCAGGTGAAGACCCCAGCAAGCGGGTTCGGCGGCAAGATCGAGCTGCGCCCGCCGGTCGGCGGCTCCCATGTTCTGCGGGTCGGCGCCGATCTCAGGATTGCCGAGGGCGAGCTCTATGAAGAGCCGTTCAACGCCCGCACGGGCTTGCGCACGGCTGTCCGTCGAGCAGGCGGGCGCAACAGCGACGCAGGATTTTACATTGAGGATGACTGGACAATCGGCAGCGTTGTCCTGACGGCTGGGGCCCGGGCGGACCGCTGGCGCATGGCCGATGGCTTCTATCGTGAAATCGACGCTGCGGGCGCGCTCACCACCGATGCACGGTTCGTCAACCGGAGCGGCTGGGAGGCCAACTTCCGCGGCGGCGCGATCTGGCGCGCCAGCGAAGTGGTGGCGTTGCGCGCCGCCGCTTACACTGGTTTCCGGCAGCCAACGCTGAACGAACTGTACCGGCCGTTCGTGGTCTTTCCGGTGACGACGCAAGCTAACGCCGATCTCAAGAACGAACGGCTTGAGGGCTATGAAGTCGGTCTGGAGCTCACGCCGAGTACCGGTATCTCGTTCAGCATCACCGCATTCGATAACCGCCTGAAGGACGCGATTGCCAACGTTACGCTAACCCCTGTCCTGCGCGAACGGCAGAACGTGGATGCCGTTCATGCCCGAGGCCTGGAACTCGGTTCGAGTGTGCAGCTCGGGGCGGTCTCTTTCGACGGCGGCTTGTCCTGGACCGACTCCGAGGTGGAGGCGAGCGGCGCTTCCGTGGCGCTCGACGGGAATCGACCTGCACAAGTGCCAAAGCTCATGGCGAGCGGTACTCTGGCCTGGGCGCCTCGCCCGGGTTGGCGCGTTGCAGCCACACTACGCCACGTCGGTGCCCAGTTCGAAGACGATCAGGAAACCGACGTGTTGCCCGCCGCGACCACTTTCGATGGCTTCCTGCAAGTGCCGCTCACGACAGGCGTGAAGCTGGTCCTGCGCGGAGAGAACCTGTTCGACGAGCGGATCGTCACGCGCAACCAGTCTGGCTCGATCGATCTGGGCACGCCCCGCACGCTCTGGGCCGGTGTGCGCGCCGGCTTCCGCTAAGCGGGTAGCGGGGCGAAGCAGCACTGGCTAAGGCGAGAGAATGTCACGGCTGACCGTCAACGACCATCCTGTCGAGTTCGACATGGACCCGATGACGCCACTGCTGTGGGCGTTGCGAGATGCCGCGAACCTGACCGGCACGAAGTATGGCTGCGGCGTGGGCGATTGCGGCGCTTGCATGGTGCTGGTCGACGGCGAGGCCCTGCGCTCATGCCTGGTCAGCCTGGCCGAGTGCGAAGGGCGGATCGTCACCACGATCGAGGGACTCGCGCGCGATCGCTCTCACCCGGTTCAGCAGGCCATGGTGGCGGAGCAGGCGATCCAATGCGGTTTCTGCACGCCGGGGATGGTTATCGCCGCGGCCGCGCTGCTGGCTCGTAACTCCAACCCCACCGAAACCGAAATCAAGGGTGCGATTCCGAACCTGTGCCGCTGCGGCGTTTACCCGCGGCTTGTGCGCACAGTGCAGCGCGCAGGCCGCATCATGCGCCGCGAAGAGACGCTCAGCGCCGCGCCTGCGCCGGGAATCACCGCCGAGGACGCAGCGCGCGCCGTACCGGCGCTCAAGCCACCACAGCCCTGAGGAGACATGCGATGAAGGCAACGATCTGGCACAATCCAAATTGCGGCACGTCACGCAAGACGCTGGCGATCCTGCAGGACACGCCCGGTCTCGACGTGGAGGTGATCGAGTACCTCAAGGCGCCTCCCTCGGCCGAGAAGCTGGAGCAGCTCTATCGGGATGCTGGCCTGACGCCGCAGCAGGCCCTGCGCACCAGAGGCACCGACGCAGTTGAGCGTGGCTTGCCCGATGCGAGCGACGAAGCCGTTCTGGCTGCGATGGCCGCCCAGCCTCTCCTGATCGAACGCCCTCTGGTCGAGACGGAAAAAGGCGTCAGGTTGTGCCGTCCGCAGGATAAAGTACACGAGATCCTTTGACCCCCGCGACCTCGCATCCCTTGCAAACGATACGGTAATCTGCCACCGCCGCCCTTCGAAATTCCATGTCATCATATCCTGAGAGCCGCCGCCGCATGACCAGTTCAGAGCTTGCCCGCGAGGCGTTTCCCCAACGGATCAAGCGGCGGATCAAGCACTCGCTCGGGCCGTGGGGGGTCTTCATCGAGGGCTTTGTGCGCCATCCCGTGATGGTGGGCTCGATCATTCCCTCCTCGCGCTTCACCATCACCAAGATGCTCTCGCGCGTGAAGTGGGACGAGTGCAAAGTTTTCGTCGAGTACGGTCCCGGTGTCGGTACTTTCTGCCGCCCGGTGCTGGAGCGCCTGCCGCGCGACGGCGCGTTGATCGTGATCGACACCAATCCGCTCTACATCGACTATCTGCGCCGCACGATCACGGACAGCCGCTTCACCGCGGTGCTCGGCTCGGCAGCTGATGTCGAGGACATCGTGCGGGCCAATGGGCACGAGAAGGCAGACTATGTGTTGTCAGGCCTGCCCTTCTCCACTCTTCCGGAGGGTGTCGGCCCCGCTATCGCCGATGCGACGGCCCGCGTGATCCGTCCTGGCGGAGCCTTCCTTGTGTATCAGTTCTCGACCCGGGCGCGCGACTACATGGCGCGCCATTTCACCCGGATCGAAAAGGACTTCGAACCACTGAATGTCCTTCCATGCCACCTGTTCTGGGGCTGGAAGGACGAAGAAGAGGCCGCCTGACGCGCTCGGCCTGCGCCACACCCAGCTAGTTTTTACTCACACGGCCGTCATTCGAACGGCCGCTGCTCCTCCTCGGCAGTACGGCCGGCCAATTGGCCGTGCACGGCTCCCACGATCCCGACAAGATAGAGCGCCATCAGCGCATTGAGGCCGGAGGAGATGAGCGCGGTCGCAAGCTCGACTGTCCGGCTGCTTGCCATCATCTGCAAAGGTATGCCGAGGATCACGCTGACAATCGTCAGGATCACGAAGAAAGCCAGCAGGAATAACGCGTAGAAGCCGAACAGCCGCCACCCGTGGTCTGCGGTAAGCGCCCAGGAGCGACGCAATGCGCGGATCGGGTTGCGCTCTCCCTCGATCGCCACGACGGCTCCCGACAGCGAGACCCTAACAGCGATCGCAATCGTCAGCAGGACAATCAGGAACAGTCCGGCAACTGCGAGGGCTGCGGCGCCACTGAGAGCCAGAAGACTGAGGATCAGGCCGCCCACGACGCCGACCGCCAGAGCCACGACAATCTGTGCCGCAAGATACGTCGCCAGGCCGGCGGCGCCAAGGCGCAGCGCCTCACCCACAGTTGGGCTCGCCGCGTGCCTGAGCAGGCACAGAAGTCCCAGCGTACCTAGCGCCTGCGCCAGGATCAGCGGGATCATCGCCGGCAGGGTAGATAAGTAATAGGTCTGTGCCAGTTCCAGGATCTGCTGCTCGCTCATGCCGGCAGTAGGCTCCGGCTGCGGGAAGAACAGCGCGAGCGCAAGCTGCGGCAGCAAGAAGAACACGCCCGCTATGGCAAGCGAGGTGTCCCGATTGCGCGAGATACTGCGCGAGGCGTCCTTCCAGGCGCGATTGCTGTCGAGCTTCATCTTGAACTCCTGGTGGGTCGGTCCGTCCCCGTACGCCCCCCAGCCCCCGGAAGAAAGTCCCCCTTGATAACCGCAGCGATTGCGGCCACGCAGCGAGCCATGACGACTGCTCCCGCATATCTTCCGGGCGACATCGAGCTTCGCATCTCGGACCAGCCGGTCGCGTACCGCGAAGCACTGGCTGAGATGACCGCGCGCAACGCGGCAATCGCCGCAGGAGAGGCGCGCGAGCTGGTCTGGCTGCTTGAACACCCGCCGGTCTATACAGCGGGGACAAGTGCCGCCGCCGCCGAACTTCTCGATCCGCGCTTTGAAGTCGTCGAAGCCGGCCGGGGCGGCCGCTATACCTATCACGGACCAGGTCAACGCGTTGGCTATGTCCTCATCGACTTGCGCAAGCGCGCGCGCGACGCGCGCGGCTTCGTCCATGCCTTGGAAGGCTGGGTGATCGACACCTTGGCGGACTTCGGCATCCAGAGCTTCCGCAGTGAAGGGCGCATCGGCATCTGGACTCGCGACGTGGATGGACGCGAAGCGAAGATCGGAGCGATCGGCGTGCGGATCCGCAAGTGGGTGACGATGCACGGCTTTTCCGTGAACCTGAACCCGGACCTGTCACACTTCGCCGGCATCGTGCCCTGCGGCATCGAAGAGTTCGGCGTGACGAGCCTCGCCCGACTGGGCCGCACCATCGACGTGACCGAATGGGACCGCGCCCTTGTTGCGCGTGCGCCGGCCTTCCTGGCGGCGCTTGATCGGGCCTGCGCCAAGGAACCTGTCGAATGAAAATGCTGCGTGCGCTACCCTTGCTCCTCGCCCTGTCCGCCTGTGGAAGCCAGGAAAGCGAAGCGCCGGCCAAGGGCTCATCTTTCGGCGAAGTTCTGCCGGGTTCGGTCAGCGATGCGATGCTTCCCTACAACACGGCCTCTTCGGCGCCGCCGCTCGAAGCCGGGGAAGGCGCTTCATTCTCCGCCCCCGAAAAAGCGGCGGGCGACGCTCGGCCGGCGCCTCCAGAGGCCACCGACGCGAGCGAACCTGAGCCCGACGCAACTTGATATGGATGCGTAAGGCGAAGCCCTGCACTCAGAGCGCCTTTTCGTAGATCCGGTACTCGCGGTTGATTTTGCTGTCGATGGTGTCGGCGATGGCCACCATTCCCTGGTTATCCTCCAGGATCCAGCCGATCTCGCCCCGCTTCGCCCCATAGCGCGTCACTGCGGCCCGGCGGATGTATTCGATCATCATGAAAGCGAGTTGGCTCGCCAAGCGCGAGGATTGCAGCCGTTTGCGCACGCCCATCAGCGGCACGCGCATCTCGGCCGGGCGCGGTTTGCGCAGCCATAGCGCGAGCTTAATCCAGCCGAACAGCGAGGGCTTGCCGTTCCGCCCGTTCACACGCTGCTGCACCTTGTTGAGGTCGGGCAGCGTCATCATGAAGGCGACCGGCTCCCCTTCATATTCGGCGATGAGGATGAGGTCGGAGTGCACCAGCGGCTTCATCTTCTTGCCGGTGTGGGCGATCTCCCGCTCCGTGAAGGGAACGAAGCCCCAGTTATCCGACCAGGCATCGTTCAGGATGTCGCAGATGATTGCGGCATCTCTGGCAAATTCCCTGAGCACAACCTGGCGCACTCGGATCTTGGCGTTCTTTTCGCCCGACGACACGATTCGCTGCACCAACGGCGGAAACTCCTGCCGCACGTCCAGCTCGTATGTGTAGAGCCGCTTCGCCTGCGTGTAGCCGACGCCCTCGATCCACGACTGGTACACAGCGTCGTGATGAGCCATCATCACCATCGGCGCATGATCGTGGCCAAGCACTTGCAGTCCAGGCTCTTCCCATACGGACAAGTTCATTGGTGCCAGCACGCGAGTCATGCCCTGCTCGCGCAGCCAGGCCTCGGCGCGGGAGATGAGCGCATGCGCCGCCGCCTCGTCATCTGCCTCGATCGCGCCCCAGTTGCCGGTGCCCGGCCCCATGCCCTGCTCGACAGGCTGCTTGAGCGCGAGTTCGTCAATATGCGCCGAGATCCGTCCGACGACTTTACCCGCACGCCTCGCAAGGAACAACTGGACGCGGGCATGATCGAAGAAGGGGTTCCGGCCGGGTGTGAACTTCTCGATCTCTTCAGACCGCAGGTTTGCCACCCAGTTCGGGTTTGCGGCATTGCGTCGGTATGCATAGTCGACGAAGGCGGCGCGTCCGGCCTTGTCGGAAACGGCCTCGATGATTAGCTCACCATTGTTCTGCTGGGCGTCCGCCACGATGCTGCCTTTGTTCTGGTATAGTTAAGCTGCGAAAGCGCGAAGTGCGTTGCGCCCCGGCAGCTTGTCAAGGATGAGCTGCCAAGCCACAGCACCGAGCCCGCAATCGGGAGCGATTGTTCCCGGCAACACATACGGATACAAGCATGAGCCTGCACCAGTCGCTCTCTCCATCGGGCGTTTCTCAATCCGTCTCGCGGGTGAGCGCGCCGGCGCGCGTGGCGATCGCCGACGATAAGGAGATGCTGCGTGCCGCCGTCGAGCTGACGCGCGATATCGCCGTAGCCCGGCCTGCCATCTACTGGACGGACATGCTGGGCTCCGCCTTCCTCGGCTACGCCGCGCTGGCTGGAGCCATCGTCGCAAGCAGCCCTGCGCTGGCGGTCTTTTTCGGCCTTGTGTCGGCACTCGCGCTCTACCGTGCGATGCTGTTCATCCACGAACTGACGCACATCCACCGGAACGCTCTGCCGGGGTTCCGGCTGGGCTGGAACCTGCTCGTCGGCATACCGCTGCTGACGCCCTCGCTCATGTATGAGGGCGTTCACCAGTTGCACCATGCCCGCACCCGCTACGGCACTTCGGAAGACCCGGAATACCTGCCGCTGGCGCTGATGAAGCCTTGGTCGCTCCCGATTTTCCTCATCACCGCAATTCTCTTGCCGCCGGCTTTGCTGGTGCGCTCGGCCGTGCTGGTGCCGCTGGGGGCGGTGTTTCCGCCCTTGCGCAAACTGGTGTGGGAGCGCCTTTCCTCGCTCTCGATTAATCCCGCGTTTCGCCGCCGCCCCCCGGAAGGCGAGTTTGCCCGCATGGTGTTCTGGCAGGAGCTGGGCGCCAGCATCTGGGCTCTCGCACTTGTCGCTTCGAGCTTCGCCTTCGGCTGGCGTCCGCTGGTGATCGCCCTTGCCGTCGTATCCGTGGCGGCGGTGCTGAACCAGTTGCGCACGCTTGTCGCGCATCTGTGGGAGAATGAGGGCGAGGCCATGACGGTGACGGCTCAGTACCTCGACTCGGTCAACGTACCTCCTCCGGGTCCGGTTCCGGCGCTCTGGGCTCCCGTGGGTCTGCGCTACCACGCGCTGCACCATCTCCTGCCAAGCATGCCCTACCATTCTCTCGCCGAGGCTCACCGACGGCTCACCACGCACTTCGGTACCGAGGGAACATACGCAAAAGCGCACCATCCCGGATTGCTGCCGCTGGTCGGCCGGATCGCACGCAGCACCATGCGCGTGCGATAAGGACAGCCCCTTCGCGCCAACTCTGCCGGTGCGCTACTCTTCGGTTCGGACGAGTACCGTCTCGCCGATCAAGGCAAAGAGCAGAAAGGGCGCCCAAGCGGCGATGAAGGGCGGGTAGCCGCCGAAGTTGCCTACCGCCAGCGCTGCGTTGTCGAGCACGAAATAAGCAAAACCCAGCGCCATTCCGATCACCGCGCGGATGAGCAGCTGGCCAGAACGCGCCAGCCCAAAAGCAGCGACTGCCCCGAGCAGCGGCATCAACGCAGCCGAAAGCGGCCCGGAGATTTTGTGCCACCAGGCAGCCTCCAGCTCACTGGTGCGCCGGCCGGCCACCTTCAAGGCATCGATGGACGCCGAAAGTTCAAGCAATCCCTGCGCATCCGCGTCAACACCGGAGATCGCAACGCGCTCCGGCGAGATGCCTTGCGCGACGATAGCCGAAGCCGGCTGGTTCGATGTCACAGCCTGGGCATCGAATCTGGTGGGCTCTTCCAGCCGCCATCCGGGATGAGCGTAAGTGGCGTAAGGAGCGCGCAACTGCTCCACGATCATGCCGTCCTCGTCACGGCGATAGTAGGTGACCTGCTCCATCACCATCGCTGTGCCCGTGCCGCTCACGGCTCCGGCCAGCAGGATATCTCGCCCCTCGGCCAAGTACACGTTGGTACGCCCGCCCGCAGATCGAGGAATGGCTCCATAATCCACCGCCGACCAAGCGTTCAGCGCAGAAGTGGCGCGCGTCACGACACGCTCGTTGAACAGGAAGCTGACACCCGCAATCGCCAGGGCAGCCGCGATGAGCGGCGCGAGAATCTGGTGAGCGGAGAGGCCGGCCGCCTTCATCGAGATCACTTCACTGTTCTGGTTCAGTGTCGCGAGAGTGATGATCGTAGCCAGCAGCACCGAGTATGGCAGAAAACGCGCGATCAGCTGCGGTATGCGCAGCGACACGTATGTGAGCAACTGCGCCTGTCCGTTGCCGGGGTAGGCGAGAATTTTACCGCTCTCACCCAGCAGGTCGAGCATCTGCAGCACGAGCACGAGCATGAACAGCACCGCGACGATCCGGGTGATGAACAAACGCGCGAGGTAAATCGTCAGCGTGCGCGAAGGGAAGAACTCGAAATGCACGTCAGAGAGTCTCGCTCGTGTTTTCGCCGAGTGCGGGAAGGACCGGCCCTCGGCGGCGGCGGCGCAGGAGTGACTTGAGCTTCTTCATGACGTTCTCTGCGCCCTTCTCAAGCCATCCGATCGCTTGTCCGCCCGGAACGTACGCGACTCGATAATACATCCATAGGATCAATGCCGCGACGGCAGTAAACGGGCCCCAGAGGCCAAGCACGGGATTAATCCGGCCAAGGGAAGCGACATCAGCGGCGTACTGGTTCACCTTGTGGTACGCCACCACGAGCACGATAGACACGAACAGCCCAAGCGAAGAGGTGGAGCGCTTGGGCGGGATCGCCAGTGCGACCGCGAGGAGCGGCAAAAGCAACATCATCACCACTTCGACCATGCGATAGTTGAAGTTCGCCTGGCTAGCGACGCGTTCTGCCTTCGGGAGTTCCTTGTTCCACCCGATGCGCAGCAATTCCGGCAGGAGATATTCGCGCCGATCGTCCTCGGCACCCCGCGTGCGGAAACGTTCGATGGCGGGTAAATCGATCGGCAGATCGTGGCGAGTAAATGTGAGGATGCGTGGCTGGGCGCCGGGCATATCCTGAATGATCTGCCCTTCAGACAGACGCAGAATGATCGTGTCGGGCTGCTCTTCAAGGGCCAGGAAAGTGCCCTCTCGCGCCGAGATGGATAGGACCTGCCCCTTCTCGTTGGCAACGCGGGCAAAGATGCCGATAAGCCGCCGTCCGTCGTCGCGGCTTTCCTCGATCCGAAGCGCGACGCGGTCCTTCAGCGTGGTGAACTCGCCAACCTTGATCGCCGCACCGAGCGCACCAGACTTCAGCTCGTATTCCAGCTGCTCATAATAGTAGCGCGCAAGCGGCTGCAGATAGCCGACGATCGCGAAGTTCAGCAGAGCGAGGCTGATCGCGATGATATAGGGCACGCGCAGAAGTCGCGTGTAGCTGAGACCGACGGCGCGCATGACGTCGAGTTCGCTCGAAGTGGCGAGCTTCCGAAACGCGAGCAGGATGCCCAGCATAAGGCCGAGCGGGATTGCCAAGCTCGCATATTCCGGCAGCAGATTCGCGAGCATCTTGAAGACGATGCCTACAGGACCGCCTTGAGTTGCGACGAAGTCGAACAGCCGCAGCATCTTGTCCAGCATGAGCAGAGACGCCGCGAGAATGAAGATGCCGATCATCGGCATCAGCACCAAGCGAAAGATGTAGCGGTCTATGGCGCTGATGAATGTCACAAAATTGGAGTCACCGGAGGCTGGCTGTCCGCCTTAACCGCAAGCTGCCACTGGCGGAAGGGCAGAATCTACTCCCAGACGTTAGCTGCCCCGAGGAGCGTTGACATGTGGCACAGCGGCGACGGATGACATAGCGTCCTCTGCCGTCGGCTTCGACGGAAGCTCGCACTCACGTTAGTTTCGGCTGTGTGCGGGGGCGCAAGGGCAAACTGCTGCGGTCGGCGCGCAGTCTTAGGCGCCATCCTTCAACCCAGGCAGCGGAGAGTCAGGCCTTCTCCAACGTACACTGCAGAGGGTGTTGGTTCTGACGCGCGAAGTCCATCACCTGGTTTACTTTGGTTTCGGCGATTTCGTACGGGAAGATGCCGCAGACACCGACGCCTTTCTGGTGAACGTGGAGCATCACCCTGGTCGCCTGCTCCAGATCCATGTGGAAGACGCGCTTCAGCACCAGCACGACGAACTCCATCGGCGTGTAGTCGTCGTTGAGCATTAGGACTTTGAACTGGCTCGGCTTCTTGGGCTTCGCGCGGGTTTTCGTGGCGATGCCGACCTGACCATCATCGCCCGGCGGGCGGCCGCCCCCGGTTCCGTCGTCATCCCCGTCATCGGCCGCGCGGAGCGAGCTGAGGGGGGCAGATTTAAAACTGGCGCGATGAGGAATCATGGACTGAGAATATCGTAAGCCTCAAGCCATCTTCAAGATGGCGCGACGGGCATCGTCGTACCTGAAGCACAAAAGGGCCGGGCCTTTCGGCCCGGCCTAACGTGTTAGCGTGGAAACGAACCAGCGATCAAACGGTAGCGGAAGGCGTCGCGGTCTGACGCGCCTTTTCAACCGCCAGGCTCACGCGACCGGAGATCGGCGCCATCGCGTCGCTCATGAGCTTCAGCATGGCTTCGCTGTTCTTCGAACCGTACGCGACGGCCGTATCGAAGTTCTTGCGAACCATGTCGCTCTGGATCTTGAAGAAGTCGGTCGGAGACTTGGCAGCTGCCAGTTCCTTGACGTCCGTCGTCATCGCCTCGAACGCGGTCCGGCTCTCGGCGACGAGCGAACTACCCATTTCCTGGCAACCATCGGCGAAGATCTTGCCGGATTCGATCACCGCTTCAACGTTGCCCTTTGTGAAGTCACCGACTTCACCGAGTACATTGGTGCTCTTTTCAAAAGCTTCCTTTGCCTTCGCCTGAGCTTCGCTCATCACGCCCTGAAAACCGTTGAAGTTGGAGCTCATGTCCATGGTTGCATCCTTAAAGCTGAAAACTGATTGAGAAACGGCGGATTTGGTATTCGGATCGTGTGATTTCGGAGTGTCGCGGCTCGCCAGGGCAGTCATTGAACCTTGAGGCACCGCTGTTTCGGCAGCCGAAGCGGCGGCCTCGTCTACTGCGATCGCTGCGCTCACCAGCCCCGTCTCAACCGGCGGCTTGGCCTCGGCGGGTGTCGCAGTGGTCCGACCCTTACGAGCTTTGCGTTCGCGCTGCGACACTACGGCGCTGTTAACAGCAGGCTGCTCGCGCTGCTTAGATGGCGCCTTCTCAGGTGCGACGACTTCACTGTCTGCAGACGATTCAAGCGCGGGAGAGAAGTCCGCGGACTTGCCTTCAGTGCTGGCAACTGAAGGTGGCGGCACCTCGGTCACGGTAGCGCTCGCAACTGCAGCGAGTGACACCTCACCCTCTGGAGCTGTCGCCGGCTTCTCCACCGGCGGTGCAGGTCGTGAACCTTCCGACAGAAAGGCTGCCTTGCGACGCACCGCACGCTTACCAGACTCTGAAGCAGGTCCGTTCGCCTGACGGGCTAGCCCATTCGAACCGTCGTTATTGGTCTCGTTGTCAGCCATTAAACAGGGGTCCCGCGATCAACCTTCTACGAAGAACGCCATTTCGGAGTTCCGGTTGCAGCTGCGAAAAAAGATCCGGCGTCATGCTGCACTGCAACAATAGGGATGCGGAGCGCGGAGTCAACTGATCTACGTTGCATCGCAACATTAGCAGCCAGCGGCTGGTCGAACGCAGAGGGCGGCCTGCCGCCCAGTGTCAGCGCGTGGCCACGTAACGCCCCGGTGCATCTTCGATCACGGCATCGCCGCGCCCGCCCGGCTTCCGCCTGCCTCGCACCGGCACGGATGTCTCATCCAGCGATTCGAGCCACCCTCTCCAGTGTGGCCACCAGCTGCCGGGGTGCTCCTGTGCGCCAGCAATGAAGCTGTCCAGCGAGTCGGGCTCTCCGGAGTTGGTCCAGAACTGATACTTTTTGGCATGCGGGGGGTTCACCACCCCTGCGATATGGCCAGAGCCTGCCAGCACAAATGTCCAGGGCCCGCTCAAGTGACGTGTCAGCTTCCAGACACTCTTCGCCGGCGCGATGTGATCTTCCCGCCCCGCTTGAATATAGCAGGGGGTCGCGATCCGCCGCAGGTCGATCGGGACCCCGCAGACCTGCAGAGCGCCCGGCTCCACCAGCCGGTTGTCGCGGTACAAGTCCCGCAAGTAAGCGCAATGCCAGCGCGCCGGAAGGTTGGTGACGTCCCCGTTCCAGTGGAGCAGGTCAAAAGCGGGATGCTCTTCACCCTGCAGGTAGTTCTTCTCTACATAGCTCCAGATGAGATCATTGCCGCGCAGCACGTTGAAGGCGGCTGCCAGATACCGTCCATCAACGATGCCATCGGATGAGAGCTGCGCAAGCGCTTCAATCTGGTGATCATCGATGAAGTTCTTGAGATCGCCCGCCTCTTCGAAATCGACTTGCGCGGTGAAGAAAGTCGCGCTGGCGACTTTATCGGCCTCTCCTCTGCTGGCCAGCAACGCCAGCGTGGCAGCAAGCGTGGTACCCGCGACGCAGTAGCCGATGGTATGCACCGACGGAACGTCCAGCCGCGCACGCACATGGTCGATCGCATCGGTCTGCGCCTGAACGTAATCGTCCCACTGCAAGTCCGCCATGGTGGCATCAGCGGATTTCCAGGAGACCATGAAAACCGTGATCCCCTGCTCGACAGCCCAGCGCACGAAGCTCTTCTTCGGAGCAAGATCGAGGATGTAGAAGCGGTTGATCCACGGTGGGAAGATCACCAGCGGGGTCTTAAGCACTTTGTCCGTGGTCGGCGTGTACTGGATCAGCTGGAACAGCGGGGTCTCATAGACCACCTTGCCCGGCGTCACCGCGATGTTCTCACCCAGCTTGAAGGCAGTTGGGCTGGTGTGGGTAAGCTGCCCGCGGCGCAAGTCCGCCAGCAAGTTCTCCATGCCCTTCACCAGGCTTTCGCCGCGAGTCTCCAGCGCTTTCTCGATGGCGACGGGATTGGTCAGGGGGAAGTTGGCCGGGCTGAGGCCATCGATCAGGGCCTTCGTAGCGAACACGAGCTGGCGCTTCTTGGCCGCATCCAGCCCCTCCAGATTCTCAGCCATGGCGAGCACCTGCTCCGACAAGAGCAAGTAGAGCTGATGAACCATCGCGAAGTACGGCTGACGCCGCCAACTCGGATCCGCAAACCGCTTGTCGCTGCGAGGAAGCTGCGGTTCGCTTCCCTCAGTTCCCGGGTTTTGCGCCGGATTTTGGCCAATGCCGAATTGCCCCAGCACGGCATTGGTCAACGCGAGCCCCTCCTCCCAGAACTTTTGCTGGACCTCCGGGTTGGCGAGCGGCAGCTGACGCAGCACCGTTTCGGTCATCTGGCCCCACTGGAAGGGATCCATCAAAGGCGAGGCCGCACTGACCCTGGCCATCTGATCGACCTGGAATTCGGCCCACATAGCTTGCAGGCGCGCGGCGCTCTCAGCCCAATCCCCACTCTCCCTCTCGCTCTCGGCCACAGACGCATCGGACTGCGGCAGCATCTGGCCAAACAGCGCCAGCGCACCCTGCGCCTGCGCCATCAGCAGCTCAGCGAAAAGATCGGTCGTCTTGTCTGTGGGTCCCACCTTGCTGGGCATCGGCCTGCAATCTCCTTCGTGGCAGATCCTAAGTGCTTATCGTCAAGCGCTCTGTCGAGTCCCTTCGCCGCGTTCGACA
Source organism: Novosphingobium kalidii (assembly GCF_040534015.1). Lineage (NCBI taxonomy): Bacteria > Pseudomonadati > Pseudomonadota > Alphaproteobacteria > Sphingomonadales > Sphingomonadaceae > Novosphingobium > Novosphingobium kalidii. The sequence continues at coordinate 101,992 of NZ_JBEWLY010000027.1, forward strand.
CGCGAAACGTGCGATCAGGGATTTGCTGGGCGAGCTGTAATCCCCTACAGGGCGCTGGCGGCGCCGGTGCCGCTTTAAGGAAGCCAAGAGGTCATGGAAGACGAGTTCTACCGCATCAAGCGACTGCCGCCTTACGTCATCGCCGAAGTCAACGCGATGCGGCATGCAGCACGTCAGGCGGGCAAGGACATCATCGACCTAGGCATGGGCAACCCCGATCTGCCGCCGCCGCAGCACGTTATCGATAAGCTTTGCGAAGTCGCGCAGAAGGCGAGCGCGCACGGCTACTCGCAATCGAAGGGCATTCCCGGGCTGCGTCGCGCGCAGGCGAAGTACTATGCCAACCGCTTTGGAGTTGAAGTCGATCCCGAGCGCGAGGTGGTGGTGACCATGGGCTCCAAGGAGGGCCTCGCCAGCCTTGCTACCGCGATCACGGCGCCGGGCGACGTCGTGCTCGCACCCAATCCGAGCTATCCGATCCACACATTCGGCTTCATCATCGCCGGAGCGACGATCCGCTCCGTACCGACCACGCCTGACGAAGACTACTGGCGCTCGCTCGACCGCGCGATGGCATTCACGGTGCCCCGGCCTTCGATCCTGGTCGTGAACTATCCGTCGAACCCGACTGCGGAGACGGTGGACCTGGCTTTTTACGAGCGGCTGGTCGCCTGGGCGAAAGAGAACAAAGTCTGGGTCCTGTCGGACCTCGCGTATTCCGAGCTTTACTACGACGGCAATCCCACTCGATCGATCCTCGAAGTTCCCGGCGCCAAGGACGTCGCGGTCGAGTTCACCTCCATGTCGAAGACCTACTCGATGGCCGGTTGGCGCATGGGCTTCGCGGTGGGCAACCAGAAGCTTATCGCGGCCATGACGCGGGTGAAGAGCTACCTTGATTACGGGGCTTTTACTCCGATTCAGGCAGCGGCCTGTGCGGCCTTGAACGGGCCGCAGGACATCGTAGAGAAGAACCGGCAGCTGTATCAGAAGCGCCGCGACGTAATGGTCGAGGCATTCGGCCGCGCCGGCTGGGATATCCCGCCACCCAAGGCCTCAATGTTCGCGTGGGCTCCGCTGCCGCCAGCCTTGCGCGAAATGGGAAGCCTGGAGTTCTCGAAGGAATTGCTCACCCATGCCGACGTCGCGGTCGCGCCGGGTGTGGGCTACGGCGAGGACGGCGAAGGCTTCGTGCGGATCGCCATGGTCGAGAACGAGCAGCGCCTGCGCCAGGCGGCGCGTAACATCAGGCGTTACCTGACCTCCAAAGGTATCAATACCCCGGCAAGCTAAGCACCAGCAGATTACCTGTAAGAAGATTTACCTAGTTCCCTGAGCACCGGAGGACCACGCCCGCCGACACTCAGGTCCGGCCATCAATCCTGAACAGCCCAATGGTCGGACCCGGGAACTATGGAGGACGCAGTGGGTGCTTTCCGCTGGATTTCGGACGACGTCATCTCTGAGGCGTGGGATCTGCGCCGAGATGGGTGGAAGCTGGCCGCCCCGGATGAGGTGGCGGTACGTTGCATTGCCGTCATCGATGCCGGCGGTCTCGACAGGGTCGAATGGGGGCGCCTGCTGACATCGACTTGCCACGAAGCCCGCCGGCTCATGCTCGTGAGCGGGGTCAACGCGCCGGGTGAACGCGCCGAGCTTTTGCAGTCAGGTTTTGGTGATGCTGTTGGCGATGGCACCAGCACCGTGGAGTACCACGCGCGTGCACGGCGATTGCTCGATCTGACGTCCTGGGTTCCGCGCCAGCGAGTCATCGGGCCTATTCGCCTGGATTTGCTGACGCGCAAAGCCTTCGCCGACAACAAGACTCTTGACCTCAATCCCCGTGAGTTCGGGCTGCTCTGGCGCCTCGCGGACACGCTAGGCAGGCCGGTGAGCAAGCAGACGCTCATTCAGGATGTATGGCAGCTAGGTTTCATGCCAGAGACGAACAGCATCGCGGTGCAGATGTCGCGGCTGCGCAGTAAGCTCTCCGTTGCCGGTCTCTCGCATCTGGTCACGACGGCCAACGGCGGTTACTGCCTGTCTCTCCCGGAGCCGACCTCTCTTCAACTACCCACCTACCGCCTGCGTTAGGAGTGTCGCCGCACCACTGCCGCCAGATCTGCGGGGGTGTTGACGTTCGCAGGAGGCCGCTCGATCTCGACGAAGTGCGCACCGATGGACCGCGCCAGGCGGTACAGCGAATGTGGCGGATCCCGGTGCAGCAGTGCCTCGATGTGCGGCGCGGCGCTGGCGGGCCACAAGCCCACCACCGGCTGCGCCTTCAGGCATGCCGGCGCGCTCCGCAGCAAATCCGGGAGGTCGTCCGGAAGGCCGAGCGAATCAACCCCGCAGCTCAAAACCGCAGAATAGCCTTCGTCCACGGCCAGGCGCAGCGCGGCAGCGAGGCCGCCGAGAGGTCCCATTCCAGCGCGCGGCCAGTCCGGCAGGGTCGGAGCCGGGGCTTCGGCCCGTCCCACCACAACCACATGGTCACACCAGCCGGAGAGCGCGTCCACTGCATGCGAAAGCAATGTGTGGCCTTCGAACTCAGCCAGCGCCTTGTCGCTCCCGAAGCGCGTCGATTGGCCGCCCGCCAGTACAGCTCCCAGAATCACGTTCGATCTCCTCTCCGCCGCTCCAGACACCGCCCTGCTGGCGTAGCGGAACCATAAACGACGGATGACCCGATAGTTGCCCTGCGGCTGCCGATCCGCAGAGAGCCAACAAAAAAGGCGCGCCGTGGAGCGGCGCGCCTTCCTTGCGAGATTGGCTTCGCGAGACGTTGAGTCTCGCGAAAAGGCCTCAGTGCTGCATCTCAGCTTCAGCATCAGCCGCGGCGCTCTCAGCAGCGGCGGCAGCGTCGTCGGCAGCATCACCAGCCTTGGCGCCGGCTTCCTCAGCGGCAGCAGCAGCTTCGCCAGCAGCTTCCGAAGCCTCAACAGCAGCTTCACCGGCAGCGTCGGCGGCATCACTGGCGCCAACGGCCAGGTCGTCAGCGGCCGAGCTCGCGGTCGCCTCAGCGGCGTCCTGCGTCTGCTCGGAGCAAGCGGCCATCGTCAGCAGGCCAAAGCCAGCCGCAGCAGCGAGAACGATCTTGCGCATCTTCTTGTACCCTTGGTCTATTTTCCGGACGTGCGAGGGTGCCCCGCACTAAAGCCTACCAATCCGATAGACTTCGACTGGGCAGTTAGTGCGGTTCTCGCGCTGATGCAAGCATCCGTCGTTTCGCGGTGCACGGCTCGTCGCATCCGTTCCGCTCGGCCCCAAGGTTGGCTGAGCTTGCTGACGACGCGCACCTAGCTGCTGACGGCTTACGTGCGCACTGCTACGAAGCGCGCATGGAGCCAAAACAGCATCTCTATCTGGTCGACGGGTCGGCCTACATCTTTCGCGCCTATCACCGTCTTCCGCCGCTTACGGACCCGCAAGGCACGCCCGTGGGCGCAGTCTACGGATACACGACGATGCTGTGGAAGCTGGCCGAGGACCTGAACAAGGCAGATGGCCCCACACACCTGGCCGTGATTCTCGACAAGGCCAGCACCTCGTTCCGCAATGACCTTTACGACCAATACAAGGCGCATCGGCCGCCGCCGCCGGAGGACCTCGTCCCGCAGTTTCCGCTGATACGCGATGCCACTCGCGCATTCAGCCTGGCCTGCATTGAGGAAGAGGGCTTCGAAGCGGACGATATCATCGCCAGCTATGCACGTGAGGCGACGCGGCAAGGCTGGGACGTGACGATCGTCTCGTCCGACAAGGATCTGATGCAACTTGTCGGCAAGTGCGCCAAGCCTCGCGACGGAGTCGAAGGCGGCTGCATCGACATGCTCGACACGATGAAGAATCAGCGGATCGACGTGCCTGAGGTGGTCGAGAAGTTCGGTGTACCACCGGAGAAGGTGGGCGATGTGCTCGCCCTGATGGGCGATTCGGTGGACAATGTGCCCGGTGTCTTCGGTGTCGGTCCTAAGACTGCCAGCAAGCTGATTCAGGACTATGGAGATCTTGAAGCCGCCTTGGCAGCGGCACCGTCGATGAAGAAAGGCAAGTTGCAGGAACGGCTGATCGAACAGGCCGACATGGCGCGCCTCTCGAAGGAGCTTGTAACTCTCAAGGAAGACTGCTCGCTTCCCATCCCGCTTGAAGACTTCCGGTTGACGGCGATCCCGCCGGAACCATTGGCTGCATTTCTTGCACGCCATGGCTTTACAAGCCTCCTCAAGCGGCTGGATGGCGGCCGCGGCAGCCCCGAGCGCGCCACGCAATTGCACCCCTCGAAACCGGTCACCACGGGTGTCGCCCCCGTCGAAGGCGGTGCCCGCCAGCCCATGCCCCAGTGGCCGGCCCTTGATCTGGACGCATACACTTGCGTGACCTCTCTTGCGGAACTTGATGCCTGGATCGCCCGTGCTGCCGAGGCGCGGCTTGTGGCGATCGACACCGAAACGTCAGCGCTCGACCCGATGCGCGCTGATCTTGCGGGCATCAGCCTGGCTCTGGGGCCGAACGATGCATGCTATATCCCGCTCCACCACGGTGGCACTGATATGTTCGCCGAACGACCGGTGCAGGTACCGTTCGAAGAGGCGCTGGCGCGGCTCAAGCCCTTGCTGGAGAGCGATGCGGTCCTGAAGGTCGGCCAGAACATCAAGTATGACATCAACGTCCTTGCCCGCCACGGCATAGCGCTAGCCCCCGTGGACGACACGATGATCATCTCCTTCTGCCTAGACGCCGGACGCCAGGTCGAAGGCATTGGCGGCGGCCACGGCATGGACGAGCTTTCAGAGCGGCACCTCAGCCACAAGACTTTAACCTTCAAGGAAATCTGCGGCACTGGCAAAAAGGCGATTCCGTTCGGCGAAGTCCCGCTCGACCGCGCCACCCGCTACGCCGCCGAGGATGCCGACGTTACCTGGCGCCTGCTCGGCCTGCTGCGCCCCCGGCTTTCGCTGGAAGGCGGCACCCGCATTTACGAACGAGTCGATCGCCCACTGATCCCCGTGGTGGCGCAAATGGAGCGTTACGGGATCAAAGTGGATCGAGACAAACTTGCCGGCCTGTCCAAGCAATTCGCCGAGGCGGTCTCCGCTCTGGAATGCGAAATCTTCGGCTTGTGCGGGCAGGAGTTCACCATCGGCAGCCCCAAGCAGCTCGGTGACATCCTGTTTGACAAGATGGGCTATAAGGGAGGGCGCAAAGGCAAGTCCGGCCAGTATTCGACGGACCAGACCATTCTCGAAAATCTCGCCAGCCAAGGCGCGGAGGTTGCGACCAAAGTGCTGGAATGGCGGCAGCTGACGAAGCTGCGCTCCACGTACACGGAGGCGCTGCAGGCAGCGATCAACCCCGCGACGGGTCGCGTGCACACCAGCTACTCGCTGGTCGGGGCGCAGACCGGGCGCCTGTCCTCAACCGACCCCAACCTGCAAAACATCCCGATCCGCACCGAAATCGGCCGCCAGATCCGCGACTGCTTCGTGGCAGAACCAGGCAATGTCCTGCTATCAGCGGACTACTCGCAAATCGAGCTGCGGCTCGCCGCCCACATGGCCGATGTGCCGCCCCTCAAGGAGGCCTTCGCAAGTGGTGAGGACATTCACGCCCGCACCGCGATGGAGATGTTCGGCACCGTCGATCGCGATACCCGCGGTCGCGCCAAGACGATCAACTTCGCCATCCTCTACGGGATCTCCCGCTGGGGCCTCGCGGGCCGTCTGGGGACAGGCGCGGATGAGGCGCAGGCGATGATCGACCGCTATTTCGAGCGTTTTCCCGGCATTCAGCGCTACATTGTCTCCACTCTCGAACTGGTGCGCGAGCGCGGCTATTCGGAGACGCTGTTCGGCCGCAAGACCTGGTTCCCCCGGATCACATCCAAGGCACAGGCCGAGCGGCAAGGCTCAGAGCGCGCCGCGATCAACGCGCCGATCCAAGGCACCAGCGCCGACATCATCAAGCGAGCCATGGTACGGATGGGGCCTGCGCTCGCAGATGCTGGCCTGAAGGACGTTCGCATGCTGCTGCAGGTGCACGACGAACTCGTTTTCGAGTTGCCGGAACGCGACGTCGCTGCTGCCTCTCCGGTTATCGAGCGTGTGATGGCCGAAGCCGCGCTGCCCGCAGTGAAGCTGGACGTGCCGCTGGGCGTGGAGATTGGGTCCGGGGCTAGTTGGGGCGCGGCGCACTAAGGCCCGACAATCGCACAAGCCTCTGATGCAGTAAGCCCGGCCATGATGGGCCGGGCTTACGTCAAGAAACAACTTGGTACGAGAGCGACGTCAGTCGCCGTGTTTCCGCTCTCTTCGCGGCTCGACCATGCCGGGCGCGATGAAGCCGATCGGTTCGACTGCCATAGCGCGCCGTTTGAGTTCGCCCTTCATGCGGGCGTACTCCTCCTCCATTTCAGGCGTCACAGTGGCGCGGCTGTCCTCCAGCGCTTCATCGAAGTCTTCGCGCGTGACAGCGCTGACCTCCGATCCCCGCTTGCGGATAGCGCTAAGGCCGGCACGGCGGACCACGTCCTCCAGATCGGCGCCGGTGAAACGTTCGGTCTGGCGAGCGATACGGTCCAGGTCGACATCGGCCTCGAGCGGCATCTGTGCGGTGTGGATGCCCAAAATATGCGCGCGGCCCGCCTCGTCGGGGGTGCCGACATAAACCAGTTCATCGAAGCGACCCGGCCGCAGCAGCGCGGGGTCGACCAGCGCCGGGCGGTTGGTAGCGCCGATGACGACGATCGACTGCATGTCTTCCATGCCGTCCATTTCCGCTAGCATCGTGTTAACGACGCGAGAGGTTACTTGCGGCTCGCCCATGGAATTGCCGCGCGCGGGCACGAGGCTGTCGATCTCGTCGATGAAGATCACGCAAGGCGCAACCTGGCGGGCGCGGCTGAACAGCTTGGCGATCTGCTGCTCGCTTTCGCCGTACCACTTGCTAAGCAAGTCGGACGACTTGATCGAGATGAAGTTGGCTTCCGCCTCCTTCGCCACCGCTTTGGCCAGCAGCGTCTTGCCGGTGCCCGGCGGCCCATAGAGCAAGAAGCCCTTCGCCGGACGTATCCCGAGCCGGTGAAAGCTCGCCGGATCCTTGAGCGGCAGTTCCACGCCCTCGCGCAGCTTCATCTGCGCATTGTCCAAGCCGCCGATGTCGGCCCAACCGATATTGGGCACTTGCACCATGACTTCGCGCATCGCCGAAGGCTGCACCCGCTTCAGCGCGGCAAGGAAATCGTCGCGTTCGACCGAGAGGCTCTCCAGCACTTCGGGCGGTATTGTGCGTGCTTCAAGGTCAAGCTTGGGCATGATGCGGCGCACCGCATCGATTGCCGCCTCGCGCGCCAGCGCCGCCAGATCAGCACCGACGAAGCCGTGAGTAGTGCGGGCCAACTCGCTCAGGTTCACGCCTGAACCCAGCGGCATGCCGCGGGTGTGGATGCCCAGGATCTCTCGCCGGCCGCTTTCGTCGGGAACGCCGATCACAATCTCGCGGTCGAAGCGGCCCGGACGGCGCAGTGCCTCATCAATCGCGTCCGGCCGATTGGTAGCCGCGATCACAACCACATGGGCACGCGAATTGAGCCCATCCATCAGTGTCAGCAGCTGAGCGACCAGGCGCTTTTCCGCCTCGCCGTGAACCTGGCTGCGCTTGGGCGCGATTGAATCGATCTCATCGATGAAGATGATCGCGGGGGCGGATTTGGTCGCCTCCTCGAAAACTTCGCGGAGCGCCTTTTCGCTCTCTCCGTAGCCGGAGCCCATGATCTCGGGGCCGTTGATCGAATGGAAGCTGGCATCGCTTTCGTTCGCGACCGCTTGGGCCAAGCGCGTCTTGCCGGTGCCCGGCGGACCGTGCAGGAGCACACCCTTCGGCGGATCGACCCCAAGCCGGGTGAAAAGTTCGGGGTAGCGCAGCGGAAGCTCCACCATCTCGCGCAATTGACGGATGGTGTCTCCCATGCCGCCGACATCGTCATAGTTGATGTCACCGCGAGGCCCCTGCGCTTCCTCGTAGACTTCGCGCAGTTCCACCTCGGTATTCTCGTCGATGTGGACGATGCCCTTGGGAACTGTCGAAACGACGTTCAGACGTATCTGCGTCAGAGAATACGCTGGCGCGTTGAACATGCGCTGCAGCTGGGGCGGCAGATCGGCGACTTGCTGCTGGCCGGTGGTGGCGACGAGGTCACCCTGCACCATCGACCGACCGAAAAAGTTCCGCTTCAGAGCTTGTGCCGGCCCCTGCAGCCGCATTTCCTTGTGCGCAGGCGCGAAGACGACGCGCTGGGCGGGCCGCGATTCGGCCTTGCTCACTTTTACGTGCTCACCCGAACCAACCTCGGCATTGCCGCGCTGAAGGCCGTCGAGGCGAATGACCTGAAGCTCCTCGTCCTCGGGATAGCCGAGCATGGCGCGAGCCACGGTCATGCTCTTCCCGGTGATCTCCAGAACGTCGCCTTCCATAGCGCCGATGGCCGAGAGCGAGGCGCGCGAAAGTCGCGCGATACCGTGGCCGCTCTCTTCTTGGCGCGCCGCCGCCACTTGAAGCTTGATCGTCCTGTCCTCAGACTGGATCGCAGCGTCGGCCATGCTTGAACCCCCTCGCGTTACATCCGGCCCATCGCGGGCCGGAGCCGAACTAGGGACGCGATCGAAACATTTCAAACGAGCCGCCGCGCAATCGTTCGATTCCGGATCGCAGCGCGGACCTCGCGCTGGCAACGATGTTCAGGATGAAAAAAAGGCCCGATCGGATACCGACCGGGCCTTGGAAGTTTTGGGAGAGGATGCCTGAAAGGCGAGTTCTATATGCTGCCAGCGGTGATTTTGTGCAAATGCGAAAAGCTCGATCATGGTTGCATGAAACGCAATCGCCGCTGACAAAGCGGGCGAACATGCATGATTCCCGTCGTTTAACGGCATTCTAAGTCGAGAATGGCAGCGTGATCCGGTCTCACGTGAGCCCCCTCTCTTTGAGGATCAACATAGCTCATAAGTGTCTTCGGCCATATCGCTGCATTGCAGCATACATGAGCTGGACGAGCATCCAGGATAAACTTCCTGCGTCAGTGGATGAGCAGCAATGGGGGTGAGGCTTCGTGCTGAAGGAAGTGCGCTGTTACGCCGCCGAACAGATACTCCCGCAAGCGGCTCTTGCCGTAAGCACCAATCACGAGGAGATCGGCGCGCGCTTGTTTCACCGCAAGGGCAAGGGTTTCTTCCACCGATCCATCAGGTTCGACTTCCTTTAGCTCTGCCCTGATGCCGTAACGCGAGAGATAGCGCAGCACGTCCGTCCCGGGAAACCCGCCGGGCTTCTCTGCGATACGAATCACTTCCACGGTTTCGCAGTTGACCAGAAGCGGCACAGCCGCCCGCACTGCCGCTGCGGCTTCATCCCCGCCGTTCCAGCCAATGCAGGCACGGCGGGGCGGCAGCACGACGTGACCTTCGTCCGGCAGCGCAAGCACCGGAACTTGCCCCATCATAGCAACGTCACCGGCGATCGGGCCTGAGCGTGAAAGGACGACCAGGTCTGCCAGTCGCGCCGCTGACGCCAGAGCAGCGCCGGGTTCTTCTTCGCTACGCACCAAATCGAACGGCACCCCTTCGCGAGTCAGGCGCTGCTCCAGGGCAGCCACTGCCTCGTCTTCGTCCTTGCGGGCCTGCTCCAAGGCATCACCGACGATGTAGCTGCCGCCGATGCCGTCGAAGGCGACATATCGGGATACAGGCAGGCTGAACAAGACGGTGAGATGCGCGCCGAATGATCGTGCAAGACCAAGAGCGGCTTGCAAGCGCACTTCGGTTCCGGGGCCGGCTTCACCGCTAACGAGTATCGAACGCATGCCTTTCTCCTCCTTCATCTCGCACGGACTTACCGTGGGCAGGATTTCAAACTCCATGACGCAAGTCAAAAGGCGGGATCGGGAACTGGACCTTCGCGTAACGCTTGGGCTATCGGCAGCAGGAAGCGCGCTGCAGCGCAAAATGCGAAGCCAGCAGGGAGGCCGCCCATGAACAAGCTTTACCCCGACGCCACCGCCGCGCTTGACGGCCTGCTAAGGGACGGGCTGCTGATTGCCGCCGGCGGCTTCGGCTTGTGCGGCATCCCCGAACGACTGCTCGACGCCGTCCGCGACAGCGGGGTCAAGGATCTGACTTTCGCCTCTAACAATGCCGGCATCGACAACGAAGGCATCGGCAAACTGCTGCGCACCAAGCAGGTAAAGAAGATGATCTCGTCCTACGTTGGCGAGAACAAGGAGTTTGAGCGCCAGTACCTCTCGGGTGAACTCCAGGTGGAATTCTGCCCGCAGGGTACTCTGGCAGAGAGACTGCGTGCTGGCGGTGCCGGTATCCCCGGCTTCTATACCAAGACCGGCGTCGGCACTCTCATCGCCGAAGGTAAGGAAACCAAAGTTCTGGCCGGTCGGAATGGCGAAGAGGAATACGTGCTGGAGCGAGGCATCTTTGCCGATCTGTCTCTGGTGAAGGCCTGGAAGGCGGATGAGACCGGCAACGTGATGTTCCGCAAGACCGCGCGCAACTTCAACGTCCCGGCCGCCACTTGTGGCAAGATCTGCGTCGTTGAAGTGGAAGAGATCGTGCCCACTGGCTCGCTGGATCCTGACGCCATCCACCTACCCGGCGTCTTCGTGCAGCGGATGATCGTTGGGGCTCCGTACGACAAGAAAATCGAGTTCACGACCACGCGCGAGAGGGAGACCGTCTGATGCCTCAGGAAAGCAAAGGCTGGACCCGCGACGAAATGGCCGCCCGTGCCGCGCAGGAGCTGCAGGACGGCTTCTACGTCAACCTCGGCATCGGCATCCCCACTCTCGTCGCGAACCATGTGCCCAAGGGCATGACAGTGACGCTGCAGTCCGAGAATGGCATGCTGGGCATCGGCCCCTTCCCCTACCCTGATGAAGTTGACCCCGACCTCATCAACGCGGGCAAGCAGACTGTCAGCGAGCTGCCACACTCGGCCTACTTCGATAGTGCGACGAGCTTCGCGATGATCCGTGGAGGGCACATCGACCTGGCCGTGCTCGGCGCCATGGAAGTGGCCGAGAATGGCGACATCGCCAACTGGATGATCCCGGGCAAGATGATCAAGGGCATGGGCGGAGCGATGGACCTGGTCGCTGGCGTGAAGAAGATCATCGTCGTGATGGAGCACACTTCGAAGAACGGCGATCCCAAGTTCATCCCCGCTTGTACCTTGCCCCTTACCGGGAAGAACGTGGTGGACATGATCGTCACCGACATGTGTGTCTTCGCACGCCCCGATCACGCCAGCCCGTTCCGCCTGATCGAACTGGCGCCCGGAGTTACCGCAGAGGAGGTCGCGGCAAAGACCACGGCGCGCTATGAGAGCTAGAAACGCATCTTAGCGATGTCTTGCAGCGGTCATGGGTCGGCCCCATAACTCCTCCCTCATCATTGGGAGATCACAGCATGGCCGACCTCGCAGCAGTTCCACTGACCCGCATCAATGGTGCGCCCGACACTCTTGGCGATCATGCCGGCAAAGTCCTGCTCGTGGTCAACGTGGCTTCGAAGTGCGGACTCACGCCCCAGTACGAGGGTCTGGAAAAGCTCTACAAGAGCTACAAGGATCAGGGCTTCGAGGTGCTCGGCTTTCCCGCCAACGACTTCGGCGCACAGGAGCCCGGCTCGCATGAGGAGATCGAGGAGTTCTGCCAAGTGAACTACGGCGTCTCTTTCCCTCTCTTCACCAAGGCACCTGTCAGCGGACCCGACAAGCAGCCCCTCTATGCCGCCTTGACTGAGTCTGTGCCGACAAAGCAGGGCGACGTCGATGGGATGAAAGAGCGCTTCAAGGGCTACGGCATGACGCCGAACGACGATCCCGAGGTCCTCTGGAACTTCGAGAAGTTCCTGATCGGACGCGACGGATCGGTAGTCGGCCGCTTCGCGCCGGCGATGACCCCCGATGATCCCGTACTGGTCTCCGCGATCGAGGCTGAACTGAAGAAGTGAACCGCCGGACGCTGAGGGGGCATCACGCCCCCTTGGCGATTGGCCGGGACGGATCGGAGGTCCACTCGCTCCACGAGCCCGGGTAGAGCCTGGCCCCCTTGAGGCCGGCTAGTTCCATGGCAAGCGCATTGTGGCATGCGGTTACGCCGGAACCGCATTGCAGAACGCTCTGGTGGGGCGCCTTGCCAGAGAGCGCCTTCTGGAATGCCTCAGCTAATTCCGTTGGCGAGCGAAAGCGGCCGTCTTTGTCGAGATTGTCGCGAAAGAACCTGTTGCTTGCTCCGGGAATGTGCCCGGAGACTGCATCCAGCGGATGAGGCTCGCCCGCAAAGCGCTTCGGGTCGCGGGCATCAATCACCTGCAGATCGTCACGCGTGAGATCTGCGAGCAGTTCGTCAGCCGTCACAGGCTCCCCCACGAGCGGGGCACCGGGTGCAATGTCGCCTTGGCGCGCGACAGGCGGCTCACCCACCTCGATCGGTAACCCGGCTTCTATCCAGGCTTGTTTGCCACCGTCGAGCACGGCCACGGGCGAATGGCCGAGCCACCGGAGCATCCACCAGAGCCGCGCTGCATACATCCCGCCGCTACCATCGTAGGCGACGACTTGCCGGCCGGAGCAAAGCCCCAGCCGGCGCATCGTGGCTGCGAAGGCAGTCCGGGCGGGGAGCGGATGCCGGCCACCGCCTCCGCTCACCAGCCCAGACAGGTCCTGCTCCAGATCGACATAACGCGCGCCCGGCAGATGACCTTCACGAAAGAGCTCAAGGCCCCGCACCGGATCGGCGAGATCGAATTCGCAACCGATCAGAAGCAGGTCGTCGCCGTTGGCCAGAACTTCACGCAAGGTCTCGACGGAGATGACAGTCTCGTAGGCTCCCCCGCTTATTCTCGGCATCGGGCTTATTCAGCAGGCTCCAGCTTTCCGCTCTCTTGAGCGACGGCTGCCAACAGCGCCTCGCCAAGATCCGTGCGCTCCCACGGGAAGAGTTCACCCTCGGGCTTGCGCCCGAAGTGGCCGTAAGCCGCGCTTGAACGATAGATGGGCTTGTTCAGGCCCAGCCCAACGCGAATGCCTCGCGGAGTAAGGCCGCCCAGCTTGTCTGCCGCGACTTGTACGATCGCGGCCTCCAACACCGGGTCCGCCACTGTCCCTGTGCCGTGCGTGTCGACATAGAGCGATAGCGGAGAGGAGATGCCGATGGCATAGGAAACCTGAATTGTGCAGCGGCGCGCAAGGCCTGCGGCAACCACGTTCTTTGCCAGGTAACGCGTGACGTAAGCTGCCGAACGATCAACCTTCGTCGGGTCCTTGCCAGAAAAGGCGCCGCCACCATGGGGCGATGCGCCGCCGTAGGTGTCCACGATAATCTTACGCCCGGTCAGGCCGGCATCGCCATCAGGGCCGCCGATCACGAAGCTGCCGGTCGGATTGATGTGGTAGACGGTCTGGTCCGACAGAAGCTCGGCGGGAAGCACTTCGGCCACAACGTTCTTTACGTAAGCCTTGAGCTCGGCCTCTTTTTCGCCCGAGTCCCAGCCTTCCTTGTGCTGGGTAGAGACCACGATGGCCGTAGCGGCTGCCGGGCGGCCGTTTTCAAAGCGCAGGGTCACCTGGCTTTTCGCGTCGGGTTCCAGGAACGGCGCCGCGCCGGAGTGCCGGTCATCCGACATCCGCTGTAGAATCTTGTGGCTGTAGTCGAGGGTGGCCGGCATCAGATCGGGAGTCTCGTCACAAGCGAAACCAAACATGATGCCCTGATCGCCAGCACCTTCGTCCTTGTTACCGCTGGCGTCCACGCCTTGCGCGATATGGGCGGACTGGCCGTGGAGGCAATTGCTGAACTCGAACGTCTTCCAGTGGAAGCCTTCCTGCTCATAGCCGATCTGGCGGACGACCTCGCGCACTGTCGCTTCGATCTCCTCAAGCGCGCCGGGGGCCCACTCGCCGTTCTCGTAAACGCCTTTGCAGCGGATCTCACCTGCCAGGACGACTCGCTGCGTGGTGGTCAGTGTCTCACAAGCTATGCGCGCCTCTGGGTCCTTTGAAAGGAAGAGGTCCACGATCGCGTCAGAGATCTGGTCAGCGACTTTGTCCGGGTGGCCCTCGGAGACGCTTTCGGAGGTGAAGACATAGTTTTTACGCATCGGTCACCCATCATATAAAGATATCTTTATAGGCCGCGATAGGGCTTGCGCCGCTTGCGCGCAACCATCGATGCGGCGAGCAGCAGAACGGCGAACGCCAATGGCAACACGTTGCCATAGCGAGCAAACAGCGTCGGCTCATGCGCAGGAGGAATGCGTCCGTCGATCCGACCAGCGACGTGAGCGGGAAGAAACTCGCGCACGATACCATCCGCGTCGATCACGGCACTGATACCCGTGGTGGTCGAGCGGAGTACCGGCAGCCCCTCCTCGACAGCCCGAAGTCGCGCCTGAGCCAAGTGCTGTGGTGGCCCCCAGCTACCAAACCATCCATCATTTGAGGGGTTAAAAATGTAGTCGGGCCGTTGTGCACGGTCGACCACCTCGCCCGAAAAGATGATTTCATAGCAAATCTGGATGCCCGCCTTGCCCCACGCGCCGAAATCATAGGTGCGCGGCCCTGGTCCCGGCCAAAAGTCCAGCGCGCCCGCAACAAGTCGACGCGCGCCGAGCGGCTCGAGCAGCCAGCGCAGAGCAAGATACTCCCCGTAAGGCACAAGGTGGGCCTTGGAGTATCCGGCAAGAATGCTGCCGCGCCAGTCTATCGCGGTCACCGAGTTGCGTGCCGCCAGCACTTCGCGATCCTTGACCACAAGATCGACGGCACCCGTGAGAAGCAGGCTATAGGAGCCGATGACCTGTCCGATCCGCTCTCGTGCCAGCACCGGATCGGCGGCGTAAGTCATCTGGCGATAGAAGTACTCGGGATACCCGTCGCGCAGGTAGTCGACGAGCCCCGATTCGGGCCAGAACACGACGCGTCGGTCTCCTCGATTTTGGGGTATCGTAAGGCGCGCCATCTTGATGAAATGCGCTTCGTAGTTGCGTGGATCGTCCAGCGTTTCCTGGCGCAGATCGGGCTGAATCAAGGTAAAGCGGATCTGCCCCTCGTGCCGTGCAAGATAGCCGGGCGAGAGCGCCATCTGCAGCGTCACCCCCGCCACAAGCGCAGTCAGCGCTGCAGCCCATCCAAGGCGGTTTCTGCCGCTCGCAAACAGCACTTCGCGGGCGAGTGTCCGTACGGCGGCAGCAATCACGACAAGGAGGCCCGAAAGGCCGTACGTGCCGATCCAAGGCGCGAGCACCGCAAGACCTTGTCCGGAGTAAGGTCCAAGTAGAGCCACGCCGAGTGGATTCCAGGCAAAGCCTGTGAATACCCACGCCCGGAGCCACTCCGCACCAATCCAACAGCCTGCGAGGGCAAGACCCAGGCCGCCTCGGCCTCCCGGCGGGTCCAGACGAAGACCAGTTCCCGGACCCCGCAGTTTATGGGCGAGAAGCCACGCGCCAAGCGCCGCCAATGCAGGGTACAAGGCAAGGTACAGCGACAGCAAAACAACTGCGATACCACCAAGCCACGCGGGCATCTCGGCCTGGTAGGTGAAGGCCGTCGCAATCCAGTTATTGCCGATGGTGAAGTGGGAAAGTCCGAAGAGCCAACCTAGGAAGAACGCCTGCTTGGCTCGTGGCGCCCGATCAACCAGCTCGATCAGCCAAGCGATGGCGATGATCGTCAGCGGCCACCAAGCGAGCGGCTGGAAGCCGCAGGCAGCCAAAGCGCCAGCCGCGAGCGCGCCAGCATGGGGGTGCCGGATCCATGCTGGCAATCCGCTGAGCGGCGCGTTCGACGGCTTATCCATATCGTGCGGCTTGCCGCTCGAGCGAGTGCGGAGCAAGCGAATCTGCCCCGCCGTTGCCCGATCAGTTTACAGTTTCAAGCGAGCCTGCCGCATCATCCGATGGCGGCGAGACACGGCGCGTACGCCGCTTGGGCTTGGCCGGCGCCTCCTCAGCAGCCTCTTCCTTTCGTGTAGAGATCGCAGGCGGAAGGCTCGTCGGGTCAAGACTGGCCGGCGCCTCGTCGACATCAGCCGTCATAGCCGCACCCTCGACCTCCTGCTTTTCGCGGCGGGGCTTGCGCGCTCGCGGCGTACGCGGCGCGCGGCTCTCGCGCACAAAAGGATTCTCGTTTTCTTCGAAGGCCACAGCCTCACCCTCAGCGACGGGCTGGCTCTCACCAGCAGGCGCTTCATTCCGAAGCTGCTCATTGCGAGGCTGACGTTCTGCACGGTCATTCCGATCGGGCCGCTCAGCTCGCTCCGGACGCCTGCCACGATCGGGGCCACGCTCGGCACGGCTGTCACCATTCCCGCCATTGCCCTGAGCCGATCCGTTCGCGCCAGCGTTTCCGCTCTGCCCGCCACCGGAACGCTCGTAGGGAGAGCCGCTGTCGGCGTAGGCATCTTCCTCGGCGTAGTCGTCGCCGTAATCAGACGCCCGCTCCTCGCGACGAGGCTGACGAGACTCTTCCTGCCGCTGCCGCTGGTCGGCGATGACGCGGAAGTAGTGGTCGGCGAACTGGAGGTAATATTCCTCCGTCACGCGATCACCATTCAGATGCGCATCGTGCGCCAGCTTACGGTATTTCTCCAGCAACTGCGGCGCGTTGCCCCGCGCCCTGCTGTCGATCCGGTTCAGTTGCTGACCGCCTTGTGGACGATTATTACCGCGGCCACGCCGACGGTTGTTGTTGTTATTACGATTGTTATTCAAGGATAGCTTTCCTCAAAACTCCGGGCCGTTTCGAACCCTTCTGAGTTCACGATGCCGTATGTCGCCCACCACGGCTCGCCATTCGAGCACCGTGGCCCCGACATCTGCAAAGCCGCAACTCCCCCGTCGCGGCCAACTGCAAATGCTGGAGTCAAACCGGGTATGGGGAAGTTCACGTCCATATGCCGGTTCGCTTGCAGCCTTAAGAGTTGTGCCAGCAAAAACCAAGCGAAATCTCACCCTCCGAACGATAATTCCAGAGCGCGCGGCCGCCCTCCCAAGTCCAGGTGCACCTGAGCACAAAGGCCCGCCGCGTTGGCTATGGCACTGACCGCGTCAGCCTGGCTCGATCCGATTTCCACCAATGCCGCTCCTCGCGGCGCCAGAAGAGCCGGCATTTGGGGAATGAGAAGGTGGTAAGCGTCCAGCCCATCCTCGCCGGCAAACAAAGCCCCTGCCGGCTCGAAACTCCGGACTGACGAGTGAAGGTCCGCCTGCTCTTCGACGTACGGAGGGTTGGCGAGAATCAGATCGAATCTCCCGCCGAGCCCTTCATCCCAACCGGGTTGAGACCAGTCTGCCGTCAGGAAGCGGGCGCGCACCTCCAGCTTCAGGACCTGTGCATTGCTCCGCGCCACTGCCAACGCCTCTTCGCTGCGATCGATACCCATGCCGTCGGCGTCCAGCAGATTCGTGAGCACGGCGAGAAGCAAGGCTCCCGACCCGGTGCCGCAGTCCAGCACCCTGCGGGCGGTGGGTTGCGCCGCCAAGGCATGCTCGACCACGACTTCGCTATCTGCACGCGGGATCAGAACGTCACGATTGACCCTGAAAGGCAGGCCGTAAAACTCCTGGTGCCCCACGATGTAGGCGACGGGCTCATGCTGGAGGCGCCGCTCGATCGAGGCCGCGAATTGCGCCGGCACAGCATGGCCCATGTGCCGTAGCAGCAGGTCGGAACGCGAGGTGTTGAGCGCATGAGCCATCAGCACTTCGGCATCGAGGCGCGCGGTGTCGCTTGTGGCCGCGAGGCGTGCGGCGGCTTCGCGGATCGCGTGCGATACCGTAGGAAGCGCCTCGGTCACCCTGGCACACACCACCGCTCAGCCATCCATCGCTGCAAGGCGTTTCGCCTCATCCTTCGCGATGAGAGCATCGACCAACTCGGCAAGGCCCGGCCCTTCAAGGATCTCGGGCAAGCGGTGCAGAGTGAGGTTGATGCGGTGATCGGTCACGCGCCCCTGCGGGAAATTGTAGGTGCGGATGCGCTCCGAGCGATCGCCCGAGCCGACCATGGCCTTTCGTGCCTCGGCTTCCGCACCGTGCGCTTCCTCGCGCAGCTTGTCGTAAATGCGGGTGCGCAGGACCTGCATGGCCTTTGCCTTGTTCTTGTGCTGGCTGCGCTCATCCTGCTGGATTACGACAATGCCGGTAGGCAAGTGAGTGATACGCACCGCCGAATCCGTGGTGTTGACGTGCTGCCCGCCGGCGCCGCTGGCCCGATAGATGTCGATCTTGAGGTCCTTGTCCTCGATCTGCACGTCCACTTCGCTCGGCTCCGGCAAGACTGCCACTGTCGCCGCAGATGTATGTATACGCCCGCCGCTTTCGGTCACCGGCACACGCTGGACACGGTGGACGCCGCTCTCAAACTTGAGCTTGGCGAAAACACCGGTGCCCGCGACGTTGGCCACGACTTCCTTGAAGCCACCAATATCGCTGGCGTTGGCGCTGATCATCTCAAGGCGCCAGCCCTGCTCGGCGGCATAGCGTTCGTACATGCGGTACAGGTCGGCGGCAAAGAGCGCCGCTTCGTCACCACCGGTGCCGGCGCGGATTTCCAGCATGGCGGGCCGCTGGTCCGCAGCGTCCCGCGGCAACATGGCAAGCGCGAGGCGGCGCTCCGCCTCCGGCAGCTCTGCCTTTAACCGCGCGACCTCCTCCTCCGCGAGCGCCCGCATCTCGGGATCGGGGTCTTGCAGCACCTGCAAGCTTGCGAGTTCGCCGCGCATCGCGATCACGTCGGATGCCACTCGCGCCACAGGCTCAAGTTCAGCGTAGTCACGGCTTGCCGCAACGAAGGCGTCACCCTCCAGCGTGCCGGAGGCAAGACGCGCCTCCAGTTCTGCAAAGCGCGCCCCAATTTGCTGAAGGCGTGCGTCGGAGACGATGCTCACACGCCGATCCTTGCCGGGATGGCATGAAGCGGTAGCCGCTCCTGCTCACCCAAGACCAAGTCCTTCACCGTGGCCTCCCCAGCGGCGAGCTCGTCGTCGCCCACGATCAGAGCAAAACGCGCGCCGCTGTCATTGGCACGGCTCATGCGCTTCTTCATGTTGCCACGAAAGCCCATGTCGACCGCGAGGCCGGAACGACGCAGTGTCGCAGCAAGGCCAAGGCATGCACTTTCCGCCGCCGCCCCCATTGGGACGATGGCGACATCGGCCTTGGCCTCGGGAACTTCGCCCGCGTCCGCCACAAGCATCGCCAGCCGCTCGATTCCCGCTGCCCAGCCGACGGCGGGAGTAGCCGCGCCACCCAGCGCTTCCATGAGGCCATCATACCTGCCACCCCCCAACACGGTCCCTTGTGCGCCCAGCCGGTCGGTGACGAATTCGAAAGCCGTGTGTCGATAGTAATCCAAACCGCGCACAAGGGCTGGAGCCCGGGTATGAGCCACCCCCGCCGCATCCAGTCCTTGGATTACCGCAGCAAAGAAATCCTGCGCCTCGGAGGACAGGTAATCGTCGATGCGCGGCGCAGCATCGGCAAAGGGCCGGTCGCGCGAATCCTTCGAATCGAGAATACGGAGGGGGTTGCGCTCGAGCCGGTCCTGCGAGTCCTCCGACAGCTCCAAGCGATGCGCGCGGAAGTACTCGACGAGTGCTGCACGCCATGCCTCGCGACTAGCGCCGTCCCCCAAGGTGTTAAGCTGCAGCGTGACGCCATCGGCAATGCCGAGCTCGCGCAGGAGCTGGTCGGCCATTACCAGAAGTTCCACGTCTGCCGCCGGCTCCCCGGCACCGATAATCTCGGCATCGATCTGATGAAACTGACGATAGCGGCCCTTCTGCGGACGCTCGTAGCGGAATAGCGGGCCATGCGTCGCCACTTTGAGCGGGGCGAATTGCTGCCACCCATCCGTCAGATAGGCGCGAGCGATGCCTGCGGTGAACTCCGGCCGCAAGGTCAGCGAGTCGCCGCCCCGATCCTCAAACGAGTACATCTCCTTGGAAACGACATCGGTGGTCTCACCCAGCGAGCGTGAGAAAACCGCGGTTTTCTCGAATACGGGCATCTCGACGCGGCGAAAGCGATAGAGACGGCGGACGCGTTCAAAGGTCTCCACCACACGTGCGAAGGCCTCGGCCTCGGCGCCGAAGATGTCCTGGGTGCCGCGGATCGGGCTCGGAGTGGTAGCAGGCGAAGTGGCAGTGTTCATGGGCGCGCGCTTAACCCGTTTCGCGAGCGCAGGCAAAGCCGCGAGCTGTCCCGTTATTTTGGGACTTGCGGCAAGCGCCGCCTCTGCGCAAGCTGAGGCATGAAGATCACGTTCGCGCTCGCAGCCGCCTCCCTCGCCATTTCCCCAATCGCCCTGGCGCAGCAAGTGCCGGGCAACAGCGCCCCGGTGCCGACACCGCTGCCGGCGCCGATACCGGAAGCGCGTGACATCGCCTACCCCGGCACCATCGGGATCGACATCGACGCCACCGACGTGACCCGCGGCCTCTACAAGGTCACACAAACGATTCCCGTTGCGCCCGGCACGCGCGAACTGACGCTGCTGGAGCCGCTGTGGGTGCCCGGCGGGCACGCGCCGCGCAACACCCTGCCCCTTTTCGCGGACATCCGCTTCACCGCAAACGGAAAGCCGGTCGCCTGGACCCGCGATCCCGTTGCAGTGAACGCCTTCCATCTGGCGCTGCCGGAGGGTGCACGAACTGTAACTGCCAACTTCATACATACCTCGCCGGTGCAGAGCGACGAGGGGCGGATCACGATGACGCGGGAAATGCTCAACCTGCAGTGGGAAAAGATGACACTCTATCCGGCAGGCCATTACACGCGGCAGATCACGGTCGCCCCGCGTGTCAAAGTGCCGGAGGGCTGGACTGTCTTCACCGCGTTGGACGGAATGACGCGCACCGGCGACACGGTCCGCTGGTCGCCCACGAACTATGAAACGCTGGTGGATTCGCCCATCTTCGCGGGCCGTTATGCGAAGAGCTGGGATCTGGGGCAAAATGTGCGGATGGATGCTGTGGCAGACGTGCCGCAGGATCTGGCGATCAAGCCCGAGCACCTCGCGACTTATCGCAAGTTGGTTACAGAAGCACTGGCACTGTTCGGCGCCCGCCACTTCGACCATTATACCCTGCTGACCGCCCTCACCGATCGCATGGGCGGCATCGGCCTGGAGCATCACCGCTCCAGCGAGAACCAGATGGAGCCGAAAGTCTTCGTCGATTGGGAAGCGTTCGACTGGGATCGCAACGTCATCGCGCATGAGTTGGTGCATAGCTGGAACGGCAAGTATCGCCGGCCTGCAGACTTGTGGACGCCCGACTATCAGTACCCGATGCGCAATTCGTTGTTGTGGGTCTACGAAGGGCAGACCCAGTTCTGGGGACTGGTGCTAGCCGCGCGCTCAGGCATTCAGGCGAAGGAGACGGTTCTGGGCGCCTTCGCAGCAAACGCCGCACGCTATGCGGAAGGGACACCGGGGCGCGCCTGGCGCTCCGTGGAGGACACCACCAAGGACCCCATCATCAACGGCCGCCGTCCGCTGCCGTTCGACACGCTGACGCGCGGCGAGGACTACTACAACGAAGGTGCCCTCGTCTGGCTTGAGGCCGACCAGGTGATCCGCGAGGGAACGCGCGGAGCCAAGGGGCTGGACGATTTCGCCCGCGCCTTCTTCGGCATGCGCGACGGAGACTGGGGCCAGTTGCCCTATACCTTTGGCGAAGTCGTCACGACGTTGAACAGCGTCTATCCGTACGATTGGGCCAAGTTCCTGCGCACGCGCCTCTACGAACCGGGTCAGCCTTCCCCCCTCGCCGGACTCAAGAAGGCGGGTTACCGCCTTGTGTGGAAGGACAGCCCCAACCCTTATCAGGCCGGCATCGCCAAGTACCGCAACTCCCTCGACCTCAGCTATTCTCTTGGTATCTCTATTCGCGAGGACGGCACCGTCAGTTCCACGACTTGGGACAGCCCCGCCTTCGACGCAGGCCTCGTGAAGGGCGTCAAGATCGCGGCCGTGAACGGCAACGCGTACTCGCAACAGGTGATCAAGGATGCCATCACCATGGCCAAGGACACCCGCCAACCCATTGAACTACTGGTCAAGCGTGGCGAGCGCTACATAACAGTCCCCGTTGAATGGAATGGCGGTCTGCGTTGGCCGTGGCTGGAGCGCACAACCGGGCAGAAGGAGGCGCCGCTCGACCGCCTGCTCGCGCCCCGCCGATAGAGTTGCAACTTAGCTGGATTCACATTGCAGCGCAGCATTGTGAAGGCTAAGCCGCCGCCGTCAAAGTCAACCGAAGCGCCTGAAGGCGCGGGATAGAAGGACGGCCATGCGTATTGACATGATCCCGGTGGGGGAAAATCCGCCCGAGAACCTGAACGTCATTATCGAAGTTCCTGTCGGCGGGGAGCCGGTTAAGTACGAGTTCGATAAGGCGTCGGGTGCGCTCTTCGTCGACCGGATCCTGCACACGCCGATGCGCTATCCCGCGAACTACGGTTTCGTCCCGCACACCCTGTCGCCCGATGGCGACCCGCTGGACGCGCTCGTCATCGCGCGCTCGCCGTTTGTACCGGGCGCGGTCGTGGCTGCTCGCCCGATTGCCGTGCTCAACCTTGAGGACGAAGCCGGCGGCGACGAGAAGCTCGTCTGCGTGCCCAGCGACTCGGTTTTCCCCTACTACTCCAATGTCTCGGAGAAGGACGACCTGCCAGGCATCGTGATGGAGCAGATCGAACACTTCTTCACCCACTACAAGGATCTGGAAAAGAAGAAGTGGGTCCGCGTCGGCACCTGGGGCGGAGCTGAGGACGCGCGCCGGATCGTCATCGAAGCGATCGAGCGCTACAAGCAGGACAAGGTTGCCGCGGAAGAGTCCGTCACCGCAAGCTAAAGAAAAAGGCCGGCGGATCGCTCCGCCGGCCTTCTTGTTTCTGGACTTGATTGGTGAGCGATCAGCTCACGACGCGGCCGCCGCTGACGCCGATCGTCTGGCCGGTAACGTAACCGCTGGCTTCGTTGCACAACCAGGCACAGGCGTTGGCGATATCGTCGGGCTCGCCCATGCGCCGCACCGGGATCGTCTGCAGCAGCACCTCGGTCGGGATCTGGAAGCGGTCGCGATTTTCTTCCGACATGATCGTGCCCATCACGGAGCCCGGCGGGATGTTGTTGACGGTAACGCCATAGGGGCCAAACTCCTGCGCCATCGAACGCGTCATCGTGACCACTGCGCCCTTCGAGGAAGAATAGCAGATCATGTTGACCGCACCGGTCTGTGCGCTCGACGAGGAGATATTGACGATGCGGCCCCACTTGGCAGCCTTCATGTCCTCTAGCACCAGCTGTGTCAGGATCATCGGCCCGCGCACATTGACGGCGTAGACGAAGTCCCAGCGCTCGTCGGTCATGTCCTCAAACTTCGTGAAGTCAGTGACACCTGCGTTGTTTACGAGGATCGTGATCGGCCCCAGCGCGTCGCGGCACTTCTCGATCGCGGCTTTGCACTGCTCACGGCTGGACACGTCAGCTCCCAGAGCGATGGCACTGCCGCCAGCCTGCTTGATAGCCTCGACTGTGTCTGCGCAGCGCTCGGCATCCAGATCGAGAACGCCGACTGCGACGCCTTCTTTGGCGAGCCGCTTGGCGCAGGCAGCACCGATTCCGGCTGCAGCTCCGGTGACGACGGCAACTCTATTGGTCATGCAGGATCCTCCCAAGGCTTCCAGTTCAGACCCGGCTTAGCCTAATTCACCTGCACGTGAACCCCAGAATTGAACAGCTGTTCAGCCGGTCTCGCCGCGGCTTTGGGCCCAACTTGCAGCGAGGCTTCCGACCTGGGCCAAAGCCCCTTCGGCCTCCGGCCGCATGTCACCACCGCTGTCCACGGGATCCTCGAAGTAGCTCGCGACGATCAGAGGCGATCGTCCAGGCGGCGCCACGAAGGCAATATCGACGTACGTGGCGGGCAAACCATCAGGGATTGCCGTCCCGGTCTTGTCGCCTGCATCCCAGCCGCCAGGAAGTCCGGCGCGAATGCGGCGCGCGCCCGTGGCGGTTTCGCGCATCCAGCCGCGCAAGCGCTCGGCGTCGGAACGGCTAAGCACATCCCCATAGAGGATTTCTCCCACAGTATGAGCCATGGCCATCGGAGTGGTGCTGTTCTCCAATGTGCCAGGTGGAATACGATTGAGTGCAGGCTCGTAGGCGTCAAGACGGCTCACGGGATCGCCAAGCTCACGCCAGAAGCGAGTGACCGCTCCTGGTCCGCCCAGGCGGCGCATGAGGATGTTTGCGGCCGCATTGTCGCTAGTCACTTGAGTCGCATGCGCCAGTTCAACGAAAGTCATGGCACCGCGCGCAAGATTGCGGGTGGTCACGGGCGAAACCGACATAAGGTCTTCGCGCCCGTAGCGAATAGGCTCGTCCAGCTTGATCCGCTCCTCTGCAGCTTCACGCAGCACCAGCGCGGCGAGGGAGAGCTTGAAGCTGGAGCAATGGCAAAAGCGCTCGCCCTGGCGCCAGCCGAGGCCTTGACCGCTGCCCGTGTCGAGCACGAAGGCACCGAGCCGCCCACCACTCGCCTTTTCCAGGTCCTCTAACCGCTCGTCGAAACGAACGGCAGACCTTGCCGGGGATACGCAGGCGCTCAGCAGGACAGCGCCCGCGCCCGCAAGAACAGTTCGCCTTTCCATCGTATCGATCCTCAGTCTTCCCATGTGTGCTTGTCCACTTTACGCCGTCCCATCCGCATGCCGGCCTCCAACCTCGCACGCAGCTCGCCATAGTAGGCTTCGAGAAACGCGCGCGGGTCTTCTGCGCCGTCCTGCCGGTTGATCTTACCCGCGATGGCCGTCTGCACTGCGGCAAGCGCAGGATTGCGATCCTCGCGCAGGATACGCTCGAGGGTTTGCAACTCGTATTCACCATAGACCGCCAGTTCAGCCTCGGTGAAGCGGTACTGTGGTCCCTGCGTGGGAGCCGGCAAGGCCACAGGCGCTTCAAGCTTGCGCCGTGGCGCCTCGACCACCCACGTTCCGGCTATGACGTCCCCCGCACGCAAACGGTCTCGGTTGAAGAAGGGGAAAAGCAGGAAAATGGCGAACCAGCCCGTAGCCGTGAGCCAAGCCGGCGTGCTGTCCGCCCCGGCCGAAGCGATGAAGGCAATC
The DNA here is from genome assembly GCF_040534015.1 of Novosphingobium kalidii. Classification (NCBI taxonomy): domain Bacteria; kingdom Pseudomonadati; phylum Pseudomonadota; class Alphaproteobacteria; order Sphingomonadales; family Sphingomonadaceae; genus Novosphingobium; species Novosphingobium kalidii. The sequence continues at coordinate 127,191 of NZ_JBEWLY010000027.1, forward strand.
GGCAAAAACAGCTCGATGTCACGCAGAAGGTTACGAGCGATCACCATCTCGGCGGTGAGCCGGCCTCCATCGCGTGCGGCAATGCGAATGCCGGTCAAACGCTTCCCCGGCGTTGCTCCCCTTGGCCCCAGTTCAAACCCGAGGAACCAGGCATAGCGCAGCAGGAAGCTGGTGATGATCCACACAACGACGACCAACTGCAATGCCGCAGGTGCCTCGCTACCCACTGTATCGAGCCGGCTGAGCAGCGCTGCGAGGCCCCCTGCCAGGGAAACAAGCGCGATTGTGATGACGATGAAGACGATCGTGAGAAACGTGAAGTCCAGCAACAGCGCCCCGGCACGTGCTCCGCGACTGGCAACGGTCATCGGCAGGGCCACACCCTCCGGCGTGATCAGCACCCGGTCGCGATCCGTATGAGCAAGGCGAGAAGGCAGCGCTGCGGTGACGGCCATGGTCAGCCTCTTTCCGTCCGGGCGAACGCGAAGAAATAGGCGGACCAAGCTGCCAGCATGAAGCCGCCAATCGCCAAACGCCCGGGCGTACTGTCGACAAGCTGACGCGCAAAACCTTCAAGAAGAGCGGCAACTACCAGCATGAGCACGACGCCCGTCATCACTTGGGCAGCGCGGCGCCCGGCCTCCGCTGCGGCTGTCAGGACACTGCGCTCTCCAGGGAAGGCCATCGATCGGCCGATGTGTAAGCCGGAGGCCCCAGCAAGGAGGATCGCGAAAAGCTCGGTCGTGCCGTGTACGGACAGCCAGGCGGTGAAATCCAGCGTCAAGCCCGCACCGGCGTAGAGCCAGAGCATTGCGCCGAGAACTGCGGTGTTCTGCACCAGCAGCATCAGCGTGGGCACTCCAAAGGCGAAGCCCAGCGCGAAAGCCAGGATCGAGACTCCTGCGTTATTGCTGAACAGGTAGGCCGCAAACGCGCCGAGCCCCTTCTGCTCCGTCTGACCGAACAGGGTGGCTTGAAGCGCCTCTCGGCTTGCGCCGGGAACGCGAGCGTCGGCGAACTGTGCAGGAACCAGCACCCGGTACCATTCCACATCACCTGCAACGAGCAGCCAGCCGACGATCACGCCCGCCACCATCACGCCCAGCGCAAGCAATAGATCCATCCCGAGTCCGCGAACGGCCCGGCTCCATTCTCCTCCCAGGAAACCGCGCAACCACGTCCCTAACGATGAGCGCGGCCCATAGACCACGAACCAGGCTCGCTGCACCAGCACCTCCAGATACCGCAGCGTGGCGGTATCGAGCGAGATGGCACGGGCGATCGAGAGGCTGGAGGCGACGGTGCGGTAGAGCTGGGGCAGGGCCAGCAGATCCTCGTCCGAAATGCGGCGCAAGCGCCCCTTTTCCACGGCAGTGACGATAGCATCGAGGCGCTTCCAATCCGCCTCACGCTCCACCCGAAAGCGATCGGAGCGCAGCAGCGCCGCCGTGAAGGCATCGTCCGTGTACAGCGCAGTAGCCATCAGCCGATTGCTCCCCGGCGCTTGATCGTGAGGTATTCGTCCAGAAGGCGAGTCCCAATCCGGTCGTGCCGCGCCTCGATCACATCGACGCCGAGCTGGCGTAGCCGCAGCAGCACCAGAGCACGCTGACGCAGCAGTCCGTCGGCCGAGACGGCTATAGCCAGCGCATCGAGATCCGCCGGGGATGCCGTGGAAAGCGCTTCCAGCTCAGCATCCACCAGGGTGACGAAGATCACCACATGGCGAGCAACGAGGCGCGAAACGCTCTCGATCATCAACTCGGCTCCCGTGGGGTCGCTGAAGTCAGAGAACACCACAATCAGGGAGCGGCGAGTGAGCCGAGCCGCCAACGTTGCCATCGCTAGCGTAAAGTTGGGTTCCTCAGCGCGATAGTCGAAGGCAGCGGCGGTGCGCTGAAGGCGATGAAACTGGGCCGAACCGGAAACGAAGGGGCTGACCGCCTCCGGCTTTGCCGCGAAACCATAGAGCGCCACCCGATCCCCGCCCTTAAGCGCCACGTAAGCGGTCGTGAGCGCGGCACTCGTGGCATGGTCGATGCGAGGCATGCCAGCCACCGGCTCGCACATCGCCTGGCCGCAGTCGAGCGCGAAGACGATCTGATTGTTGCGCTCAGTCTCCATCTCCTTGGCGTAGAGCTGGCCATGGCGCGCGGACGCCTTCCAGTCGATGCGGCGACGGTCCATGCCGGGCTCGTACTCAGACAATGCCTCGAACTGCGTGCCCTCACCGCGGATACGCCTTGCGATCAGACCGAAGTGAGCATCGCGCAGGAAAGTCTGCAAGGCGGGAGAGCGCACATCGCCGAGGTTGGGCCACACGCGCACTTCATTGTTCAGTGCCCTCGCATGCTGGCGCGCGCCAAGCCCAAGCGGACCAGTCCAACGCAACCAGGCGGCGCTCACCGGGCCGGTACCCCGGCGCGCTGGCGTGAAGGCGACCTTGGCCGCCCAGGCCGCGGCGGAACCATCTAGCGACGCAGAGCAACGCCCGCCCTCAGCCAGCCGGAGATCGCACGCGAGCGCAGCCTCTACACGCGACCGGCGCCCGCAACTGAAGTGCGCGTGAAAGGAAAACGCACTTGCCGCGCCGACTTCGGTATCGTGGGGTATGGTGACCGTGAACGTCTCCAGGCGCCCGGCCATGAGCCCGTCAGCCACAGCAAGCATAAGAACCGCAAGGGCCAGCGCCACGACGGAAAGCCAAGCTTCCGGAGCAAGCGCCGCCACGAGGACAGCCACGGGCGCCGCACCCGCGAGCAGAGCCACCGTGCGGCCGGTGGGCACTATAGGAGCAAGGGTCCGCCCCATCGACTCAGCGCGGCGCCTCGGTGGTAGCGACCAGGCCGGCTACGAGATCCTCGACCTGTCGTCCCTCGATCTCGGCCGAGGGGCTGAGCGCCAAGCGATGCCGCAGCACTCCGGCGGCGAGCGCCTTGACGTCGTCAGGCAGCACGTAATCGCGCCCCTCGATCGCAGCTCGGGCCCGCGCGGCGCCCGCCAGAAGCACCGCAGCACGCGGGGAGGCGCCCAGCGAAAGATCCGCACTTTCACGCGTCGCACGGATGAGCCGCACGACGTAGTCCGCGACAGGCTCGGACAAAGTGACTTGCGCGACGGCAGCCGTAACCGCTGTCAGGCGCTGGCTCTCGACCACGGGAGCGATCCCGAGGTCTGCCGGTGCAGGCAGCCCGCGGTTCTCCGCATAACGAGCGACGATGGCGCGCTCCTCGTCATGGCAGGGATACGGCACCATGAGCTTGAACAGAAAGCGGTCGAGCTGCGCCTCGGGCAGCGGATAGACGCCTTGACTCTCGATCGGGTTCTGCGTCGCTACGACCATGAAGTGCGCGGGCAACGCGTGCGCGGTGCCGTCGAGTGTCACTTGCCGCTCCTGCATCGCTTCGAGCAGGGCCGCTTGCGTCTTTGGCGGCGTGCGGTTGATCTCGTCGGCCAGCAGCAGATCGCGGAAGATCGGCCCGTGGGTGAGCGTGAACGTGCTGGTCTGGAAGTTGAACAGGTTGGAGCCGAGGATATCGCCCGGCATCAGGTCCGGCGTGAACTGTATTCGGCCGTAGTCCAGGCCAAGGCTTGCCGCAAAGCACTGCGCAAGGAAGGTCTTTGCGGTCCCCGGAGGCCCCTCAAGCAGGACGTGCCCCCGCGCCATCAACGCGATCAGCAAGTGCTCGACGACCTCCGCCTGGCCCACGACGGCCTTGGCGATCTCGCCTCGGATGGCTGCGGCGAGGTCTGCCACCTCGGAGAGCGCAGCGGGCGGCGTATGGGTCATCGAACAAGCGTCCTTTCGAGGGCATGAAGGTCTTGCGCCGCCTTGAGGAGCTCGCGCGGCGATCGCGCGCTCGACAGCCGGGTAGCAAGTTGAGAAAAGGCATGCTCGCCTTCGCCTCGCGTCAGTGCGGCACGGTCAAGGGCGCGCAGCTCAGAGGCCGCATCCGCAGTTCGCCCCAGCGCCAGGGCGCGAGCCGAACGCTGTCGGGAGGCTTCGGCGTAGGGACCGCCCAGCAAGTGGAAGCGGCGCGACCGCACAATCAGCGCTGCCGCGTTCGTCACGAGCGCACGCTTGCCGAAAGCGATTGCCCGTTCCGGCACACGCGGCGGTCCGAATCGTACGAACGCGCGCCAGCCCGTGGCCGCTGCGGCAAGCAGGAGGCACAGCGTTGCGGCCAGAAATGGTGGTGAAAAGGCCAATGTCAGGAGGTTGCTGCTTCGCCCCAGCCCTGCAAGCGTGAGATCGAAGGTGACAGGCGTCCGCTCCCTCCCGGCGGTTGCAGTAACGAGAGCGAGGGCGAGAGCTGCACGGCGCCGATCGGCCATAGCGTAGTTGTTGAGCAGGTCGGGCTCGGCAACGATCACCAGCGGATAGGCGGCTCCCTCGGGATCGCGCGCATCGCCGGTGAGCGCCGGCCCTGCGGTGCCATCATCCCGGTAGCCGGCGAGTGTCTGACCGCGCGCGTCACGCACGAGGCTTACTACCGAGCCGGAGCTAAGCGATTGCACCGGCGCACCGTCCGGCAAGCGGCCGGTAAGACCAAAGCCCCGCCAGACGCCGGCCGCGTCTGCATTTTCCGCTCGCAAGTCAAGCGCACCGAAGCTGGCCAGATCCCCTGCCCAGCGAGGCGGCCGCGCATCGGTGAGAACTACCCAGCCCGCCTTGGCCTTAGTCGAAGCGCGCAACTGCGCAGGCACCGGGGCGGCCAGCCACTTGGGAAGCACCAGCAGCGTAGGGCCCAGGTGGCGGTGCTCAGCAATGGCCGTTTCAATGTCGTGCGCATCCGCCCCATGTTCGGGCGTCAGAACAAGCAGGCCCGCCTCGTCGAAGGCTGCCTTGCTGCGGCTGCGGCGCACCGACAGGCCACGCCGCTCAAGGTAGCTGGCGAGCGCCGCATACCCATTAAGCCCCCGCCCCTCCGCGTGCGCGCCGCCATTGTTGCTGCTTCCTTCGGCAAGGCCATTGCCGATCATCCAGAGGAGGGCGACGAAAACGAGCGAGCCGAACAGCACCAACGCCAGAGCGGTGCGGGTAGTGAACGGACTGCTGCCGACAGCCACTGCTGGCCCCGAGGCTTCGCTCATCTGCGTAGTTCCGCCAGGGCGAAATTCGCGTAGGCAGCGCGCGCGGCGGACCAATCCCCCGCATCCAGGTCGCGCAGCGCAAAAAGGCTGCGCTCGACCCGCTCCGCGATCGTCGCGAAGGCCGCCCGGGCGGCTTGCGGCAGATGCGGCAGGGCCGCGATCTCGCGCGCGGTGCTGGCGGGGAGCAGTGCTTCAGGCCTCGCGGCACGGATCTGGCCGACGCTGCGCTGGAGCAGAAGGTGCGCTGCCTCACCATAGCGACCTGCGGCAGCGAGCCGGTCGGCATCCTCAAGCAGCGCCAAGGCGTCTTCGTGTGCAGGAAGCCACTCGCCCGGATGGCTCCGCCGCTTACGAAAGCGCTTGAGAAGCGGTACGACCAGACGCCAGACCAGCAACAGCGCCAGGACTACGGCTCCTCCGATCAGCAGCTTTTCGATCACGGGCCAGGCGGCGACCAACCCTTCTGCCGCAGGACCGAAGATCGCACGCAGCATGCGGCTGAGCCACTCAATCCACGCGGGAGTCTCAGGGGGCTGGACGGGAGGCAAAGGCGCGAACTGGATTTCGGCCGAGCGCCGCACGGCTTCCCAGTCGGTCGCGGCATCGCCAGCGCCCCCGCTTGCAGCCGCCGCCATGGCGATAGTTGCGCCGCTCCCCGTCACCGGAAGACTGGTGGCATGCCGCCCCCGCCCACGCAAGCGCGACGCGACCCCGCGCTAACGCGACTCGGGCGCTCCGCTGTTGCGGTCAACCTCTGGCCCGGGCCTGCCGATAGCTGCCGAGCAGGCGCACGAACTTGCAGTGGAATGCCAGTTCCTCCATCGCCTGATCGATGCGAGGATTGCCCGGCGCGCCTTCAATGTCGGCATAGAAGGTTGTCGCGGCGAAACTAGCGCCGACTTGGTAGCTTTCCAGCTTAGTCATGTTGACGCCGTTCGTCGCGAAGGCGCCCAGCGCCTTGTAAAGCGCTGCAGGCACGTTCTTCACTTCGAAGATGAAAGTCGTCATCGCCGGGGCGCCGCTGAGTGCCACCGGATCGAGCGGTTCACGCGCGAGGACCACGAACCGGGTCATGTTGTCCGCCGCGTCCTCAACGTTGCGCTCCACGATGTCGAGGCCGTAGAGTTCGGCCGCAAGCGCGGGCGCGATAGCACAGGCGGTCGGATCGCCCTGCTCCTTGACGTAGGCCGCAGCGCCTGCGGTGTCGGCATAGGACAGGGGCACGATGCCACGTTCGCGCAGATAGTGGCGCGACTGCCCCAACGCCTGCGGGTGGCTGTATGCGCCCGTGAACGGCCCCTGCCCTAGCCCCATCAGCGCATGATGAATTTCCATGAAGTGCTCGCCAACGATGGCAAGGCCACTTTCGGGCAGCAGGAAATGGATGTCCGCGACGCGGCCGTTCTGCGAATTTTCGATCGGGATGATCGCGCGTGCAGCCCGCCCCTCCTTCACCGCATCGAGCGCATCCTCGAAGGCGAAACAGGGCAGCGGCAGGCAGTGTGGATCGTACTCGAGTGCGGCGCGATGGCCGTTGCAGCCCGGCGCGCCTTGAAGCGCGAGAGCGCGGGCCGGGTGGGCGGCGGCATCGTCCGCCATCTTGGTGACGAGCGCACGTGCGGGTTGTGGGTAGGAGTCCATCTCGCGGGGGCGCTTAGGCGCGACAGCGTACAACCGCAATGGCTCTTGCGCTCGCCTGCGCCCGACACTAGAGCGCAGCGCAATCGGCTGAGCAAATACCCGCGGGGCAATCTTTAAATGGACGACCGTTTCAACACCATCGCCGGCTGGACCCTGTTCGCGGGCGTTGTCGGCCTTGGTCTTGCGAGCATCAGCTCGCACTATTTCAGCGCTAATAAGCCGCATCGCCCTGAAACGATGGGCTACGAGATCGAGGGTGTCGAGGCCGAAGGCGGCGAAGCCGCGGAAGTGCCGATTGCCACCCTGCTCGCGTCTGCTGACGTGGCGAAGGGCGAGTCCGTCTTCGCCAAGTGCACGTCTTGCCACACGATCAACGCCGGGGGCGCCAACGGCATCGGCCCCAACCTGCACGGAGTGGTGGGCAAGCCCATCGCGCAGCATCCGGGGTTTGCATTCTCGGACGCCCTAAAGAGCAAGGGCGGCAACTGGACCTTCGAGGCGATGAACGAGTGGCTCAAGAGCCCCAAGGCGTTCGCCCCCGGCACAAAGATGACCTTTGCGGGTCTGTCGAAGGCAGAAGACCGCGCGAACCTGATCGCCTGGATGAACACGCAGGGTTCGAACTTGCCGCTGCCTGCGGCTGCGGATGCTCCAGCTGAGGGCGCAGCCGCCGATGAGCCAGCCGTGACCCCGCCGGGCGGCGGAGCATCGCCTGCGCCTTCGGGTGAGCAGGCGGAAGCAGGCGCCATGGCGATGCCGGCTCCCAAGCTGGAAGGCGGCGGGGACAAGGCTGGCACGGTCGGTAGCCCCGTCGCTCCCTGATGTTCTCTTTCGTACCCCGCTGTGAGGCGGGGTACGCATGTCTTCCCAGGCGCTCGCGAGAGCGGGTTCGCATCGCTGGCCCGACCTCCGGTGCGACACCACGGAACACCTCGCGAGCACGCCGCGAATCGCCTCAGTTTTTGACTGCTGAGTGGGTGAGAGTGACGCGCGGTTCACTGCCCCGCCAATTCAGCGCGTGAACACCATGCTGCTTCGATCATTGATGGACCGCGTGCTTCCAAGCACAGCCGAAGGCATGGTGCCGGTCGCCCGCCGACGGATCGCCACTGCTGTCGGCGCCGTGCTGCTCGGGTTGGTGGCGCTGGCGTTCGCCTGGCTCGGCGATCGCGCTCAATCCCTGCTGATTCTGATGGCCCAGCGCTGGTCCTATGCGCCTTTGCTTGTCACGCCCGCGATCTTTGCCGCGGTGGCCTGGGTCACCGGACGCTGGTTCGCCACTGCGCGCGGATCGGGCATTCCGCAGGTGATCGCGGCAACGCGCGAGCCAGCCCCATCCAGCACCGGCCCGCTTGTTTCGCTGCGAACCGCTGCGGCCAAGTTCGGGTTGACGCTGATGATGCTGCTGGCCGGCGGATCGGTCGGGCGCGAGGGGCCCACCGTGCAGATCAGTGCGGCGATCATGATCGCCGTCCATCGGTTCCTGCGAGTGCCGATTACCGCAGGCGTGTATATCGCCGGAGGCGCAGCGGGCGTATCTGCCGCCTTTAACACACCCTTGGCCGGAGTCGCTTTCGCGATCGAGGAACTCGCTTCGGCCTATGAGCAGCAAGTGGCAGTGCTCGTCATGGCTGCGGTGATGATCGCCGGCTTCGTCAGCTTGGGCCTTGCGGGCGACTACGTTTACTTCGGCGTGATGCGACAGACGCTGGAGCTTCACACAGCCATAGTCGTCATTCCCGTTGTGGCCGTTTGCGGCGGGCTTGCCGGAGGACTGTTTTCGCGCTGCGTGCTGCGCCTGGGCCAGACCGAGCATCCGCTGGTCGTCGCAGCAAGAGCAAGGCCGGTGCAACTGGCCCTTGGCTGCGGCCTCGTCGTCGCTGTCTTGGGAGTGGCGACCCAGAACACCTGGGGCACCGGCTACGAGACTACGCGCGCGATGGTGGAAGGGGAGCAGGCGGCTCTGTGGTTCGGGCCTGCCAAGCTTGTCTCAACGCTGGCGACGACGCTGAGCGGGACCCCCGGTGGCATCTTCGCTCCGTCTCTTTCGGTCGGCGCTGGAATCGGAAATTTCCTTTCCCCGTTTCTCGATGCGCCAGCAGGCGTCGTCGTGGTGCTCGGGATGGCATCATACTTCGTAGGCGTCGTCCGTGCGCCGCTCACCGCGGTCATCATCATCACCGAGACCACGGCCAGCCGAGGCCTGGTGATCCCCCTCTTTGCCGCTGCTCTTATCGCCGATGCGGTCAGCGCCCTGGTTTGCCGACAGCGCCTGTATCACGGGCTCTCCGCCGGATTCCTGCCGCCGCGGGAAAAGGGCTGAACCGCGCCAGCGTTAGCACTGGGTCGAGCTCCTCAAGCGTGAAGCCGCCGCTTGCGCCCTAGTCGAAGGATCGCTGGCTGCGGAGATGATGCCGAGTGCCGCAGCAGCGCCACATGCGCGGCCTCAGCTTGCTTCGACAGGCATCCTGGCCACGAAGCGAGTCTCTTGGGGGGATGACGACACCCCGATCTGTCCGCCGTGAGCCGACGCAATCTCAGAAGCTATGTACAGGCCAAGGCCCAGTCCTTCACGGTCGGCGCCAGCCTTGCCGCGAACGAAGGGGTGGAACAATCTGGATCTGGCCGATGCCGGTATCTCCTCTCCGGCATTCGCAACCGAGAGCACCAGCTGATCCGCCTCGATCGTGCAGTTCACCGTAATCGGCTGATCCGTCGCACCATGGGTGAGTGCATTTGCCAGAAGATTAGAGACCAGTTGCCCTACCCGCTGCGCGTCGCAATACGCCGCAATGGGGGCGTCGCATCCACCCAGGATGATCGACTGCTCCGGATGGCTCGACGCAAGCTCCTGCACCGCTTGGCGAACGACCGTGGCAACATCGGTGATCTGCCGGTCAAGCGTCAGGCCACCGCCCAGCCGACCGCGCGCGAAATCCAGGATATTGTTGATCATCTTGGCCATGCGGTCGATGCTGCCCTGCATCTGCTCAAGAATGACCGGAGCGCTCTCCGACTGGGGCGCTTTGCTCAACATAGCGATACCGGCCTGCACCGATGCCAGTGGGTTGCGGAGGTCATGCCCGAGAACGGCGATGAACTGCTCCCGCAGTTCCCCTGCCTCTATTTCGGATGCAAGACGGCGTTCAGAGCGGATGAGCTTGTCGGCGGCGTTGAGATGGAAGCCGAGGAGATCGGCGAACATCCGGAATGTATGCTGCACCTCTGCGCGGGCGAGATCGCGCGGTTGTGGGTCGATCGCGCAAAGAGTCCCAAAGAAACTGCCGTCAGGAAGCTTGATCGGCATCGAGATATAGCTGCGAAAGCCGTACATGGCGGGAGTGTGATGATCCCGATAGGCTTCATCATCCACCACATCAGAGATGATCACCGGCTCGCCGCACTGACGGATCTCGTTGCAAATCGTCGTTTCGAGCTTCAGTTCGCCACCGGCAGCCAGCCCAAAATCGATGTCGTCACGGACGCTGCACGCGATCCACTTTTCTTCGCTGACATGCGCGATCGCGGCAAAGCCCATTCCGGTAAGTCGACAAACCGTGTCCAGGATTGTGGGCACGACGGCGATCCGCTGAACCGCTTCTACCCCGCCTGCGCCCGATGCCATTGAAAACCCCATCAGAAGGCGTCTCTAGCGCACACCAGTGAACCACGGAAGCGCAAACGGCCCACAAACGCCCATTCTGCAAGACAATCCGAAATGGACCGATAAAGCCGCGTAGCTTGCCGCCACCGCTCTGCTATTGCGAGTAAGCGATCAGTGGTTCAGGATGCGCGCCATGACGTTGAAGCAGCACGTGGTCATCTCGTCCGAGGAGCCCGGCATCAACCCCGGCTTACCCCGGCTTCGCCTTGCACTGGTGGCTGAAGCTGCGGAGCGACTCCTTGCAGCCGACGATCCGGCCCGAATGGTGGATGAACTGTTCGGCCTCATCCAGTCGGAGCTGCGGCTCGATGTCTTCTTCAATTATCGGCTCGCGAATGGTTGCCTGATTCTTGAGGCTCATGGGGGCCTGACCGACGAACAAGCTGCCGCTGGATCGCAGCTTCATCTGGGGCAGGCGGTGTGCGGCTGCGCCGCGCGTGACCGACAGCGCTTCCACATGACGGGTGTGCAGGCCTCTGACGACCCGCTGGTCGCCTTCGTCAAGGACGTTGGGCTCAACTGCTATGTATGCACGCCCCTCGTCCATGGCGGTACGCTGGTCGGCACCCTGGGTTTCGGACGAAAATGGGCGGACCGGTTCACGGACGACGAGCTCAGCTTCCTTCACACGCTGTGTCACTACGTCGCTCTCGCCAAGTACCGGCTGCGTGTTGAGCAGGAGCTGCGCGCCGGTATCGCGCATCGCGAACGCCTTTTGAGCGAGCTCAACCATCGCGTCCGCAACGCCCTGCAACTCGCGGTAAGCGTGATACGCCTGGAAGCGGGTGCCGAGGCGGATCAGGCGTGCGCGGCGGCGATGCGGCGCGCGGGAGATCGGATCGAAGTGATCGCCTCCGCACATCGGCCGATCTACGCTTCGGGAGATCTGAGCACCGTCTGCATTGCCGAGCTGCTAGGAGACGTGGGTGGCAATCGGGCGGCCACATCGATAAAGGTCACGACAACCGAAGGGGCTCGGCTTCCGATCGAACAAGGGGTGGCGCTCGCACTGCTAGTCGATACAATCTTGAGCGATGCACGGCAAATAGGCAAAACCGCCCCGATGGAGATCATCGTGGAAGGTGCCAGTGGAGCAATCACGGAAGTGGTCCTGAGAGGTGTGGCACAGTCCGACGATGTCTTGGCGCAGCGGCTGCCTCGCGCCTTGCTGCGTCAGTTGGAAGCCATGCATTCAACAGAGGGTGAAGCCCTAATCATCCGCTTGCCCGCGAGGCCGCATGCTTGATGACGAAGCGGAAGTCCGGCCGCTGAACCTGCTGGTGGTGGAGGATGAGGCTCTTATCGCGATGCTGATCGAGGATGCTCTTACGCTGCACGGCCACACCGTCGTCGGCATTGCAGACAACGTCGACGATGCGCTCGCGCTGGCTGAAGAGCACGAAATAGATCTTGCGCTCTGCGACGTCCGCCTGGCGAAAGGCGATAGCGGCGTGGATGCCGCCTTGAAGCTCGCAGATCGAGGAGTCCCCGTGGTCTATCTGAGTGGCAACTGCCCTGGCAGCGCGGGCCATCCCTTGATCCTTGGTTGCGTCAGCAAACCGTTCCACACCGCTGCGCTCCATAAGTCCGTGGCCGCAGCCCATGCGATTGCGGCTGGCGCAAAGTCCGATCCGCCTGAGGCTCTCACTCTCTACCACTGAGTCCGTTGGGGGGCGCCGACACGGTGGCCGCTGCGAGCATTGGGCTCTCGCGCGGCACCACCTTACACCTCGCTTCTTCGTGAAATCGCATGCAATAGTGATCGTGCAACAATACCTGATGAAGCTCGTTGTGGCTCCAGGACAGTGAAGGAGGATTTATAATGGTAGATCATCGTCGGGACGGAAGCGGCTCGAAAAAGGGCATTGTAATCGCCATCTTGGTCGTCCTCATCCTGTTGGTCATCGCTTGGGCTGCAGGGCTGTTTGACGTGGATACCCAGGGGGAACTTACTGCACCGGAAATCAGCGTGGACGGCGGATCGCTTCCGAACGTCAATGCTGATGTTGCAGACATCGACGTCGGCACGAAGACCGAAACCGTCGAAGTGCCCACGATCGACGTGAACAGCGCGGAAGCTGACGCGGAATAAAGACTAAGTGACGAGCTGTCTTTGAAGTACAGCCGCTTCTGCCAGCCAGGAGCGGCTGCCACCAGCTAATTGCCAGAACAATCGGGCGGCTCGTCTCCTACAATCGCTCTCTTCGACCGGCTCATGCAAAACCAAAAGAGGTTGGGATTTCCAGTCTCACCAAGTGGCACCCTCCCTCGCCTTAAGGGGAAACCGCCTCTGCTGAGCGCGGAGGCGTACCGATGAGCGGGAGCGCTGAGAAGCGATTCGCATCCTTTGAATTCCGAGACTTCTGCCGCGCAGCCGTTCAAAATAGCGTGGCATACACATGTCCTTTGGGGCAGATGTGCGCCGTCTTCAAATAGGCCCTGCCATCAAGGTTTTAGTCCCCGGCGCACCGCTTTGCACTTTACATTGCAATCGCCTTCCCCTCTTTCTGTGATCGCATTCCGAGAGCTTCCCTTTATCATTAATACACTCCTTACCCTGTAGGCGTACCGGGTAGCACAGCGCTGCTGGATCCTACACGCCGGGTTGCCGCGCGACGCGTAGCACGAGGAGGTTCAAGTGAACTGGTTTGAAGCAATTGCCCCTATACGCCTTAAGACCAAAGTCGCTTTTGGGGCGCTGACTGCGCTGACGGGCATCACCGCCATCAGCGCCCTCTTCGGCAGTGCCCTTGCCACATTGTGCGTCGGCGTTGCCGCTACCGTGCTGTCCGCGATCCTGAGCGCTCGCTTCCGGCGCGCTATTTCCGATCCTTACGTCACCACTGTGGTGCGTATGGAAGGGCTGGCTGCTGGCGATCTCACCTCACCCATCCAGTTCACCGACTACAAGGACTGCGTGGGACGCATGACCGGGGCGATGTTCACGTTCCGCGATACGGCCCTTCAGCAGCAGGCGCATGCGAAGGAGCAAAAGGCGGTCGTGGACCTCCTCAGCGATCATCTGCGCAAGCTTGCAGCCGGAGACCTGACGGCAGTCGTCACCGCGGACATGCCAGACTCCTATGCGGACCTGAAGAGCAACTTCAACGAGGCACTCAGAAACCTCTCTGCTCTCATCGGCTCGATCACCGAAAGCGCCACCGTCATCCGGGATGGCTCGGGTGAGATCGCGCACGCGAGCGAGGACTTGGCCCGACGCACCGAGAGCAACGCAGCGTCGCTTGAAGAGACCTCTGCCGCCATAGCCCAGATCGACGGGCGCTTGAAAGCTTCGGTCGAAGCCGCATCGCGGACAGTCGAAAAGGCCGACGGTGCGATTGCAACGGTCGCAAACGGACGGAAAATTGCGGACCAGGTGGTGGAGTCCATGAACCGGGTTTCAGAAAGCGCGAAGGGTATCGACAGCGTTATCGAGGGCGTCGATAAGATCGCGTTCCAGACGCGGGTCCTGGCCATGAATGCTGCCGTCGAAGCGGGGCGTGCCGGAGAGGCTGGCCGGGGCTTCGCAGTTGTCGCCGACCTTGTCTCGGCCCTTGCCATGCGCGCAGAGGAAGAGGCCAAGCGCGCCCGCGACCAGCTCACGATTACGCAGTGCGAGATCGGAACCGCGGTTGACGCCGTTCAGAAGGTCGACGGCGCTCTGGCAGAGATCTCGGGGGATGTGCAACTTGTTCATGAACTGCTCGGCAACATGGCGGCAGACAACGAGGCGCAGGCGTCGGCGATCACCCAAATCGCTGCGGCAACAACAACGATGGATCAGGCCACTCAGCAGAATGCTGCGATGGTTGAGGAAACCTCTGCCGCTGCTCAAAACCTGACCCAAGAGGTGCAGGCGATGGTTGAGGAAACCGCGCGGTTTAACACCGATGCGCCGAACGTGGCGCGCTTGAAAGCCACCCCCTCCCGCCCGAAAGGGGCTTCAACCTCTGATTATGCCGCCCGTAGCAAACCCGTTCCGACGCGTGCGGCACCGGCGCTCGCCACAGCGGCGGATGACTGGACCTCGTTCTAACCGGACTTCCGGCCCGGAATACCGCGCCCTCTTCCTCAGGTCTCCTGGGAGAGGGCGCGGCGCATAACCTCATGAGAGGCGGGTGTTCCGTCCAAAACCCGATTGAAGCGCTCCTTGATGCGCCAGCCCTTGGGCGTGCGGACGAGCGACCAGTAATTGATGGCGCCGCGCATGATGAACCACTCCTCACCGCGGCGCACGATCACGAACGAGTAGGCGACCGCTTCCGCCTCGTCGCCGTGGATCTCGATGCGCGGTGTCGCGGTGAGGTGCGATGCTCCGGTGTGGACAAGCCCCTGGTGACCGGCGTCGTTATACATGCTGATGAGCGCCTTGGGCGTGAAGCGAGTCACCCCTCCGGCATCGTAGATTCCGTCCTCCACCCACAAGTCTGCCGCCGCCTCGGCTGAGCCACTGTCAACGGCGGGCCCGTATGTGTTGAGCAGCCGGATGATCTCCAGCTGATCCTCTGCGCTGCGCAGCCGCGTCTCGATCGCGGCCAGCCGTTCCTCCAGGTCCATTACACTCCTCCTCGTTGATCCAGACCGAAGACATCAGCGCACCTGACCTTGGGTGCATGCGAGCCCCAGCTCCCGATGGGTCACAATGCCGGGTTCAGCGTCGCAAACGGCGGGGATCATGTTCACGCCCGCCATGGCCGTCCACAAGCTGATATAACGGGTCTCGCCGCGGATCGCCTCCGGTTCGGGCATGCGCAACTCCATCGGCGGGTTGCCCTCGACCAGGATGCGGTAGCCGGTGGGACCACAGTCCCACTGCGGCGTCATGCCGCTCTCGCCCATGCGCCAGAAGAAGTGGTAGCTGATGAAGGGCCGCCCATCGACCCAGCCAGTCCACTCATAGTGCTGTCCCGCGACGGTGCCGGCTTTCACCACACCGCGAGAATGGGCGATGTCGTGATCCGCGGCGGCGACCTCGAGCTTGGTGGTCAGCTTCTCGATGCGTTTGCCCAGCGTTTGCGCGACCAGCTCCATCGATTCCGCGAAGAAGTACGGCGCGTCCGCAGAGCGATTGGGATTGGCCAGCAAGTCCTCACAGGCGCGGCCGAAGCCCATGATATCGATATAGTTGGACTGGTTGGCGAGCTGGTCCACCACCTCGTAGACGTGGATGTGATCGATCCGCTCCATGATCCGGGTCAGCGTGAGCGGCAGGATGTCACCTGCGAAGCCAGGATGGATGCCGGAGCCATGAAAGCTGGTGCCGCCTTCCCGGCACGCCGCCTCGATTTGCGCGAATGCGGCGGCGGAACGCTCAGTCGGAAAGAACGGACCCAACGGCGACACGACGTTCTTGCCTGAGCGGAGCAGACGGCACACCATGTCGATGTCCTGCTGCGCCGGAGCGAAATGGACGCAGTCCGCCTCCGTCGCGAGGATGGCCTCGACGTTGTCTGTCGCCAGAACGCCGACATCGGCAATGCCGCTAAGCGCCCCGGCATCCTTGCCGACCTTCTCGGGATCGGTGACGAATACGCCTGCCAGCACGAAGGCTGGATTCTCGACGAAATGGCGTATCGCGGCTGCCCCGACTTTGCCGGTGGCCCATTGGACGACGCGGTAAGTCTTGTCTGCCATGATGCTCAATCTCCCCATGTCGATGGTGTGGCACGCCGTGCCCGCTGGTCTTCAGTCGTGAGTGACGATCGGTCCGGATGACTGCGCCGCCGCTCCGGCAACGTTGTCGGAAGCACGGGTGAGCGGCCCGAGGCGGGCCAGAAGGCTTTCGACGAGCGCTACGGCCTCTGTATGCCCGCTGTCCAAGCCCAGCATCTTGTCCGCGCTCATGACGCGGGCCATGCCGTCCATCAGCATCCCTACAGCAACCGGCGGGTACGTCTCGCTGCTGAGCCCGGCCGTATGCAACGCTTTCTCCGCAGCCGCGGCATATATGTCCCGGGTCCGCTCGGCAGCGCGCGCAATCTCCTGGCGAAGCTGGTTGCGGTGCGTCGCGAGCGCCACGAACTCCTTGTGCAATCGTGGCACATCAGGATCGATGCTCAGCTGCCAAAGCGCCTTAAGTGGTTCTTCGCAAGCGATGGCCTTGCACAGCGCCTGGAAATGCCGCTGCTCCGCGCGGTGCAGGAGTGCCAGGAACAACTCGTCCATGGTCTTGAAGTAGTAGTGCACCAGCTTCGACTTGAGACCAGCGACAGCCGCAACCTTGCGTGAGCTCACCGCGGCGTAGCCTTCGTCCCGCAAGATGGCCTCTGCCGCATCCAAGATGGCAGTCCGGCTCATGCCCTGTCGCTCCCTCTCGCGCACTCTCAGCCCCGAATTAGGGCAGGCGCCTGATTTTCCATGCAAGACCTGGTACCCACTTGCAAGGGCTGCTGAACAGATGTTAGGCACTCGCCCAAGAAGATGCAAACGCCTGGAGAGTTCCTCCAGCTGACGTTCTGCACGGGAAGGGAGAGATGGTCAGCCGTGAAGGAAAGCCCCCAGACGCTCCAGGATCTGCCCGTCCGGATCCCTCCGTTGCCGCGAGAAAAGTGGACCGATGCAGCGCGCGAGGTCTTCACCTTCTGGGGTGAGCCCGGCGCTGAGGAGAATGGCTCGCAGACCACCAGCCAGATGGTCCTTGCGAATCACCCGCCCCTGGCAATGGCCTTCAACCGCTTCGGCAAACACTTGCTGATCGACAACACCGCGCCATCGTGGGCTCGTGAACTCGTGACGCTGCGCGTCGCATGGCATCTGAAGTCGCAATACGAGTGGCATTACCATGTCGGCTACGCGCTTAACCTCGGCATGACGCTGGAGCAGGTTGCGGACGTGGGCGTTGGCCCGGACGCCGGCTCGTGGAGCGAAGTGGACGCAGCCCTCCTGCGCTGCGTGGACGAGCTGTGGGAGAACTCCCGCGTGACGGACGCTACATGGTCAGTCCTGGCGCAGCATTACAGCACCGAGCAGTTGATGGATCTCATCTTCGCCCTGGGGCACTACGTGATGCTCGGCTGGGCTTTCGCAGCGTTCGGCGTGCAACTGGAAGACGGCGTCGATCCGATTGGCTTCGACTTGAAGACTCGGTCCGGCCGGGCTCCCGAAGCCACTTATAAGCCCGGCGAAGGAGAGGGTTGGGCCAACACGTAGCGCGCGGGCCGACGTCTGCGCTTGCTTTACGAATGAAGCGCAAAGGCGCACCTCTGGAAAGGATTTGCTATGAACAGATTGACGGGCAAAGTCGCAGTCGTGACCGGGGGCAGCCAAGGCATCGGCTTGGCGATCGCTCGGGGCATGGCGCGAGACGGCGCAGCCGTGGTGATCTCCAGCAGGCGTGCTGACGCCATTGAGGAAGCCGCCCAGCGGCTCGCCAGCGAGGGCGCGCAAGTGGTGGGCGTACAGGCTGATGTCGCGAGCCGCGAGGATGCCCAGCGCACCATCGCCACTGCCGTCGAACGCTTTGGCCGCGTAGATATCCTCGTCAACAATGCGCAAGCTACGCGTCAGGCGAAGATCGAGGACATCACTGACGATTCCATCGCGTTGACATTCGGATCCGGGCTGTTCGGTACGCTCTATCACATGCAGGCGGCGTTCCCGCACTTGCGCGAGCGTGGCGGTTCGGTGATCAACTTCGGCACGCGCCAGGGAATCTACGGCGAGCCGGGCGACGGCATCTATGGTGCGAACAAGGAAGGCATCCGGGGCCTGTCCCGGTCTGCCGCGCGTGAGTGGGGCCAGTTCGGCATCCGCGTCAACGTGATCAATCCGGCCGCGCTCAGCCCTTCGGCGGAGAAGGCGCTCAACGCGAACCCGGAGCGGGCGCAGAAGTACTACGACGAAATTTCACTGCGGCGCTTCGGTCGTCCCGATGAAGATATCGCGCCCATTGCCGTGTTCCTCGCAAGCGACGATGGACACTACGTGACGGGGCAGACGATCAACGCCGATGGCGGGCAGATCATGCTTTGACGCGCCCGGAAAAGCGAGCTGCACAACTATAACGGGAGAGAGAGACATGGCTAACGAAATGCCAAAATCCAGCGAGTTCACCGGCCTCACTCGCAAGGTTATCGAGTACAGCGAAGCGTTCGCGGAGATCGTCGAGAAGGCAAAGGGAGGCACTTTGTCGGATGCGGACTGGCAGCGCATCGAGCAGATCGTGGACACGGAGGCTTTCGAACGCGTGGGCATCTTCCTGGGCGCGCAGGCGGAGGTCATCGACTGGGCCAAGTACAAGTACTATGTCTCGCAGTACGCGGCCGGCACGACCTGGGAGGGAACCTTGCGCCACGTGACGGAGGAACCGGGCCGGGTCATCCTTGAACTGGAAGAGCGCAACGCAAGCGACGGCGTGACCGATGTTTCGAACACGGTGACCATCTACGAGTTCAGCGACGCCGGGAAGCTTCGTCACCTCGACGTCTACATCATGCCACTGGAGAAGCGGTGACGGCAGCCGTGTCTGAAAATCCCCCCATGACCGAAATGAGCGGTCTGGAGCGGCTGGTCGAACTTCAGGCAATCCACGACCTGAAGGGGCGGCGCGATCATGCCGTCGACCAGAAGGACTGGGACACTTACGCGGAGCTGCACAGCGACGACTATGTGGCTATGTCGATCGGCGATACGCCGATCGTCGGCGGCAGGGCGGCAGCCGACGCATTGGCGATCCTCATGGCCAACGTCACCACTGTCCACCACTGCCACACACCCGTCATCGAGTTCCAGAACCGAAGCAACGCAACGGGCGTGTGGGCGATGGAAGACAACCTCTTCTGGCAGCGTGACGGAGAGAAGCAGTGGCTGCGCGGCTTTGGCTTCTACCATGAGCGCTACGTGAGGGGCGCCGACGGGAAATGGCGCTTCAGCTACCGCAAGCTCGAGCGCACTCACGCGGAGACTTCACCGGGCGCATCGCTGCTGGCGGTCGACACATCCGGAGAGAACCACCGCGTGGGAGGGGGCTGACAGCGAAAGCCCTCTACGGATCTTCAACTGCGTTTCCGCTCCAGGAAAAAGCGTGCCATCTCGCGCGAAGCGTCCGGTCCGCTCGGATCGGTATAAGAGCCGGAGGAATCTCCGCCAGACCATGCATGCCCTGATCCGCTGACGCTCCAGTGCTCGAGCAGCACCGTGCCGGCCGGATCTACGCTGATCTCGCGGCTATAGCTTCGCCCGGTACCGCTGCGGCCCTGCTCCCGGCGAACCTGAAGAGGTACGCCTGCCGCAGCAGTGGCGGCAGCAATGATCTCGCGGCTGTTCGACTGATCCACGGTCCCGTCGCGGTCTCCATGAAACGTGATCACGGGTACGAAGCGAGCGTTGCGGCCCTTAGCACGCGATGTTCTGCCACCGCCTTTCATGGCGGCCAGCGCACTCGGAAGGTCTTTTGCGGCGCCACAAGGCAGCCCTGAGTGAACGCCCACGGCCGCGTAGATGTCCGGATATGCGGCGGCCATGATCGCGGCAGCGGCTCCTCCTGCGGACAAGCCCGCGACATAGACGCGATCCGGGTCGGCCGCGTGCTCGGCAATCACCTGGCGGGTCATCGCAGCAAGCAGCGCCGGCTCGCCACGGTCGCGCTGCTGATCCGCCGGCTTGAACCAGTTCCAGCATTTCTGCGGATTGGCGGCCTGAGTTTGTCGGGGATATGCGACCATGAAGCCAAGTTCCTCTGCCAGGCGGTTCATGCCGGTGCCGCGGGCAAAGTCCTCCGGAGACTGCGTGCAGCCGTGCAGCAGAACGATCAGCGGCATGCCCTGTCGGAACTGATCTGGCCGGTACAGCAGATAGCTCATGACACCTTCGCGGCCGCGATACGTGCGCTCATCGAAGGTCCCCTTTGCCTCGACCGTCTCAGGGCGTTCGCGACCCACAGATTCGCGCATGCGCGCCAGCGCTGGCTCAGGAAGAAGGCCGGAGATGGTCTCCCCTCCTCTCCCGGGCGCGGGGGGCGCTGCGCCGGAGACACCCCCGCTCAGTGCGGAGCGCAGCAGGGCAGTCGCTTCCGCCAGGTTGCCCGATCGAGTGAGACGAAGCGCCTCGGCCATTGAAGAGTGAAGTGCCATGCGGCTGTCCTTGCTGATTTTCACGAGATACGGTCGGCAAGAGCAGCTCTGACAGCCGGACTGGCCTGAAGCGTACCCAAGACGGTGAGGGATGCGATTGCCTCGCGGGCGAGTTCGGGTGTGACATCTGCCGAGATCACAGCGAGGCCCAGAACGCGGATCTCCAGTGTTTCCCCTGCATCGCGCACCGCCTCAAGCTGCTCACGCGAGAAGTGGCTGATGCCGAGATCCAGGCGTTTGCGCACCACCGACTTCTCAGCCGTGGCGCGGTGGCGCTCCAACTGGTTTCGTATGGCGGTGCGGATGAAGTCTGTGCGGTTCGAGTAGAAGCCGTCCTGCACCAGCAGGTCGATATGGCCGAGATCCACGTAGCCCAGATTGATGGTGATCTTCTCGCTATCCGGTTTCGCCTTCAGTGCTCGCTCACCCATCATAGCACCATCTTATTACCATCCACGTGGATGGTATTTAGGTGCGGTCGCGAATGGTTCAAGCGCGTGAAGCTGGATTTCGGCTCTGCCCGAAAGCCGCGCTTCGGTTATGTTCGGGAGGTTACGCCCAGCCACCGCACGGCAGGGACGCCCTGGATGGGGAAACATCCTTCTGAACTGACCTTTTTAGGCCGGCTGGCGGCCACAAAGCCCGAGGTCACAGGCCCTGTCAGCGGAACGAGTGCCGTCCGGCCGGGTTCTTATTCTCTGGTGCCGCGCCGGCGCCACGAAAGCGGAGATCGTAGTGGGCAGTTCAACGCAGCAGCGGCATACCGAGGCACCCGATACTGCGGGACGCGGCCGGAACACCACCTCCCCTTGGAAAATGCCGTTCGCCGGCTGGAAAGACGTGGCAGTCCGCACGGCCAAGGAGGCATCCAAGGATAACGTCGGGCTCGTGGCAGCGGGCGTGTCATTCTACGGATTCCTCGCTCTGTTGCCGCTGATGGGAGCCATCGTGCTGAGCTATGGCCTCCTGGCCGATCCCCAGACCGTCACGCGCAACATGAGCGCGATGATGGACATCATGCCCAAGGACGTGGCGCAACTCATCGGAGAGCAACTGCTGGGGGTCGTCCAGACGTCCAGCGAAAAGAAAGGCCTGGGCGTTCTGGTCGCTCTCGCACTCGCCATCTTCAGCGCGCGAAACGGCGCTGCCGCCATCGTGACGGCGCTGAACATCGCTTACGAGGAGGAAGAGAGCCGCGGCTTCATCAAGGTGAACCTGCTGGCATTGACGATCACTGCCGCTGCCGTCGTCATGGCCGTGCTGGCCCTGCTCGCAGTCGCGGTGATGACCCAGGTCGAAGCGCTCCTGCCCGCCTCCCCGGTCCTCGCGCTCGGCTCCAGGATCTTATCCTATATCGCGCTGGCAGGGCTCGCAGCGGGCGCGGCGGCATTGCTTTACCGATTTGGCCCCGCGCGCGACGATGCCCGTTGGGAGTGGCTGTCGGTGGGATCGGTGCTGTTCGCAGTGAGCTGGGTTGCGCTGACGCTGGGCTTTGGGGCCTACGTTGCGAACTTCGGGAACTACAGCGCCACCTACGGCTCACTGGCCGCGGTGGTGATCCTGCTGACCTGGCTGTTCTTGTCGAGCTACCTTCTCGTGTTCGGGGCCGAGCTGAACTCCGAGCTGGAGCACCAGACCCGCCGCGATACCACGACCGGCCCTGAACGGTCGATGGGCAACCGCGGCGCATGGTCCGCCGACCACGTCGCCGGGGCGGGCGAACATGGCTGACAGCTAGCGTTGCAGGGGATCGAAGGCGCTGCTTAGCCCGTCATCAGCAGAAGACCGGCGAACGCAGCCGCGCCCGCCGCAAAAGCGGAGAACCGGCTCTTGCGCTCTTCCGGGAGCTCTTCCTTCAGCACGTTCAGAATGATGCCGCCCGTCAGAAAGGCGAACAAGGCGCTGAGCAGAAGATTGGAAATCTGCGTAGCCAGGCCGACCGCCAGTCCAAGAACCGGTGCCACCGCGAGCACCCAGCGGCCGTAGCGATGGTACACCTGACCATGCTGTTCCCGAAGGCCTTGGTCGTTCACCACGAAGTGCAGCCCCATCGCGATGGCATAGATGATGAGACCGCGCAGGTCCGGTTCTTCGCGGTGCACCAGCAGATAGCCGATCAGCACATTGTAAATGGCAAAGGCGCCAAGATGCAGCCAGAAGACGCCTAGCGGCGTACTTGCGCCGCCATCGGCATCTCTGCCCCGGCTCTTCAATCTGGCGAACCGTTCGATGCCGTAGAACAGGCTCAGGCCCAGCAAGGCTACAAGATATGCGTGAGTCTCGATCGCACCAAGCAGCCCGGCGTCACGGGTGTGTTCAGTCAGCGATTCCTGATGTTCGGCGAGTTCCGGCAGCAGATGGACGAACACATAGGCCACTGACACCCCGCCCGCCCCGGACAACCAGATACTCCGCGGAGTTCTCGTGAACGCAGTCAACTTGGCGCCGAAGACGTGCACCAGGACGAAGAGCGCAATGGTGAGCAGGATGATCAGCATAGTCAGATTCAATTCGAGTGCTCCTTCTGCACCACCCTACCACCGGACCTCGGCTGTCCGGGGGCAGCAAGGCTCTTGGCACATGGTCCCCAACGCGGCGTTGAGAGTCTGGTTCACTGGAAGAGGCAAACAACGGCACTTAGACAGCCTGCGCGGGACGCCTTCGCACAGGCACGATTTCGACGCATAACGTCGGTAGATTACTCTCGACAGGAAAGACCCAGCCAATGCCTTCTGTACCCTATTGGCATGTCGACGCCTTCGCCGACCAGCCTTTCACCGGCAATCAGGCTGCGGTGATGCTGCTGGAGGAGTGGCCCGACGACGCCGTGCTGAAAGCCATCGGTGAGGAAAACAACTTCGCGGAGACAGCCTTTCTCGTGCGCGACACCAGCGGGACGGCTGACTGCGAACTGCGGTGGTTCACGCCCAAGTGCGAGATTCGCCTCTGTGGACACGCGACGCTGGCGTCAGGGCATGTGTTGCTCGGCCTCGCGCCGCAAGCCGATGCGGTCACCTTCCGCACTCGCAAGGCCGGTATCCTTACCGTGCGCCGTGCAGGAGACGCTCTTGAGGTGGGGCTGCCGGCGATCCCAACGACGCCGGGCAGGTTTCCCGAAGCCGTCGCTCTTGTGGGTGCTGAGCCGCTGGAAGTCTGGCGCTCGCCACTCGGCTACAACATTTTCCTGTATTCCGACGAAAACAGCGTGCGCGCGCTGGTGCCGGACCTGCGTGGACTGGAAGCGCTTGGAGACGATCAGTTCATCGTCACTGCCCGTGGGAGCGGAACGGACGTGGTCAGCCGCGTATTCGTACCCGACGGCGGTGTTGATGAGGACAGCGTGACTGGCTCAGCGCACGCGGCGCTGACCTGGTTCTGGAGCAATAAGCTCGGCAAAGACACGCTGACTGCATTTCAGGCGTCCACGCGTGGCGGTCAGCTCTCTTGCCGGCTTGCCGCGGATGTGGCGTGGTTGGGCGGCCCCTGCGTCACGGTGGTGGAAGGCCGCTTCGCCTTCTGATTGGTCCTTAGCCGGGGAACAGATCGAGCAATACGCCCATCCTGTCGTGCAGCGCGCCGTACTGCTCAGGCGCGCTGTGGCCGAGACGGACAACAGTGAGCAACTGGCCGGGTGATCCCACCACGTACTGCCCGTGTTCGCCCCGGCATGCGAACAAATCCTTTCGAGGCTGCCCCGGCCAAAGCGGTGCCACGCCCTCGGGCGGCGTTCCGTTGAGCCACACTCCAGCGCCATATGCCGGATTGCGCGGAGAAGCGGTGCGCATGAATGTCACCCAACGATGCGGCAGAACCTGCGCGCCTTTGACCGAGCCGTTGTGGCGCAAGAACTCTCCCAGCTGCGCCCAGTCGCGCGCGGGGGCGAGCATCATGCTGGAGCCGACCAGAGTGCCTGCCCGGTCGAACGTCACGCGCGTGCTCTTCATGCCGACAGGATCGAGAACGCGCGTGCGCAGATAGTCGGCGACGGCCCGGTGGCGCAGATCAGGATCGCGGCTGTCCGTGAGCACCCGCGATGCAAGATCGGCCAGGATGACGCCGGTCGCCGAGGACGGCTCGAACAGGCGTCCCGCGGGTGCTTCAAGCGGCTGAGCCTCGGCATAGGCGGCCATGTCGTCACGACCATCGAGGAACAGCATGCGCATCCGGTCAGACTTGCTTTCGGACTGGGCATTCTCCTCGTGACGCAGACCTGAGCGCATCTGGAGAAGTTGGCGCAGGGTGATTTCGCCGCGCGGATCGCCCGGCCTCTGCCAGTCCGGCACAGGCGCTGTCTCGTCCATGCGCAGGCGCCCGTCGCTAACCAGCTGGCCGATCATGAGAGACGTGATGCACTGCGCCATCGACCAGCCCGGCAGCGACGTCTTTGCGCCAGTCTCGGGAGCGTAGCGCTCAACGACAACGGTGCCGCGCTTCATGACGAGCAGCGCCTGCGTGCGGCCAACCGCCTCCTCATCGAACAACGCGTCAATCGCGCGGCCGAGCGGCACGGAGGGAGCCCCGCCGTCGTCCCGAATAGCGGCCTTCGCTTCCGCACTGGGCGGGGGCGGGCCATCGGGCTGGCGGTCACAGGCGGCCAAGGGTGGCAGCAAGGCAAGTGCGAGGATAAGGGGCAGGTAACGCGGCGACATGCGCGCGGGTGATGTGCGAGGTGGGAGGCGATGGCAACAGCCAAGACGACAGCGACGGGAGAGCGCCAGCCTTTGCGTTGGAGACGCAACCTCGCACTTCTGGTGCTGGTTCTCGCTCTCGGCACCGTCGCCTATTTCTGGGCGCGTATGCGGGAATCCGCGCTGACAAGCAGTGCCTATGCGGCGCAAACCGCTTGCCTATGCCGGTTTGCGGCTGGTCGCAGCCTGCAAGCTTGCGAGGGCGACCCAGGCATCACCCGCCCCTGGGTCACGTTTGACGAAGACCCTTCCACTCACAGCATCACCGCCGGTGTGCCAGGTGTCGCTTCGCAGACCGCGCGTTGGTCGCGCGAAAGTGGCTGCATGCTGGAGCCCTGGCGCGACTGACCGCTACACTCACCCAGCCGGTGTAGTGCTCGCGATCCAGCCGCCACCAAGGACACGCTCCCCGGCGTAAATCACTGCTGCCTGCCCGGGAGCGACGCCGTACTCCGGGTCGGAGAAGCGGATTGTCGCCTCGGCACCATCGCCGAGCGGCCCCTCGAGAGTAACAGGCACTGGCTTTGCCAGCGATCGCACCTTAGCCATCAGCGGCTGATCCGGTATGGGGCCGATGCGGTTGGTTTCGACAATCCTGGCAGCGCTGACGCCGAGCATCCGCCGGGGCCCCACCAGCACCCGGCGGTCTTCCGCTGCGATCCCGACGACGTAGAGCGGCTCTGGCTGGCCGCCGATTTCAAGTCCGCGACGCTGACCGACCGTGTAGTGGATGATGCCTCGGTGATGGCCAAGCACCGCCCCGCTCTCAGCATGGACGATCTCTCCCTGGGCATCGGCCTCTGGACGGATCTGTCGGACCACCCTGGCGTAGTCACCGTCCGGCACGAAGCAGATGTCCTGACTGTCGGGCTTGGCGGCGACCCGGAGCCCCGCGGCTTCTGCCAAACGGCGGGTTTCGCTTTTGGGCAAGCCGCCGAGGGGAAACCGCAGGAAATCCAGCTGCGCCTCGGTGGTAGCGTAAAGGAAGTAGCTCTGGTCACGAGCGGGATCGGCGGCGCGGTGCAGTTCCGGCCCGGCGGCGCCTTCGAAGCGACGGACATAGTGCCCGGTCGCGAGGCAGTCTGCGCCCAGATCGCGCGCCATGGCGAACAAGTCCGTGAACTTGGGTCCCATGTTGCATCGGATGCACGGGATCGGCGTGCGGCCGGCGAGATAATCGTCGGCAAAACGGTCGACCACCTCTTCGCGGAAGGCGCTCTCGTGATCGAAGACGTAGTGAGCAATGCCGAGCCGGTCGGCGACAGCGCGCGCATCGCGGATGTCGTCACCCGCGCAGCAGGCCCCCTTGCGGCCAGTTGCCGCGCCGTAGTCATAAAGCTGAAGAGTAACGCCAATCGTTTCCGCCCCGCTCGCCGCCGCCAAAGCCGCAACGACCGAGCTGTCGACCCCGCCTGACATCGCCACGACGATCCGTCGTGCGCTGATTGAGCCGGGAAGCTGAAACAACTCGGCGGGGTTCACTCCAGCAATGTTGCTTATGAGATCCATCGTCACCTCATAGCGGATCAAGGCCCCTCTGGCCACGTCGTGCGGAATCCGGCGCCCGGTTAACCAAGCTGAACAAGCGGTAAAGGCCGCCTTTACCTCGCCTTGACCATAGGGATGGTAGCACCCGCCCATGGACATGCTGTTTGATCTCGAAAATACAGCGACTGGGCAATTCCAGCGCGCAAAAGTGCAGCTGACCGGCCACCCCAGCTGGCTCGAACTCCTGAGCCGCATGATCGCCTCGCGTGAGGCAAGTGTTTCTCTGGCAAAAGAAATGCAGCCCGTTTCGTCCATAGGTCAAGGCAGCTTCGCCGGTTCTGCTGCACCACTCGTCGCAGCTCACTCAAAATCCAAAGGATCTGTTAACCCAACCGATTTAGGCAATTGCAAGTCAAGTGAGGCCACAACCTCGCAGGCCGCCGGCCGTACGATTTCCGGTGGACGAGGGTACATATGATCGAAAATCAGAAGATCCGTCCGGCCCAGGTCATTGGTCCGCTTGGTGAGCCGCTAACTCTGGATTCCCTCCCCGCGCCCTCGACCCGGCGGTGGGTGGTGCGCCGCAAGGCGGAAGTCGTCGCAGCCGTCAACGGAGGGCTGCTGTCGATCGACGATGTTTGCGAGCGTTATCAACTCACGCTCGAGGAATTTGCCTCGTGGCAGCGCGCGGTGGATCGCTCCGGTATGCAGGGGCTGCGGGTCACACGCATCCAGCATTACCGCGACCTTTACGAACGCCAGCAGAAGTATTGATCCGGGTGCCGCGCAACCTGTGCCTTAAAAGCTGAAATGGGAGGCGGAGGCGCGGCAGACGCCGCTCTCCCGCTCCCCATCCGCGCCGGACCACCGCCGGCTGACCCTCGCGCTGGCCGTGGCTGAAAGAGCACGCTCAAGCCTGCAGACCGATATCGAGCATTCACCGGCGAGATGGCGTTTGCCACTCGCCTGCGCCGGGTATATGGCACGCACTGGTTATTTTTTCCGGTGAGGGCGGTGATCGCAAGCAATGCGGCGTCTCGTCGCACTGGCTTTGCGATGTTCTGCTTCGAGCCGGCGTCGTGCAGGTGGCAGCGGATGAATTACGACGCCAAGATCGAGACAACGAGCAATACTGATCATTCGCTCGACGCGGACGGCGTGCAAGACGCGCGGTCGCGGCGCCGTGTCCTGCTGATCGTCGGCCTCGTTGTCGTCGCGATGGTTGCACTCTGGTTCTTCATGCATTCGGGTGGAGAGGATACGCTCGCCACCGAAGCCGCTACCCAAGTTCCCGTAGTCACCGTCGCAAGCCCAGGAAGGACGACCATCTCGGGCGAGATCACCGGCAACGGCACGATCTCCGCGCGGCGCGAAATCCCGGTGGGCTCCGTCGGTGAAGGCGGCCAAGTCGCAAGCGTTCTTGTCGATGCGGGGGACTGGGTCAAGGAAGGCCAGACGCTTGCCGTCGTCGATCGCTCCGTGCAAACTCAGCAGGCTGCCAGCTTGGCAGCACAAGTGAATGTCGCGGAGGCGGACGCACGCCTTGCCCAGGCCAACCTTGATCGCGCTCTCAAGCTGGTGGAGCGCGGCTTCATCTCGAGAGCCGATATTGACCGGCTGACGGCTGAGCGCGACGCGGCCAGGGCACGCGTCGAAGTCGCTCGCGCACAGCTCGGTGAAGCGCGCGCCCGCAACAACCGCCTCAACATCATAGCGCCTGAGGGCGGACTTGTCCTGTCGCGCGATGTCGAGCCGGGCCAGGTCGTAGGCGGCGGAAGCGGCGTTCTGTTCCGCATCGCCAAAGGCGGCGAGATGGAACTGGCAGCCCGCCTCAGCGAAGCCGATCTCGCGAAGTTGTCCGTCGGCGTCCCTGCCGAAGTGATGCCGGTCGGTTCCGACCGGACGTTCGAAGGACAGGTCTGGCAATTATCGCCCATCGTGAACGAGCAGGACCGCCAGGGAGAGGCACGCATCGCCCTTCCCTACGCGCCGGGCCTCCGTCCCGGCGGCTTTGCCACTGCGCGGATCGCCTCGGGCACTTTGGTGGCGCCGCGGCTGCCGGAGTCCGCGATCATGACCGACGAGAAGGGCTCCTTCGTCTACATCGTCAACAAAGACGGACGTGTTGAGCGTCGTGCCGTGACCACCGGACTCGTCACCGCTGAAGGTATTGCCATCACAGAGGGCCTGAGCGGCACCGAGCAAGTCGTGCTGCGTGCGGGCGGATTCTTGAACCCCGGCGACGTGGTGAAAACTCGCCGCGCCGAGCAGGGTGGCTGAGCGAAAGACAAATACTATGGGTCTTCGCAACATCTCGGCATGGTCGATCCGCAACCCGATCATCCCGATCGTGTTCTTCTTCGGCCTGCTCGTCGCGGGAGTGGTCTCGTTCAGCCGGATGGACGTGAACAACATGCCGGACATCGAATTCCCGGGCGTGATCGTCCAGGTTTCGCAACCCGGTGCCGCGCCCAGCGAGATCGAAACACAGATCACGCAGATCGTCGAGGGAGCGGTCCGCTCGATCCCGGGCATTGAGGAGATCCAGTCCACTGCATCTGAAGGCAGTTCGGTGACAACGGTCTTCTTCAATGTCGGTACCGACGCGGACGAGGCCACCAACCAGGTCAAGAACGCCGTAGACCAGATCCGCTCCGAGCTGCCCGAAGGTATTCTTGAGCCGCAAGTGCAGAAAATCGAGGCAGGCGGCGGCGGCTCGCTGGCCTACTTCGCAGTAAGCGCAGACGATATGACGATGGAGCAGCTCAGCTGGTTCATCGACGACACCGTGGCCAAGAGCCTGCTTTCCGTAGAAGGCCTTGCCAAGGTCGAGCGCGCGGGCGGCGTTGATCGAGAGATCCGCGTCGTCGTGGATCCTACTCGCATGGCCGCCCTCGGCGTCACCGCCCGGGACATCAACAACGTGCTGCGCGCCGTCAACGTCGATGCTGCCGGCGGCAGGGCAGAGATCGCCGGATCGCGTCAATCGGTTCGCGTGCTCGGCAATGCCGGCAGCGCCTATGAACTCTCGCAGACCCAGATTAATTTGGGCAATGGCCGATCCGTCAAGCTCGCCGATATCGCCAACGTCTACGACGGCTACTCGGAGCAGGTGCGGATCGCCAAGCTGAACGGACGCGAAGTCGTGACCTTCGGCTTCGAGCGGGCGCTCGGTGCTTCCGAAGTGACGGTCTACGACGAGGCGATGGAGCGGCTCGAGCAGATCAAGGAAGAAAATCCGAACGTCCACTTCACGGAGCTGTTCAGTCAGGTCGATTACACCAAGGAGCAGTACACCAGTTCGATGGAGGCACTCGTCGAAGGGGCAGTGCTGGCCATCGTGATTGTCTACCTATTCCTGCGAGACTGGCGCGCCACCTTCATCTCGGCCGTGGCCATTCCGCTTTCGGCGATCCCAACCTTCTGGTTCATGGACTTGCTCGGCTTCACGCTGAACTTCCTGTCCTTGTTGGCGCTCAGCCTCGTGGCCGGCGTGCTCGTCGACGACGCCATCGTCGAGATTGAGAATATCGTGCGTCATATGCGCATGGGCAAAACGGCTTATCAGGCTTCGATAGATGCGGCCGACGAGATCGGTCTTGCCGTGGTCGCCACCACGTTTTCGATCGTCGCGGTCTTCCTGCCGGTTGGCCTCATGCCGGGCATCCCCGGCCAGTTCTTCAAAGCGTTTGGCCTCACGGTGGTCGCCGCGGTGCTGATGAGTCTCGCGGTCGCGCGCGTGGTCACGCCGATGCTCGCCGCGTATTTCCTCAAGGCTCACGGCCATGCCGAACACGGCGGCGGCAAGGCCATGGACATCTACCTGCGCATTCTGAGCTGGACGCTGGACAGCCGTGAATCGCACCGGCTGCGTGCGCTCGTGCAGCGCGCGCCGGCAAAAGCGTGGTTCTATCCACTCGGCGCCCTGCTGATGCTGGCCATCCTGGCTGTGGGTATCGGCCTGGCGTTTGTCGTCTTCAAGACAATCGACGCGGCCCTGCGCGGCATGGGATTCGACCGGACCGCATTCATCCTCTCCGCCGCCGTCGCGCCGATCGCGGCCCCGTTCGTAGTGTTCATCCTGGGACGGCTGTTCCGGACCATCATCGGTGCCTTGGGTGCTTTCGGCAAATGGTACCGCTACATCTCGGATCGCTTCGCCGCCCGCATGCGCGACCACCGGTTCTACGCCTTCTGCGCCGGTCTCTATGCCCTGGTCGTCACTTTCGCGCTGCTGGCGGGAGCGCCGCAACAGTTCCAGCCGAACACGAACGAAGACACCAGCCGCGTCAATATCGAGATGGTACCCGGCACCACGCTGGAGCAGACCTCCGAGGTCGCCGGCCGCGTTACCCGGCTGATAGAGAAGCAGCCCGAAGTCGAGCTGGTTATGGAAGCGGCCCGCGAGGGCAACGCCACGCTGTACGTCTCCCTCAAACCCGCCGGCGAGCGCGATACGACCAGCATCCAGTTTGAGCGCAGGCTGGCTCCTGAGCTGCAACAGATCGCGGATGCCCGCGTCAGCTTCGCCAGCCAGTCCGGCGGCTTCGGCTCCGGTCGTGACATCTCGGTCATGCTTTCCGGCAGCAATCCAGAGCAACTGCAGGCCGCAGCCCAGACGCTGGTCGAGCAAATGCGCGCGATCGACGGCGTGGTCGCGCCCCGAGTGGCGGCAGACCTCAAGCGGCCCGAGCTGGTCATCGTGCCGCGTCTGGAGCTCGCAGCGCAACTCGGCGTCACCACATCCGCACTCAGCCAGACGATCCGGATCGCGACGCTTGGAGAGATCGACCAGAACACGGCCAAGTTCTCACTCACCGACCGGCAAGTGCCGATCCGGGTGATTCTGCCTACGGAATCGCGCCAGAATCTCTCCACGATCGAGAATCTGCCAGTGCCTACCGCCTCCGGCGGATCGGTGCCCCTCAAGCGGGTAGCGGAGATTCGGTTCGGAGCCGGGCCTACGCAGATCCAGCGTTACAATCAGGCGCGCCGCATCTTCGTCGGTGCGGACCTTGGACCGGGCAAGGTCAAGGGGCCGATCATGGCGCAGATCCAGAATCTGCCGATCATGCAAGACCTTCCAAACGGGGTCTCGAATGCACCTGTTGGCGAGGACAAATGGCAGGCGGAGATGATCAACAACTTTATCATCGCCGTCATCAGTGGTATCTTCCTCGTGTTCGCGGTGCTGGTGCTGCTCTACAAGCGCTTCGTCTCCCCGCTGGTGAACATGGCATCGTTGCTGCTCGCGCCTCTGGGTGGGTTGTTGGCGCTGACCATCGTCGGCCAACCGGTCTCGATGCCAGTGTATATCGGCATTCTCATGCTGCTGGGCATCGTCGCCAAGAACTCCATCCTCCTGATCGACTTCGCGATCGAGGAAATGGAGAAGGGAGTGAACAAGCTGCACGCCATCATGGACGCAGGTCGCAAGCGCGCGCAGCCGATCGTGATGACCACTGTCGCGATGACCGCGGGCATGGTTCCGACCGCGCTTTCCCTATCGGGCGACGCGGCGTTCCGCGCGCCGATGGGCCTCACCGTGATCGGCGGCCTGCTGCTCTCGACCTTGCTGACGCTGGTGATCGTGCCGGCGGCTTTCAGCCTGGCGGACGGCTTTGAAAAGCGGATCGGCCCCAAACTTCGCCATACGTTCCTCACGTATGACCCCGCGCAGGTTAAGGCCGCGGCGGCGCAACACAGCCCCGCCGACGACGGTGGCTTGCCGGCCGAATAGCCGCTCGTTCGCGGCCTAACTTCCACGGAGCGTGCTTCTGCCATCCTCGCCGCTACGCCAGAGCTCAGTATCAGTCCCGACCACCGACCGTGCTCGCCGCATGCGTCAGACCGCCACGGGGCTTCTACTGTTCATGGGCATCGCTTTCATCGCGATGCAGCACTTCGCCGGCACGCACCCGGCCTGGGGCTTTGCCATTGCCTTTACGGAAGCCGCGATGGTTGGCGGTCTTGCCGATTGGTTCGCGGTGACCGCTCTGTTCCGCCGCCCTCTGGGCTTGCCGATCCCCCATACCGCGATCATCCCCACCAACAAGGATCGCATTGCCGACACCATGGGCGCTTTCCTGCGCGACAACTTCCTGACGCCGCAGGTGGTCGCCCGCCGAGTGGCAAGCTTCAATGTAGCGGCCAGTGCGGGCTCTTTCCTTGCTGGCTCCAGTGGAGACGGCCAGTCCCGCCTTCGCGCGGGAGCTGCGAACCTATTCGCGGACATTCTGGAATCGCTCGACCCGGAGCGGATCGGGACGCAAGTGCGCGCCGGCTTGGCTCATCAGATCGGCAAGATCGAGCTTGCGCCGCTGCTCGGCCAGATGCTCTCCGCATCGATTGCGGATCGCAGACACCTTCCGCTGATCGAAGGAGGCATCCGCTGGGCGGGAGAGGCACTGGAGGCTAACGAAGACCTTGTCCGCTCCATGATCCGCGAGCGTGCTAACGGGCTGATGCGCTTCGCTGGCCTCGACACTCGCCTGGCGAACGGCGTGCTGGATGGGCTCTACAAGCTTATGGCCGAGATGATTGTGCAGCCCGATCACCCCCTCAAGCTCAAGATCGAGGTCATGCTTGAGGAACTGGCGGACAAGCTGATGCACGATCCCGCGATGCGCCTGAAGGTGGAACGAGCCAAGCTCGACCTGCTTTCCAATCCCGCCGTCGCAGATTGGTGGCAGAGCGTATGGGAGCGGCTGCGTCGTGCGCTGATCGACGCAGCACGCAATCCCAACGCTGGGCTGGGCGAACGGCTCGAGGGGATGATGGGCGAACTGGGTCAGGCCCTGCGTGAGGACGCGGCGCTGCAGCACCAGATCAACCGTTTCGCCCGTCGGACGCTGGTGGGCGTGGCGTCCAGATACGGAGACGAGATCGTGCGCATTGTGTCCGAAACCGTGAAGCGCTGGGATGCGCAAACCGTGACCGAGCGCCTTGAAGGTGCTGTCGGACGAGACCTTCAGTTCATCCGAATCAACGGCACGCTCGTTGGGGGGCTGTTCGGTCTTGGCATCCACGCAGTGGAACGCTGGCTGTGACGGTGGAGCCTCTGCTCAAGACCGAGCGATTCGACTTGTGGCGCCCCAGAGGACCGCAAGACCTCGACGGGATTTGCCGGCTCATCGCCGATGAAGAGACGCGCCGGTTTCTGGGCACCATCGAGCCATCGCGGCAGTCGCAGTGGGAGCGACTGATGCGCAATGCCGGCTCGTGGAGCCTCTACGGGTATGGCTCCTTCTTTGTCCGCCCCCGCGGAAGCGATGAGATCATCGGCAATTGTGGTGTCTTCCACTCCTGGCGCGGCATCGAGCCGCGGATGGACGATCAGCCCGAAGGGGGCTGGGTCGTGCGGCGCGACTACTGGGGACAAGGCCTCGCCCGAGAGGTGATGGACGTGGCCCTCGCCTGGTTCGGCGCCAAGCATGGACCCAAGCGGATCGTGGCCATGATCGAGCGCGAGAACGTCGGCTCGCAGCGCGTCGCCGCTGGCCTGGGCTTCACCCCCTATGCCGAGAAGCTGGAAGAGAACGGCACCATGCTGGACTTTTACGAGCGCTTGCCACAGCCGCAGTGAGAGCATCGGCAGCCCGGGGGCATGCCCCCCAAGCCGTATTCAGCAGAAGTCTAGCCCGTAGAACTTGACGATGTGCTCCCATCCCTCTTCGGCGGTTTCGCACCAATGGAAGAGATCTGTGTCGTTGGGGTTGATCACGCCCTCTTCCGCCATTGCGTCGAAGTTGATGACCCGGTTCCAGTATTCCTTGCCGTAGAGCAGGATCGGGATTGGCTTCATCTTGCCGGTCTGCACCAAGGTTAGCAGTTCCAGGAACTCGTCCAGCGTGCCCAAGCCGCCCGGGAATACCGCTACCGCGCGAGCGCGGAGCAGGAAGTGCATCTTGCGCAGCGCGAAATAGTGGAACTGGAAGGAGAGCCGCGGAGTGACGTAGGGATTGGGCGCCTGCTCATGCGGAAGCACGATGTTAAGGCCAAGAGACTCGGCCCCGACGTCCGCCGCACCGCGGTTCGCCGCTTCCATGATCGAGGGGCCACCCCCGGAGCAGACTACGAACTGGCGCATGCCGTTCTCGACAATGGCGCAAGAACTTGCCGTGCGCGCGAGCTTGCGCGCTTCCTCGTAGTACTTGGATTTTGCGACGAGGCGCTCGGCAACAGCCTTGCGCTCAGGCGTGGTGGCCGTCGCCAGCACCGCCTCGCAATGCTCGGGCGCGGGTATGCGTGCTGAGCCATACATCACCAGAGTGGAGCCGATATTGGCTTCCTCCAGCAGCATCTCGGGCTTGAGCAATTCGAGCTGGAAGCGGACCGGACGCAATTCGTCGCGCAGCAGGAATTCGGAATCGAGGAATGCCAGCCGATAGGCTGGGTGCTGCGTCTGCGGCGTGCCGTCCTGCGCCTCGGCGAAGGATGCTTCCTGCTCGGCCTTATAGAAGCGACGGTGTGTTAGCTTTTTGTCTTCAGGTTCAGTCATAAGCGATCACATGGCGACTCTCGCGGCCGGCGTCGAGAGCAAAGCAGAAGGCAGCGACGCTGGCTCGCCCGCCGCGCACTGAGGCGCTACTGTCGTCTGATGCCGAACCGACGTAGTCTCCTCGCAGGGCTTGCTGCCACCGCCGCCCTTTCTGCCAGCCAAGCCTCGCTTGCGAGGCGCTTGCCCCCTTCCCTGGCTGTAACGTCCAAGCCCTCCCGCCTGCACTCTGGAGACACGCTGGGACTGGTTGCGCCAGCTGGCTTCGTCGCCGACAGGTTCGGCGTGGATGCCATCGAAGACACGGTCCGCGCCATGGGTTTGGTGCCGAAGCTTGCCCCACACCTTACCGCCCGCGAAGGCTACCTTGCAGGTGACGACCGCACGCGCGCCGCAGATTTCCAAGCGATGTTCGCCGATGAGGATGTTGCGGCCGTGATGAGCGTGCGCGGCGGCTGGGGCTGCGCGCGCATCCTGCCTTACCTAGACTTCGCGGCACTCACCCGCAGCCCCAAGCTCTTCATCGGCTTCAGTGATAACACGGCGCTGCACATGGCTATCGCGGCGCGCTGTGGCTTTCCCACGATTCATGGATCGAATGCCTCAACCTCGTGGCGGCAATCCTCATGGGACGCATTCCACGCGCTCGCTTTCGAGGGTGCGACACCGACAATCGCCACGCCCTCCAGCCCCGCTGCGCTCCTGACCAGCGGGGCCTCACGCGTCCGCACCTTCCACTCGGGCAAAGCGCGAGGACGGCTGCTCGGCGGCAACCTTTCGGTTCTGAGCGCGCTTGTTGGCACGCCTTTTTTGCCGGATTTCACCGGCGCGATCCTGTTCCTCGAAGACGTCAACGAGTCCGAGTACAGGATCGACCGTATGCTCACACAACTGGCGCTGTCCGGTATCCTGGCCAGAGTTGCCGGGATCGTCTTCGGGCAATGCACGAACTGCGCCGAGCAGGCGGCGGGCTACGGCAACTTCACCATCTACGAAGTACTTGATCGCGCTTTCGCCTCGCTTGGCGTGCCGGCGTTCCAGGGTGCACCGTTCGGGCATATCTCCGGGCAAGTCAGCATCCCCGAAGGTGTCATGGCCGAAATCGACGCCGATGCGGGCACCATTCGCGTGCTGGAGCCGGCGGTGGCCTGAAACAAGCGCATCCGCCGCACCCCGGCGCTAGAACCAAGCACCCGCCAGCGCGTTCAGCTGAGCATGGGTGGTGCAATCATAAACTGGCTCCGCGCGAGCTGGGACACGGTGCGTACGAGCTTGTGGCTCATTCCTGCGGTGATGTTCTTCCTGGGCGTCGCGCTGGCGGTAGCAGCGCTCGATTTCTCGATCGGGTGGGAGGAAGGCCGACGGCTCGCCAAGTGGATCGGCAGCGGTGATGGTGATGATTCCCGCAATCTGATCTCCACATTGCTCTCGGGCGTCATTTCGATGGCCAGCATCGCGTTCTCGGTAACGGTCG
The DNA here is from genome assembly GCF_040534015.1 of Novosphingobium kalidii. Taxonomy (NCBI): domain Bacteria; kingdom Pseudomonadati; phylum Pseudomonadota; class Alphaproteobacteria; order Sphingomonadales; family Sphingomonadaceae; genus Novosphingobium; species Novosphingobium kalidii. Next base: position 163,807 of record NZ_JBEWLY010000027.1, read on the forward strand.
TGGCCCTCACCCTTGCTACCAACACGTACGGGTCCAGGCTCATCCGGATCTTTCGCTCAGACCGGCGAACCCAGCTTGTCCTTGGCACGTTCGTGATGACGATCGTGTATCTGCTGCTAGTGCTGCGGGCATTGCGAGGATCTGCGCCCGCGGCTGAGGTGCCGGAGGTCGCCGTTGCCGGCGGAAGCTTCCTGGCGCTTGCCTCCGTATTTGCCCTGCTGGCCTTCATCCAGGGCGTCGCAAGTCTGATAGCAGCCGATGAAGTGGTCCGCCGCGTCCGGCGTGAACTCGACGCCGCGATTTCCGAATTGCCGATGCTGGGCGCGGAAGCGGCACCGCCCGCCCAGGCCGACGGTCGCGATCAGCAATGGACAAAGCTTCGGCTTCCACACGAAGGCTATGTGCAGTCAGTGGAGTACGCCAGGATCGTTCGGTGGGCGCAAAGGCACGATGCTGTCGTGCGGCTAGATTTCCGCCCTGGCGACTTCGTCGTGGAAGGCGACCGCAAGGTCTCCATCACCCCGCCTCCGCCGGACCCCGAGCGGGCCCGCAAGCAGATCAAGATGTTCATCGTCAGCGGAGAACAACGCACTCCCACGCAGGACCTGGAGTTCGCCATTCGCCATCTCGTGGAGGTAGCGGTGCGCGCACTTTCGCCGGGGATCAACGATCCGTTCACCGCGATGGCCGTGATCGACAGGTTGCGCGGCGCCTTGGCCAAGCTCGCCGTTCGCACGCTTCCGGCCCGGATTCTGACTGGCAGTGACGGACAAGTACGGGTGCTAAGGCGGGTGAGCGATTACGCCGGCGCCGTGGATGCCGCGCTTGATCAAATCCGCCAGGCTGGGTCTACGATGCCTTCGATCCTCATCCACATGCTGGAGGCGATCGAGGGGTTGGCGGATCACATTCGAACCGAAGAGCAGAGGGCCGCCTTGAGGCGCCACGCGGAACTTGTGCGCGACGCCGCCCGCCGGGACGTTCGCGAGCCGCAGGACCAGCGGGATGTCGAGCGGGCATACGAACGAGCGCTCGAAGCCCTGTCCGCGCTGGATGTGTCGGCGCCGGATTTCCGCAGCCGCAGGCCGGCTTAACGCCTTTGAGTTTACCGGCCCTTGAAGCCCTTGGCGATGACGTACCACTCGGAGGAGTCCTTGCGGCTTGCGGGCGGCTTGGCGTGCTTCACGGTGGTGAAGTGCCGCTTCAGCAGCGCCAGCAGCGTGGCATCCGTCCCGCCCGCCAGCACTTTCGCCACAAAGCCCCCGCCCGGCGCAAGAGACGCAATCGCGAAGTCGGCTGCGGTCTCGACCAGGCCCATGGTGCGCAAGTGGTCGGTCTGCTTGTGACCCACCGTGTTGGCCGCCATGTCCGACATGACGAGGTCAGGCGCGCCTTCCAGCGCGGCTTCCAAGGCGGCAGGCGCTTCCTCTGCCATGAAGTCCATCTCGAAGATCGTGACGCCCTCGATCGGCTCAGTCGGCAAAAGGTCGATGCCGACAATCTTCGCCTCGGGACGGCGCAGGCGCACGACCTGGCTCCAGCCGCCGGGCGCAATGCCAAGGTCCACCACGCGAGTGACGCCCTTCAGCAGATCGAACTTCTCGTCCAGTTCCGCAAGCTTGTAAGCAGCGCGGCTGCGGTAGCCATCGGCCTTCGCTTTCTTGACGTAGGGGTCGTTGATCTGCCGCGTCAGCCACCGGGCCGAACTGGTCGTGCGCTTCTTGGCGGTGCGCAGGCGCTCACCGGGATCGCGGCCGGAACGACTCATGACCGGCCCGCGGCGCGATAACGCTCGCCACCTTGCCCGTGCGCCGCGATCAGGCTGCGCAAGATGCCCTCCCGAATGCCGCGATCGGCCACCCCGAGACGGCTCGCAGGCCATAAGTCGAGTATGGACTCCAGGATAGCGCAGCCGGCCACAACCAGATCGGCGCGCTCTCGCCCGATGCAGGCCAGCTGGCGCCGTTCCTCGATGGGCATGGAGGACAGCCGTTCGCTGATCGCACGCATGGCCTTGGCGGGCACGATCAGGCCGTCCACGGCACTACGGTCATACTGCGGTAACTCCAGATGAAGGCTGGCAAGAGTAGTCACTGTGCCGCTGGTGCCCAGCAGGCGCAGCGGCCCCGTGCGGGCGGCCGAATCCCGCGCCGGTTGAGTGCGGCGCGCAAAGGCGGCGAAGCTTTCCGAAACCAGCCCGTGCATGTGCCGGTATCGCTCGAGCCGAGCCTCCCGCGTCAGCCCTTCGGCGCCGCAACTTTCGCTCAGCGAGACGACACCCCAAGGCACGCTCTGCCAATCCAGGATGCGTGGCACCGTGTCGGTGCTTTCGATCAGCACCAACTCGGTCGAGCCGCCGCCGATGTCGAAGATCATGGCCGGTCCCATGCCCTCCTCAAGCAGCACGTGACAGCCCAGAACAGCAAGGCGTGCTTCCTCGCGCGCACTGATGATGTCGAGGGCAATGCCCGTTTCCTGGCGCACCCGCTCGATGAACGCGCCGCCGTTGTCGGCTCGCCGGCAAGCCTCTGTGGCTACTGATCGCGCAAGATAGACGTTGCGGCGCATGAGCTTGTCCGCACACACGCGCAGGGCGCCAAGCGTCCGGTCCATTGCTTCGTCGGAAAGGCGGCCCGTCTGCGCGAGGCCCTCACCCAGCCTGACGACGCGGCTGAAGGCGTCAATCACCGTGAAGTTCTCACCCGAAGGGCGAGCGATCAGCAACCGGCAATTGTTGGTACCAAGATCTATCGCGGCATAGGCTTGGCGGTGTTGCCGCTGGTGAAGGGGGCTGCGGGGCGCTGAGACGCCGTTGTGCTCATCCCGGCATGGACCAGTGAAAGTTCCGGCTTTGTCATTCTCGCGCGGCGCGGCATTTGTCGCATGAGGCCGTCCACCCGCGGGACGGGCTTCCGGCATATCGGCGGCGGATGGACGTACTTTGCCCTTCCGCGCGTTGCGCCGCCTTGCACGGCGGCCCGACACCTCGACCTTCGCTGCCGGCGGAAAGGGATCCGCCATAGGTAGCAAACTCTTCCAATATCATCCCGCTCAAGACGAACGGGCACCTGGCGGCGATGCTAACGTCCCCAGCTCCCACGTGCAAGTGGCGCGCCAAGACTGCCCCCGGACGCTTGCACAAACCGGACGTGCATCGCCGGGAGCCAAGCTCAGCCTCCTCCGGCCAACGCATGTTCGAGTTTAGCAGAACCGCCTGTCTTAAAAGGGGCTTGACCGGCCGAAACCACCCATCTATTGGCGCTGGCTCCTGCCCGATCCTCTAACGGTAAGAGAGCGGACTCTGACTCCGTCAATCAAGGTTCGAATCCTTGTCGGGCATCCATCACCTTGTCCTTTGACATCAAAGCTTGTCCTTTGTGACACCGAGCGTGTCCCGGCGTAGCTGTGCCGGATGCTCTCACGACCCAGCGCGGCCGACGGCAGCTAACCCGGGTTGCTTGTCGTCTGCGCCAAGGACCGAGTTTAGGCGGAAGCCGGCTTATTAAGAAAAAGCCCGTGTTAGCTATTCGAAGCCTCGACGGCACTAGCCACCCACTGCCTCCGGATGGAAACTGTCTGCACGTGCCCGAAAGTTGAGCAACTTTGCTGGCGTGTCCCCAGTGCGGAACGAGTAAGTCACGCCCGCCGGGATAAACATCGAGCCACCGGCAAACAGCGCCTTATCTCCCCAGTGGAGCGATCCCTCGGCTACATAGAAAATCTCGTCCGCATCGTGGGCGTGTGGCGCTATCAGTGTGTGCGGGTTAAGGCGCATCTCCATCAACTGCATCGCAGTAACGTCTCCCTCTTCGTGGAAACAGCTGTCCTTCCAGTTCGGTCGGATCGATGTGGCTACGCATCCATCCCATGGAGATGTCGCCAATTTTCCGCCAGGTGAGTTGGGCCTCATGATGCACACGGATGGACATGACCTACTCCCGTTCTGTTACAAGCACGGCATCGTTGCACGAGAGGATAGCGACTGTATTGCGGCGGCGAACGGTCAATCTTGCACCTGTATCGTCCACGAGAAACAAAGGAGGTGCCTCGGCGATGTCCATCATCAGGATCCTGACCGCAATCTCGGGCTAATCTCCCTTGCTGGTCCAAGCCGTAGGTCTTTCGCTGGGGCCATCGTTCAGGACGAATACGACATCAACGCACCCTGGCATCGCCATGAGATGCACCAGCTTCAATACGCGTTTGAGGGCTCGATGGAGGTTGAGGACCAACACGTCCGGCATCTTCTGTCGCGCAGTCTGGCAGCGTGGGTTCCAGCTGGCACCCGGCACCGCAACAGCTTGCACCGAATTCGTTCTGTCTCGGTGCTTCTCATGCGATGCTGCGTTCCCGACGCGGGACAAGGGGGTGCGGATCCTGCGTGTGTCGCCGCTGATGCGCGAGATGCTCGCAGAGGCTGGGCGGTGGCCGCTACCTGAACCGCTGAACAGTACAGGCCGCTTTTGCGCGCCTAAGTCGGGAGTGGATTGCGGACTGTGCGCCGCTGACCCTGCCAACCAGCACCGACGCTCCGCTGAACAAAGCGCCCGCAGACCTGCCGGATCGCTTCGCCATTATCACGGCGAAAGTCAGCGATCGTCTTGTGGTCGGGCACGAGCCGCCCGGTCAACCACATCAGTCCCACATTCCGGTCGGCCTCACGCTCCAGGCGGCGGCTCGACTGCACCCGATTTAGATAGCCATAGATGTAGAGCTTCAGTAAAACCGAAGGATGATAGGAAGGGCGGCCCGTCGCAGCTGGTTCGACACCCGCAAAGCCAAGCTCTCCAAGCTCAAGCGCATCGACAAAGGCATCAACCGCCCGAACCGGATTGTCCTCTCCGATCCAGTCATCAAAACACGGCGGAAAAAGTGTCGTTTGGCTACGATCCGCACCGGTGATGAAGCGACCGGTATGACCCTCCAGACTGTCACCCGATCATACCATATCTACCGCGTTTTCACACAGTCTGGACCACTTGCCGCTCCACCTTCCGCCGCGCCGCTGTCATAGCGGCTTCATGGAGGCGAAGTAGCGCGGCTTGGAAACCAAGCCCCTTTCGATCCGAGAGCCACGATGTTTATCTCCGCGCATCTCGCCAACGGTCCGCGACCGTCTCCGGCCCCATGAACGATATGTCGGCGGTGGTTAACCGGCGCGTCGCTGCGGCCGAAGAGGCGGAGCTGCGCCGGGCCTTGTACCGCTTCGTGACCGGCCGCCTGAATGACCGCACTGAGGGCGAAGATATCGTCCAGGAGACATATCTGCGGCTGTACGCATACCGGCGCACTCGTCCCATCTTGGAGGCCGCGCCGTTCTGCTTCGCAGTGGCACGCAACCTCGTCGCGGACCACTTCCGCCGCTTGCGCACGCGGCCGCCCGCAGCCGAGCTGGCCGAGAGCATCGTATGTCCGATGCCGCGCTCCGAAGAGGTTCTGGACTATCGCCAGCGGGTCGACATCCTGGTGGCGGCGCTCAAGGTGATGCCGCCGCTGCGGCGAGAGATCTTCCTGCGCCGTCGATTGGACGGCGTTCCCGGCGACACGGTGGCGGCGGATCTGGGAATGACGCGCGCTGCTGTCGACAAGCACTGCACTCGCGCTCTCACCGACCTGCGCCATGCTCTCGAGCGGCGCGGGCTGCTGCCGGGGAACACCGCGTGAGCCGCCGCTTGGCTCTGCGGGAGGCGGCGCATTGGGCGTTGCGCGATGACGATGCGGTGTTCGCGACTCCTCCGCCGCGTGCCGCGGCCGACATCCAGGCGGTCCTCGACGATGAGGCCTTGACGGAGGCGTTGGGCGAAGTCGCTGCGATCGGGCGGCTCTCTGATCATGAGGTGCGCGCGATGCGCGAACAACGGCGACGGACGCTCAGCGCCGGGCTGGCGAGCGTGCTGGTGGCAGTGGTCGGCCTGGGTGTTTGGCACGTTGGCCTCGCCCCGGAAGCGCCGATTGTGGAGCACATCGAGACGCGGCGCGGCGAGCAGCGGCTGGTGCAACTCGCCGATGGATCGCGCCTCCAGCTCGACGGCGCGACCAGTCTCGACGTGACATTCTCGTCCGATGCACGCCGCGTGCAACTCCAGCGCGGCGAAGCTTACTTCGACATCGCCCATGATGCGCGGCGGCCGTTCGTGGTGCAGGCCGGCGCGTCGCGCACGCAAGTGCTCGGCACGGCATTCACTATCGATATTGGCCAGCGTGCAGTGAAGCTGGCGGTCTACCGAGGCAAAGTGCGGTTCGGAGCGGCGGGTGGCGGGCAGAAGGACATGGTCGTCCCGGCCGGCTGGCGCTCCAGCTTCGCCGAGGGCACGGCAGTCCGGCCGACGCGCTTCGATCCGACGCAGCAGGACTGGCGCAGTGCCTGGGTCGATACTGACGACATGATCCTGAGCGAGCTGGTGGCCGCGCTCAACCGGCGCGGCGGCCATGTGATCTCGTCACCACCCGGGGAATTGGCCGATCTGCCGCTGTCTGGTCGCTTCAAATTGAGCGACCCCGAGGAACTGCTTGGCGCGTTGGGAGAGTCTTACGGGTTCCGTGTCGTGCGCAAGCCGGAGCGGCTGGAGCTGGTCGCAGATCCGGATGCGGCGCCTTAGAGCACGGAGGCGCGCAGCTGAGTGTGACGCCGAACTGCCACAAAATTCTTTTGTCCCGATTGCAGTCCCGCCCCGTCTTCTCGTCGGAAGGCGCAACGCGCCGAGCGGAGGACGTACGATGAAGTTTACGGGGGTATCTATTGTCTCGCTGGCAGCCGCGCTGAGCGCGCCGGTCGCAGCCTACGCACAGCCGGCGCAGTCGGTGCGCTTCGACATCGGCGCATCGGAGTTGAGGGCGGCACTGTCGCAGTTCTCGCGCCAGACGGGCATGCAGGTGGTGGCTGCTCCTGCTGTCGTTGCCGGCCGCCGCACCAGCGGCGTTCGCGGGACTTTCACTACCCGTGCGGCGCTGGACCACATGCTGCGCGGCACCAATCTGGTCGCAACAGTGCGCGGCAACGTGGCGGTGCTGAACCGCGACCGCTCGGCCCCCGCACAGCGGCCGGTTGCGCCGGCGCCCATTCGCGAGGTCTTGCTGGCGGAACCCGGCGTGTCCTATGTTTCGGGCGCCAGCAGCGAGGCCCCGTCGACCGAGATCGTCGTCACTGGCTATCGCGAGAGCATCGCGCAGGCGCAGCAGCTCAAGCGATCAGCGGTAGGCACGCAGGACAACATCGTCGCGACCGACATCGCCGCCTTCCCCGACCTCAACCTGGCGGAGGCGCTCCAGCGCGTGCCCGGCGTCACTATCACCCGTGACAGTGGCGAAGGCCGCCAGATCGCCCTGCGCGGCTTGGGTGCGGATTTTACGCGCACGCAGCTCAACGGCATGGAAGTGCTTGGCAACACGGCATCGGGTATGGACAACCGCGGCGGCGTGAGCCGCTCGCGCTCGTTCGACTACAGCCTGTTCGCATCCGAGCTGTTCAACCGGGTCACGGTGCAGAAGTCTTTTTCCGCCGAGCAGGACGAAGGCGGCATCGCCGGCACCGTTCAGCTCTCCACCGCCAAGCCCTTCGACTACGACGGGAACAAGTTCGTCGTTTCGGCCAAAGGTCAGACGAACACCAACACCGATGGCGTCACACCGCGCCTGGTCGGCCTTGCCTCGACCCGGTCGGGTGATTTCGGGGCGCTTGTCTCGGTCGCCTACAGCCGCATCCGGAACAACGAGTACGGCTACCGCAACTGGGGCTGGGGCCTGACCAGGTATGCCGCTAAGAACATCGGCCCGGAGATCGACGCGGCAACGCGCGAGCAGCTGCTTGCCGGCGTATGGCAACCTACCGCCCAGTCGCCTTCGAGTTGGCACACGGACCGCCAGCGCCTGGGCATCACCGGATCAGTGCAGTACCACCCCGGCGACAATTTCAAGCTCGACATTGATGCACTCTACGGCCGGCTTTGGGATCATCGCGACGATTACGCTGTGGCTAGCGCCGGCGCCAATCCGCTGACCGGCAACACAATCAGCGGCGCGCAGATCATTCGCAGAGCCGTAATCGACGACACCAACACCTTGCGCGCTGCAGACTTCACCGGCATCGACGAGCGTTCCGAGCACCACATCGTCAAGAACCACACCGACTTCTATCAAGGTGTGGCCAACGCGATCTGGGACCTCTCTGATCGGATCACGGTCCACGCGCTGGGCGGCTTCGAAGAGTCCAAGTTCGCGCAGCCTGTTTTCGATAAGGTGTTCATGGAAGCTAAGGACATGGCCTTCAGCTACGACACCCGACCCAAGATTCCGTTCAATACCTATAGTAAAGCTTTAACTGACCCGAACAACTGGGCGCTGCAGCGCCTCGACGTTCAGGAAAACGAGATCACCAATCGCTATACCAATGGCCAGCTGGACGCGGCATACAAGCTCGATGATGCGGTCACGCTCAAGACGGGCGGCGAGTACAAGCGCTTTGTGAACAGCGGCTATACCTGGGCCAACAAGGTGTTTCACAACGTTCCGACGGTGACGCCGATCCCGAACGAGCTGAAGCACCTGGTCAAAGTCGATACGCTCACGCAGTATATCGTGGGTAACGTCGACGGCGTCTATGCGCTCATCGGCGACCCGCGTGACCTGACGGCGAAGAACCTGCAAGCCGGCAGCGACTACCGCGTCGAGGAGGAAACTTGGGCCGGCTTTGTCCAGCTAGATCTCGACACCGAGGTGGGCGACATGCGCCTGCGCGCCAATGCCGGCGTGCGCTACTACTCCACTGACCTGACATCCTCGGGCAATCTGGCGACCGGTGCGGGCTTCGTGCCGGTTTCGATCGAGACCAATAGCAACGGCTGGCTGCCCGCAGCCAACGTGGCGCTCGACGTCACGCCCGACGTGGTGGTGCGCGTCAGCGCCAGCCGCAACGTCAACCGTCCGGGCCTGGGTGACTTGGCGGCGGCCGGCTCGATCACCACGCGCCCCAACGGCGGCTCGCTCAGCCTCGGCAATCCGTTCCTCAAGCCTTACAAGGCCACCTCGGTTGAAGGCTCGCTCGAGTGGTACATGGATGATAATGGCTTCGCCTCGCTCGGGTTCTTCTACAAGAGCATGGACAGCTTCATCACCTCGTCCTCTAAGCAGATCCCTTATGGCGAGACCGGGCTACCGCTCTCGCTGCTGATCCAGGGCCAAGACGCGAATACGCAATATGACGTCAGGCAGCCGATCAACGGCCCGGGCGCCGACATCAAGGGCATTGAGGCCGCTTTCCAGCACGACTTCACGTTCCTGCCGGGCGCGCTGAAGGACTTGGGCGTGGTCGCCAACGGCACGTGGTTCGATGGCGAACGGACCGCGTTCTACACGACCGGTGGCGTCACCACCTCGCGGCGCCTCCCGCTCGACAATCTCTCCAAGTGGGCGTTCAACCTGACGCTGTACTACGAGAACCCCGTTTGGGGCGTACGCGTGTCCGATGCGTACCGCAGCCGTTACCTGACTGGCGCTGGCAACGCGCTGGCAAACTCAGGCGGCGGCATCAAGGCGACCAACAACGTCGACTTCCAGGCGTACGTCAATGTGCGCCCCGGCATTCGCGTGATCGCCGAGGGCATCAACCTGACCAACGAACCGATCCAGCAATTCGCCAGCATCGATGCCGACCGGACCGAAGTCTACACCACCAGCGGCCGCACCTTCTCGCTGGGAGTGAGCGCCGAGTTCTGAGCCAGTAGCCCCAACAACACTCGCACCTTCGTCGTTCCTGCGCACGCAGGGACGACGGGCGAGCAGTCGAACAAAAGAGAGCATCCATGCCTTCCGTGATCCTCGCCTTGGCTCTTGCGGCAGCGCCCGGTTCGGCGCCGCTGAAGATGAATGACATTGCCGCCGTCGGCACGCACAACAGCTACAAGCAGGCGATGCCGGCCGAGACGATGAGGAGAATGCGCGCGCTCGAGCCGAAGACCGCCGAAGCGCTCGATTATAGCCACCGGCCGCTGGTAGAGCAGCTCGACCATGGCGCCCGCCAGCTCGAGATCGACGTGAACTTCGATCCGAAGGGCGGCCATTATGCGCGCGGATCGAGCGATCCCGACCTGATGAAGCCCGGTTTCAAGGTTCTGCACATCCCCGGCATCGACAACGCCAGCCACTGCGTGTTGCTCACCCGGTGTCTGCGCACGATCAAGACGTGGTCCGACGCGCACCCCGGCCACGTGCCGATCCTGCTGTTGTTCAATGCTAAGGACGAGCAGAACGCCGCAAGGGGCGGGATCAACGCTCTAGCCTTTGATGAGGCCGCCTACGACGCGCTCGATGCGGAGATCCGCTCGGTGCTTGGCCCCGAGAAGCTGATTGTCCCCGATGATGTCCAGGGCTCATATCCGACGCTGCGGGACGCAGTGCTCGCCGGCAACTGGCCGACGCTGGACAAGGCGCGCGGCCGCTTCCTCTTCGCGCTGGACGAGTCGCCGGCCAAAGTCGCGGTCTATCGCGGCGCCCGCAAGTCCCTGGAAGGACGCGTATTCTTCATCAACACCGACGAGGCTTCGCCTGCCGCGGCCTACCTCACGCTGAACGATCCGATTGCGGATGGCGAGCGTATCAAGCGCGACGTCGCCGCCGGCTATCTCGTGCGCACCCGTGCCGATGCCAACACGGTCGAAGCTCGCGAGAACGACACGGCTCCCCGAGATGCCGCACTGGCGAGCGGCGCCCAGTACGTCTCGACCGACTACCTTTGGCCCGACCGGCATCTATCGGCCTATGTCGTGCTACTCGATCCCAAGGCGCCCATCCGCTGCAATCCCGTCCGCCGTCCGGCAGGGTGCACCGCCACCAAGCTGGAGCCCGCCAGATAAACGCTCCAGTGCGATTAGCTCGGCGTTTGATACGCGAACCAGAGCCCTGTTCACCGCGTTGTGCTGGCAAGCAGACCAAAGGTGAGACATCGATGAAGACCGTGGCTTTTCCCGAGGGCGAGAAGGTACCCGCTCTCGGCCAGGGCACCTGGATGATGGGCGAGCGCCGTGATCGCCGCGCGGGGGAGATCGCCGCGTTGCGCACGGGTGTCGAGCTGGGCATGACGCTCATCGACACTGCCGAAATGTACGGCGACGGTGCAGCAGAGACGCTGATCGCCGAAGCGCTCGGTGACATTCGCGACAGGCTGTTCCTGGTCAGCAAGGCATATCCGCAGAACGCCTCGCGCTCGCGCCTGTCGGCGGCGTGCGAGGCCAGCCTTAAGCGGCTCGGCACCGACCGGCTCGACCTTTATCTCCTTCATTGGCGCGGCTCGGTTCCCCTCGGCGAGACAATCGAAGCGATGGAGGCGCTGAAAAGAGCCGGCAAGATACGGCACTGGGGGGTCAGCAATCTGGACACGGACGACATGGAGGAACTGATTGGGGCCGGCGGCGATGCCTGCGTCACCGACCAGATCCTGTACAACCTGACTCGGCGCGGACCAGAGCATGACCTGCTCCCTTGGCTGGAGACGCGTGCCATGGCGGTAATGGCCTATAGCCCGATCGAGCAGGGACGGCTCATCGAGCACCCCACTCTCGTTGATGTGGCTGAGCGGATAGGCGCAACACCGGCGCAGGTCGGACTGGCCTGGTCGATGCGCCGCGACGGTGTAATCGCCATCCCCAAGGCCGGCACGGCGGCCCATGTCCGCGAGAACCGTGCGGCTGCAGATCTCATGCTGCCGGAAGACGTTCTCGCCGCGCTGGACGCCGCCTTCCCGCCACCACGCACTCGTCGTCCACTCGAGATGCTGTGATCGGGTCGAATGCCTCTGTTCTTCACCGCCGACACTCACTTCGGCGATCACCGCACGATTAACATTCACCGCCGCCCTTTCGCTACCGTCACGGAAATGGACGAGGCGATGGTCGCCGGTTGGAATGCGGTGGTCGGCTCCGACGACGAGATCTGGCACTTGGGTGATGTCGCCCGACGCGCAAGGGACGTCCCAGAGCTGCTCGCGCGGCTGAACGGCACCAAGCACCTCGTGCGTGGCAATAACGATGAGCCGGGCACGAGCGAGGCTGATGGCTGGGCAAGCGTGCAGGACTATGCCGAACTCACTGTTAACGGCGTTCTCCTGGTCCTTTGCCACTATCCGTTCAGGAGCTGGAACAGCCAGCATCGCCTCTCGATCAACTTGCATGGGCACAGCCATGGGCGGCTCAAGCCGATGCCGCGGCAATTCGATGTCGGAATGGACGCTCGCGGCTACCGCCCTGTCGCGCTCGACGACCTGCTGCGGCCGCCAAACGCCTTGCGTTCCAGCTCGGCAGACCGGGTTCCTTGATGAGGATGGAACCGCTACTGCTCTTTATGGCGTCACTTGCGGGAGGTGCGTCGTCCAGCCTGCCTTGTGTGCCGGTTGCGTCCGACCATCTGGCACCGACAACATCAGCATTGGATGAGCATAGAGCCCTTCGAAAAGCGCTCGGCGAACCGATCCCTCATTCGCCAACGATGATCATGCTTTACGGCAAAGGCGGGCATCTATCGACCGAGGAATACAGCATCGTCCTCGTTCGGCAAGCCGATGCCGTATGGCGCGGGACGGCGGTAGGTCGAAGCCGGATCTGGGTGAAAGACGCGCCATACAGCCCTATGAAGCGTGTCGAGTGGGTGCTTGAAAAGGCTGCAGCCGGACAGCTTGAAGATGCTATTTCGCGCCGATGTTCTTGGAACCGGGCAGAGGCTTTGCAAGCGAACAAATCCGGCCCTACACCACGAGATTACATACCGGAACGCATCGATGTGATTACCGCTGGCGATGCCCCGATAACGTTTTATGCGGACGAGGGAGATGGCAGGATTGCCGCGCTGATCCGTCCGCCGCGGTAGGCGTGACTGGAAAGGGACTGGGAGCTCGGCTTGCCCCGGCTATCGGAGTAGCGCCAACTCCAAACACTTGATACTGTTCTTGAGCCGCATGCCATCAGCGTCGCGCGAACAATGCGAGTGCACCAAATGAAACGACTTACCCTCACCCGTTTTATGATTGAGGAGCAGCGCCGCTCCGGGCTCTTGAGGCCTGAACTGCGGTTGTTGATCGAAACTGTCGCCCGTGCTTGCAAGACCATCAGTCACGCGGTTGGCAAGGGCGCGCTCGGGGAGGTTTTGGGAAGCCTCGCCAGCGAGAACGTTCAAGGAGAGGTCCAGAAGAAGCTAGATGTCATCGCCAATGAACTCCTCTTGGAGGCAAACGAATGGGGAGGTCATCTCGCAGCGATGGCGTCTGAGGAGATGGAGACCATCCATCGCATTCCGAACCGCTACCCGAAGGGCGAGTATCTGCTGCTGTTCGATCCGATCGACGGGTCGAGCAACATCGACGTCGATCTATCGGTCGGCACTATCTTCTCGGTACTCAAGGCTCCGGCGGACGCTTCTGGTCGCGAAATTACCGAGCAGGACTTCATGCAGCCCGGCAGCAGCCAGGTCGCGGCAGGCTATGCCATTTATGGGCCCCAGACGCTGCTGGTGCTAACCTTGGGAACGGGAGTTTACGAGTTTACTCTCGATCGAGAAGTGGGCTCATGGCAAATGACCGATGGCCCGATGAAGCTACCTGAGGGAACGTGCGAATTCGCCATCAATATGGCGCGTCACCAGCAGTGGTCACCCGCGATCCAGCGGTACCTCGACGAGCGCCTTGCCGGCGAGAATGGTCCTTGTGGAAAGGACTACAACATGCGCTGGACCGCTTCGATGGTTGCCGACGTGCATCGCATTCTGAAGCGTGGCGGCATTTTCTTGTACCCCGCCGATCACCGGTCTCACGGTAAAGCCCGCTTGCGCCTTATGTATGAGGCGAACCCGATGGCATTTCTGATCGAACAGGCGGGGGGCGCTGCCAACAATGGCTTCGATCGCATTTTGGACTTGGAACCAAAGGGCTTGCACGAGCGCGTCGGCGTCATCCTCGGTGACAAGGTCGAGGTCGAGACGGTGGCAGCATACGGCCTGGAGCTCAGGGAAGCTGTGCACAGCTGACTTTTACGCGAAGGAACCGATGCGCTTGGGGGCGGCTCCGCACGTCCCTAGTCACCTACCGCAGCAGCGGCGCTGTCCCGGTCATTCGCGGATCAGTTAGCGGTCCCGACTGCTCTCCGATCTGCGCTTCCGGCGCTGCTTGAGGGCAACGACACGGGCACTGTGGCTTCCTTGCTGTGGGAGTGAAGGGTTGGTGGCCGGTCCGCTGGCGGATACTTTTGGCGTTGACTGATGTCGGCCGGAACAACTCGGCTGGCCGCTCGCTATCGCAGCAGGAAAGCAGGTCCTGGAGCAGGCATGAGGGCAACCTCGCCCGCTCTGGTGTGATCACTCATTTACCCTGCTGACGCAGACCGACGAACTCACTGACGCCGTCGACGCCTACAGGACCTTCGACCGGCGCGAGGCCGGATGGCTGAAGGTCGAACTTGAGCCAACGGAGTAAAGTCATGCGCGAACCCACTCAAACGAACAGCACCGAGCCGACCGCGACCGGCGGCGACACCAATCGTCGCACCTTTCTCACCGGTGCAGCGATCGCGGGCGCCGCTGCCGCTGCTGGCCCCGCGCTGGCGCAGAACAGGGGGCAGTCGAGCGGCTCGGACGCGCCGATGACGGCCCAGGCTGCCAGCTTCCCCGAGCCGCCCTACCCCGCGCAACAGCAGCCCTGGCCGGGCCTTGCCCAGCGCATGAACCCGCGCCCCGATCATGGGGAGGAGCATTATCGCGGCACCGGCCGACTGCGCGGCAAGCGGGCGCTGATCACCGGGGGAGACAGCGGCATCGGCCGTGCGGCGGCGATCGCCTTCCTCAAGGAAGGAGCGGATGTGGCCATCGCCTACCTTCCCGTCGAGGAGCCCGATGCCCGCGACGTGGCGCGCATAGCAGAGCGCGAAGGGCGACGCTTCGCGGCATTCCCCGGCGACCTGCGCGACAAGGCTTATACCACGTCGCTGCCGGACCGGACCATACGCGAGCTCGGCGGTCTCGACATCCTGGTCAACAACGCCGCTTACCAGCAGTGGGTGCCTGGGTTGGAGCAATTGTCGGACGAACAATTCGACCAGACAATGAAGACGAATCTTTACGCCATGTTCTGGCTAACCAAGGCGGCCTTGCCGCATCTGCGACCCGGCTCTTCGATCATCAACACGTCCAGCGAGGTGGCCGCTACCGCACCCGAAGGGCTGATCGACTACTCGATGACGAAGGCGGGTATCCTCACCTTCACCAAATCCATGGCGAAGCAGCTCGCATCACGCGGGATCCGCGTGAACGCGGTGGCGCCTGGCCCAATCTGGACGCCGCTCCAGGTTTCTGGTGGACAGCCGACGGATCAGCTGCCGCAGTTCGGATCGAGCACGCCCATCGGTCGGGCCGGACAACCCGTGGAACTCGCTCCTCTCTACGTGGCGCTCGCGGATCCGGCTCTAAGCTATTCAACCGGCCAGGTGTTCGGCGCCACCGGCGGCGATCCGCAACCCGGCATCTAATCTAAGTGCTGCAGCGAGAGGTATCCCTTACGCGCGGCGACACGAAGCTCGGAGCGCGATTGTCCAAATACCTGCTTCCGCATCACATCAAGATCCTACCTGCGCTCCAACCTGCGCAGTGATCCGATGATGGTGGTGGTCCTCTCCCGCAGCCCCTTCTGCGCCAAGGACCGCCACCACTTCCAAGAACCCCGGCGATAGCGAGACGCAAGCCAGGTCGAAGTTCGATGGCGTCCGTTGCTGCCTGGGAGCGCGGTGCCAATGCAAATCAGCCGCGTCCGAACTTAGTCCCTGAAGCTCTCGCCCCAGATCGTATAGATGAATGTGGCCGACCAGGTGATCAGCATGAAACCGCTGAGGGAGAGCGTCATCACCAGCAGTCGGATAGCTCCATGAGCCTCAAGCTGGGTATAACCCAAGGTGGCGAAGGACACCCCCGCGAAGTACAGGTAGTCGGCGGCGGAGCTTCCGAGACCTTTCGTGAGCGTTCCGTTGGCCGGGTCAGACAGCAGATAGGCAAGCACGCCCGCAGCGGCTGCGATCTCCACCAGGTGCAATAGCGCAAGCCCCCAAAAGGTGGCCAGCAGCCCCAAGTGTCGGTGCCTCTCTTGTCTTGGTTTCGCCCGACGAATCAGTTCAAGACCAATCATGTGCAAGAAGCCGTAGAGGAAAAGCACTCCTATCCCCCAGGCCAAAACCGTTATCTCGTTGTTGCTCATAAGCTGAACAATGACTCTTGGCCGTCCCCGTTCCGGATTTATAACGCTAGGGGTGGACCGAGCCATTCATGGGGTCTGATGCACCGGTAAGCTTGTTCTCCAGTACCCTGACCTCGATCAACGGTATGGTTCGGCGCGGCCATCTCTCAAGCCCAGTTCAGCGCTCACGCGATACCAGCTTTCCTGGATTGGTATGCGCCGTTCCAACTGTTAGCTTTGTTTTCGAACGGCTCGGAGAATGGCCGGGAGGGAGAGCTGAATATGCAGGAACCGGCCGAACGCATGCGGGAAATTACCGGCGGCCCCGAGCGACTGCCGGGCTTGTCGGCCGAGCATCTTGATGCGCGGCATCACGCCGCAATCGATCGACTAGGGGTACTCTATCCCGATGGTACTGGGGAGCCGCTCGACTCCTTTTATGCCATGCTCGCCCATAGCCCTGACCTCTTCGCGGGATTTATGGATTTGGGTGTGGCGATCGCGCTCAATTGCGCGCTGCCGGCGCGCTGGCGCGAGATGCTGATTCTGCGCACTGGCTGGCTATGCGGCGCGCCATACCAGTGGGGTGAGCATGTGCTTGCCGCCCGCCGCGCGGGATTGCGCGACGACGAGATCGAGCGGGTGACGCTAGGCGCCGCGGCAGATGGATGGAATGCGTGCGAGCGGGCCCTGCTGAGGGCGGCTGAGCAACTTCACGCCCGAGCGATGATCGACGATGAAACATGGGAAGACCTCGCCCGCTTCCTCGACGAACGGCAGCTGCTCGAAGTGCCGCTGGTGGTGGGCCACTATCACACGACGGCCTTCGTGCAGAACGCACTGCGGGCACGGCTTACCGATTACAATCCCGGCTTGTCGGCACGGTGAGCTGTGCACCGAACGGAAACGGTCGGCGCGTTTGGTTGGGAGGTCCTCAGCATACACTGCAATGATCCGCAGACTGGGCAACCAGCTAGCGCCGGACGCTATCACTCGGAGCTGCACCTACTGCCTCTGAGTGCTCTGAAGTGCTTGTTCTGATAGTTGCTTGTGCCTCACCTACCCGCAACTGCGATCACGCAAAGCGATTTTTTGAAGGTGGTGAGCCCTGCTGGGTTCGAACCAGCGACCTACTGATTAAAAGTCAGTTGCTCTACCGACTGAGCTAAGGGCCCCGCGTGTCTGCGGACGCGGTGTCCCCTAGGGCGGGGGAGCGGTCCGGTCAAGCTGTGGGGCCGAGGTCGGCGGGCGAGTTGGCGAATGGATAAGCCGGTGCGTGGATCGCGCCAGTTCGGCGCGATGGTTGCTGCCGGGATGAGTACGAAATCACGGTCGCGGAACAGTGGGTGCGGAATGATGAGGTTACGGCTGGCGTATTCGCCACCGCTCCACAGGATGACGTCCAGGTCCAGCACGCGTGCGCGCCAGCGCATGCCGCCGGGACGCCGCCCAAAACGATGTTCGATCGTCTTGAGCAACCCCAGCAGGAGCTGCGGCTCGAGCGCGGTGCGGACCAACACCGCCGCGTTCGCATAGCGCCGAAGCGAAGGGCCCACCGGCGCCGACTGTAGGGTCGGCGACGCAATTTCGATCTCAAGGCCGGCTTGAACAAGAGCAAGCCGCGCTGCCGCTAGCACGGCGCGCGGGGTGCCGTGCCGGGCATGGCGCAGGTTCGAGCCCAGCGCGATGAGATAGCGCTGGGTCGTCATCGTCAGATGTCTTGCGAGATGCGGCCGTACAACTGGGGTCTGCGGTCGCGGAAAAAGCCCATGCCGGCCCGATGCCTGGCAGCACGCTCCAGATCTATTTCGGAGACCAGCACGCCGCTTTCCTCTCGGCCGAACTCCTCAAGAAAGTCGCCCCATTCGTCGGTGATGAACGAGTGACCGTAGAACACTTGCCCATCCTCGGTGCCGATGCGATTGGCCGCGATCACCGGCATGCAGTTCGAGACGGCGTGCCCGAGCATGGCCCGGCGCCACATGCGGCTGGTATCGAGCTCTGTATCGTAGGGCTCGGAACCGATGGCGGTGGGATAGAACAACAGCTCGGCGCCCATCAGCGCCATGACTCGCGCCGCCTCTGGGTACCACTGGTCCCAGCAGACGCCGATCCCTATGCGGGTACCGAACAGGTCCCACACCTTGAAGCCGTCGTTACCAGGGCGGAAGTAGTACTTCTCCTCGTATCCCGGCCCATCGGGAATGTGGCTCTTGCGATACGTGCCCATGATCTCGCCGTCGGGACCGATCATCGCGAGCGTGTTGTAGTAATGATGCGCGTCCCGCTCGAAGAAGCTCGTCGGGATCGCCACCTTCAGGCTCGCCGCCAGCTTCTGCATCGCCCGGACCGAAGGATGATCGCAGGTAGGACGGGCCAAAGAGAACAAGGCCTCCTCCTCCACCTTGCAGAAGTAGGGTCCTGAGAAGAGCTCTGGTGGGAGGATGATCTGCGCGCCCTTCCCGGCCGCCTCCTCTACCAGAGCGGAGACGGCCTCGATGTTCTCCGCCTCATCGGCGGAGTTGAGAGCAAGTTGCAGAGCGGAGACGGTAATACGGGTCATGGCCCGCACATATTAGGGCCTTTTGCGAAACAACAAGGTCATTCGGTCGCTTTCACCGATCGACTGATACTTTGCGCGGTCCTGATCCTTGAGAGCGAGTGTCGGCGGCAGTGTCCAGACACCAGCCGGCCAGTTCGCGCTGTCCTTTGGGTTTGCGTTGATGTCCGAGCTGCCAACCAGCTCAAAACCATTCAGCTCCATCAGCCGGATCACGTCGGCTTCGCGCAAGTAGCCCTTGGAGCCATTGGCATAGGAATAAGGCGCATCGGCCTTCGCGCGATGCTGCTCGATGCCGATCATCCCGTCCGGCTTGAGCAGTTCGCGCATTGCTTTCAGCTCGCTGTCCGCGTTGTTCCAGTTCAGCATGTTGTGGAGCATGCGCGGTATGAGGATACGGTCGAACGTGCCCTTCTGTGCTTCCGGCACGTCTTTCAGCGTCATCGCGGCGAAATTCGTGGCTGGCAGGCCGGTGAAAGTGGCTACGTCCTGCGGATACTTCGCAGCCGCGGCAACAATTCCGGCCTGGCGCTTCTCATCGAACGGCCCGGACGTGGGATCGAAGAAGAGTCCGACGAGCTTGCCCTTTTCTCCCAGATACAGCCCCAGGAACCGCGAGTACCATTCGCCGCCGGGGGCATACTCGCCCACTTTCATGTCCGGCTCCACGCCGAAGAAAGAGAGGCTTTCCACCGGATGGCGCCACGCATCGCGCGCGCGGTCGTTCTGGCGCTTAGCGTCGGCAGCAGCACGTACGAGCGGGGCCTGGCAGCCTTCGCACGCGGGTACGCCGCCAGCATTCTCAGCAGCGTGAGCCGCCACGGGAACAGCAATGAGACCAAGACTGGTCGCGAATGAGAGCAGGAAACGGCGCATCGTCGATTCTCCCCATGACGGAAGTGCGCACCGTACCGCCCCGCATGACCATGACAAGCGATCAGGCGCTTCCTATCTACGGCTCAGAACAGCCAGACACAGGAAGATGAACAGCATGGAGACGGCAATCGTGGCGGGCGGATGCTTCTGGTGCACAGAAGCAGTGTTCCGCGACGTCATCGGCGTAGAGTCCGTGGAAAGCGGCTACATCGGCGGCAGCGTTGAAAACCCGACATACAAGCAGGTTTGCTCCGGTTCGACCGGACACGCGGAAGCGATCAAGGTCCACTATGATCCGGAAGTGATCTCCTATGCAGAGATCCTGGACGTGTTCATGGGCACGCACGATCCGACGCAATTGAACCGCCAGGGCAACGACGTGGGCACGCAATATCGCTCGGCAATCTTTCCGCTGGACGACGCGCAGCGAGCCGAGGCGGAAGCGGCGATCGCGCGCTCTAACGACGAGAATGGCGGCCGCGTGGTGACAACGATCGAGGACGCGTCCGAGTGGTATCCGGCAGAGGACTACCACCAGGAGTACTGGGAAGGCGAAGGCCAGCGCAATCCGTACTGTCTGGCAGTAATTCCGCCCAAGCTGATGAAGCTGCGCAAGAGCTTCCAGGCCAAGGTAAAAGCCTGATCCAAACGAAAGGCCCTGCCCCGCTTCCGGGACAGGGCCTTAAATTTTCCGAGCTGCGCTGGCTCTGAGATCAGGCCGGGGCTTGCTCTTCCAAAGCCTGCTGCTGCGCCTTGGCTTCGGCGCGTGCGGCTTTCGCCTTGATCCGCGCGCGGTGCTCATCGCCATGATCAAGTGTGCCGAACATCCAGTCGTAAAGCAGCGTGATGGTGGCGAAGTTGCCGCCGGTGAACTTGGCATGGTGATTGTGGTGCATTTCCGCTGAGTAGTTCAGATAGCGGAACGGGAAGCGATCGCTTTTCCACAAGTCGTGGTTGTGCAGGTTGACCTGCGAGAACACCAGCCAAGTCATGACCACGGTCACGACGTGGAAATCTCCCATGAAGCGCGAGAGCACGAAGATGGTGCCGACGTAGAGCCCGAGCCCGATCGCCACTTCGAGAGGGTGGATGTAACTGGAGTCCCCGCGGCAGGGATTGTGCTGGCGGTGATGCACCGCATGCATCCAGGTCAGCGGACCCTGGCGTCCGTTAGCGTCGTGGAACGCGAAGCGGTGCGTGAGGTAATAGACGAAATCGTAGACCATCAGGATCACGAACACGTCGACGAGAAACTTCCACCAAGGCTGCGCCTCCAAGGTCACGCAGAAAGGCATGATCAGGGCGAAAATCACCGCCACGAAGAAGCCGCCCCACTTGCGGTTCCACTTCTGGTTCGCCGCGTAGTTCGGCTTCTCCATCTTCGCGGCATATGCCTTACGGTTGCGCGCATCCTCTTCGCGGAAGGCCGGCACCAGCAGCACCATCTTCGCGAGCACGAAATTGACCGCGAAGATCGCCATGAGCGTGATCGCGGAGAGCTTCCATTGATAGTCTGCGGCTATTGCTTCCAGCCAGTTTGCCTGCATTTCACCCTCCATCCCCGCCGGCGAGTTCCGCCGCCACCCCGCCATTAGCGAGAACGACATTCTCACGCAACTGTGAGTTGCCCTCTATCGCAACTATCGCGATCGGAATTTTACGAGTGGGACCAGCGAGCGATGAAAAACCCGTCCAAGCCGCCTTGCTCTCCAAGCTGACCGGGGTCGGTTCGCAGCGATCCGTTCTCTGGGGAGAGCCCCAGGGGCAGCTCATCGGCGCGGATCGGGTTGGGCGCCAGAGGCACCTTCCGCGCCTGCTCTTCTCCCTCGGCGCGCTCTAACGAGCAAACGGCATATACAAGGCTACCGCCGGCTGAGAGCCAGTCACAGGCCCGCGCGAGCAAGCGCGCCTGCAACTGCGTCATCTCCTCGATCTGGCGCTCGCCGATGCGGTGGAGCACATCCGGGTGACGCCGGCATGTGCCGGTTGCGGTGCAGGGCGCGTCCAGCAGGACTGCGTCAAAGGGAGCCTCGGGCACCCAGTTCAGCGCGTCAGCGATCACCACGCGCGCATACAGGCCGGTCCGTTCGAGATTGTCTGCGAGCCGCTCCATACGCCGCTTGCTGATATCAAGCGCGGTGACTTCCCATCCAGCCGCAGCCAGTTGCAGGGTCTTGCCGCCGGGTGCAGCGCAAAGGTCCAGAACGCGTCGCCCTTCGCCGGGGCCAAGCAGCCTTGCCGGCAGAGTCGCCGCCAGGTCCTGCACCCACCAAGCGCCTTCCCGGAAGCCGTCCAGAGCCTCGACCGGAGTGCCGCGAGGAAGCCGCACATGTCCCGGCGCCAGTGATATTCCGCCCAGCCGCTCTGTCCACTCCGTCGTTGCGGCCGGGTCCCGCAACGAAAGGTCGAGCGGCGGCGGCAAGGCCACTCCTGCCGCGATGGCGTCTGCCCGCTGCCCCCAGCGTTCGCGCACCTTGTCCGGAAGCGTCGGGACCGGCGGCAATGTGGCGCCCTGCTTCATCAGAGTCGAGAACACGCCGTGCGCCAGGCGCCGCGGACCTCCCGTCAGAAGCGGCAACCCCGTCGCGATGGCTGCGTGAGGAGGCGTTTCCAACCGCAGCGCCTGAGCCAGCATGATCTCCAGCACGGCGCGCGGCTTCGCATCCTCCGGCAGACGCTGACGCGTAGCGCTGTCGATCAGGGCATCAAGATCGACTCGCCAGCGCAGCGCCTCCGAGGCAATCGCCTTCGCCAGCCCACGGTCGGCATCGCCGCGCACGCGGGAGAGCGCGCCGCTTGCCGCTTGCTCCATTGTCTCGCCGCGCCGCAGCACGGCATCGAGGAGGTTTAGCGCAGCGCGCCTTGCGGGAAGACCTGGGATATCCATCGGTCCGCCCTAATCGCGATTGCCAAGCACCGCCACCCATCCCACATGGATCGTATGACCCAACGAGCCACCAAGCGCCCCGAGACGTTCCAGAAGCCGGCACACTGGACCGACGCTCCACCCCCGCAGCCCCAGGCGCCTGCAAAGCAGCAGGACCCGGATGGCCTGTCCCCTACCCGCTATGGTGACTGGGTGCAGAAAGGGATCGCGATCGACTTCTAATGCTCGCCTAAGAGCTCGCGGGCCCCGAGACAGCGACGCAGCAATTGCGCCCGGCCCGTTTGGCCGCATAGAGCGGCACGTCGGCTGCTGCGAACCAGCCATCCGGATTGATGATCGCGGCATCAAGCTGTGCGATCCCGAAACTCGCGGTAACCTGCAGCTGTATGCCAGAACCTGCTTCGACGGGGGTCGTGGCAATCGCTGCCCGCAAGCGCTCTGCCACGGCCAACGCTCCTTGCGCGTTCGTCTCAGGCATCAGCATGGCGAACTCCTCACCACCGATCCGCCCCAACAGATCACTGGCTCGCTCCTGCCCCCGCAAGATTCCGGCGACCTCACGCAGCACAGCATCTCCTGCCGGATGTCCGTGCGTGTCGTTGATGGCCTTGAAATGATCGATATCGATCATCACGATGCTCGCGATGCGGCCGTAGCGACGGAACCGCTCTATCTCCTGCATGGCGCTCTCGATGAAACCGCGGCGGGTGAGAGCCCCGGTCAGTTGATCGCGGCCCGCGATACGGCGCAGTTCCAGCTGGTCCACGACCACTCTCGCGAATGCGCTCAGCATAGCGATCTCGGCGGAGCCGAACTCACGCGGCCGGGTATCGACCGCGCAGAGCGAACCGACATTGTAGCCGTCCGCAGTACGCAGCGGGACACCTGCGTATGCGCGAATGCCAGGCTCGCCGACCACCATTGGGTTGTCCGCGAAGCGCCTATCCTTGATGGCGTCAGGGATCACCAACGGATCACGCTGATTGATCGTGTGCGTACAAAAGGAGATCTCGCGCGGGGTCTCAGGCACCGCGACGCCGCTGCGCGCCTTGAACCATTGCCGGTCCTCGTCGAGCAGCGACACCGCTGCCATGGGCACGGCCAAGACCGCTCGAACAAGCGCCACGATGTTCTCGAACGGCTCCTCCGGTCCTGTGTCCAGAACTGCGAGCCGCTGCAACGCGGCAACTCGTGCGAGCTCGTCTATCAATGTAGTATCGCGATACATTTTCATCCCGTCTGTGTTGCGGTTTTTCACGGACGTCGACGGAGATGCTAGCCAGACGAAGGTTAAGATTTCCCACCTATACCCTAGGGAGTAACCTCAATCGCGGTTCCGTCCGGTACGATGTCCCACAGCAGCTCGATTTCTGCGTCGGAAAGGGCGATGCAGCCGTCCGTCCAGTCCCCGGGCACGCGCCCGCTGACACCGTTGGGCTGCCCATGAATCATGATCATACCACCGGGGCTGCTCCCGCGCGCGCGCGCGAACGCCACGTCGCGCGAATCGGGATACGAGATGTGCAACGAAAGGTGATAAGCGCTACGCGGGTTACGCCAGTCTACGACGTACCGTCCTTCGGGCGTTTTGCCGTCCCCTTCGAAGCGCTTTGGGCCGATCGGCTGCCATCCAAGCTGAATGCCTCGAATGGTCCGGACCAGCCGCCCTGCCGACCAGACCTCCAGCGTGCGCGCCGCCTTGCGGGCGCGCAACAGATCGACGCGGGGAGCACTCTGCTCAGCCGGTGCCGGTTCGAGGGGCCGCACCGGCGCGCAGGCGGCGGCGATGAGAGCTAACGAAAGCCCCGCAAGAGGAGCGAGGCCGCGCATCGCGTCCCGCTCTTGCTATCAGTCTTGGAAGGGGTCGCGCACCAGGATCGTGTCCTCGCGCTCAGGACTGGTGGAGACCAGCGCCACTGGCGTTTCAATTAATTCCTGCACCCGCTGGATGTACTTGATCGCCTGCGCCGGCAAATCCGCCCACGAGCGCGCCCCGGCGGTAGTGCCGCTCCAGCCGTCCATTTCCTCGTAGATCGGCTCGACATTGGCCTGGTCGGCGGCATGGCTGGGGAAGTAATCCAGCACCCGAGCACTGCCGTTGGGGCCGTTGAGCCGATAGCCGGTGCAGATCTTCACCTTGTCGAAGCCGTCGAGCACGTCGAGCTTGGTCAAGGCGATGCCGGTCACGCCTGAGATCGCGCAGGACTGGCGCACCAGCACTGCGTCGAACCAGCCGCAGCGGCGCTTGCGGCCGGTGACCGTGCCGAACTCATGACCGCGCTCCCCGAGGCGCTGGCCAGTGTCGTCCTCGAGCTCTGTCGGGAACGGGCCCGAACCGACGCGGGTGGTGTAAGCCTTGACGATGCCGAGCACGAAGCCGGTCGCCGACGGACCGAGGCCCGAGCCACTAGCGGCGGTGCCGCTCACCGTATTCGAACTGGTGACGAAGGGGTAAGTCCCGTGGTCCACGTCCAGCAGTACGCCTTGCGCGCCTTCGAACAGGATACGCGCACCTGCCTTGCGGACCTTCTTCAGCCGCTTCCACACGGGCTGCGCGTACTGCAGCACGAAGGGCGCTATTTCCTTGAGCTGCTCTATCAGCGCGGCACGGTCGACCGCCGGCTCGCCGAAACCGGCGCGCAGTGCATCATGATGGGCGCAGAGGCGGTCGAGCTGCGGCTCCAGCGCATCGAGGTGCGCGAGGTCACACACGCGGATGGCGCGGCGGCCCACCTTGTCCTCATAAGCCGGACCAATGCCGCGCCCCGTCGTGCCGATCTTGCCTGAACCCGCTGCGGCCTCACGCAAGCCGTCGAGTTCGCGGTGGATCGGCAGGATCAGCGGGCAGTTATCGGCCAGTGCGAAGTTCTCGGTGTTAATCGCAACGCCCTGCCCCTCCAGCTTCTCGATCTCCGCCTTGAGAGCCCAGGGATCGAGAACCACGCCATTGCCGATGATCGAAAGCGTACCGGTGACGATGCCAGAGGGCAGCAGCGAGAGCTTGTAGACCTGCTCCCCCACCACTAGCGTGTGGCCGGCGTTGTGCCCACCCTGGAAGCGCACCACCGCGTCCGCCCGGCTGGCGAGCCAGTCGACGATCTTGCCTTTGCCCTCATCGCCCCACTGAGCGCCGATCACGGTTACGTTGGCCAAGTTCTGCGGCCTTCCTGTGCTGCCTACGGTCCGTGGCGCGCCCTAGGGCCTGCGCCGTTCGGGGGCAATACAACGTGAAGGAAATGTTGCATCAACGCGGCAGAAAAACCACCCCTTCTACGCCGGGCCCCCATGGATCAGGGCGCAGATTCACCCTCTCGTAGAACTTACCGCTCATGTCGGCGGAGCCGGCGTAAAGAAGCCGGAACAGCCGCCAGGATATCCGCCAGCGATCACCGCAGTTGGCCTCGTATTCTTAAAAACGGTCAATCGTGTTCGTCGGCGCACGGCTCCTCCAGGCAGTAAATCCATATTTTGGCCCATTCAGCCATCCAGACTGGCTCTCTCTGAGCTCGGTGTTTGTTCCCAAGGGTTTAATCGTGCGATTTTTTCATGAGATCGAAGGAAGCCGCATGGGACAAGTACGTCACGGGAGCGCCGCGGCCACGCACACCGTCCGAGCAGCCATACAGCGATCGCAAGCTTCACTTGCGGCGCTGAGCGGCGAGCAGGGGATCAATCCCAAAACGGTAACTAAGTGACGTAAGCGGTCGACGGTCGAGGATCTGAGTACAGGGCCGAAGGCTCCTCACTCCACGAGCTTGCGCGAAGCGGAAGGGGCGATGGCTGTGCCGTTCCGGCGCCTTACCTTGCTGCCGCTGGACGACTGCCTTTCTGCCCTGCAACCGTCGATCCCCACCCGACACCGTCAGTGCTGCATCGATGCCTTCAGCGGCACGGCAGCTCTCGCCTGCTAGATGTCGAAGGCGACACAAGCCCAAGCTTCAGCGCTATCCGATCAGCCTTTTCCACATCGATATCGCCTAAGTGCAGACTGCAGAAGGCAAGCTATACCTATTATTCGTCGGCACCGCACCAGCAAGTTCGCTGTGCCCCAGCCGGTCGACAAGGCTGATCCACGAACAACGTGAGAATTCCTCGAACATCTGCTGAAAGCTGTGCCTTACCGCATCCACACAATCCGGACCGACAATAGCGTTCAATTCACGGAGCAGCCGCGTAACTGTAACAACGTCTGCTCGCATCGATGCGCTTAGACATGGTTTGCGAAGCACGACACATCTAACACCGGCTCACCAACCCGAACCAGCCTTGGACCCATGGGCAGGTTGAACGGATGAACCATCTTTACCAACGCCCGTGCACTGCTAGTCGCCGGCGAGGTAGGGTAGGTTCAGCAACCGTGGAATGGAAGCTATCCGCGACGGCAGCCAGCTCCACGCGGCAATCGTCCGGGAAGTCTTGTGTGGGCCGTATTCCCTGGACGCATCACACCACCGCAAACCGGTGCGATTGACGAAGATGATCCCGCTCAGAGCCCGCCGATCCCGCGGAGCCTGCATGACATCGCCCTCCACCAACCGATCAATGGGTCCTGAGCCTAGCACTCCAGTTGCGCAGATCCTGCTTCAGCCTGTTCTGCTGCAGCAGTTCGCCGCCAAGGTTGGCGCGCTACGTGAGACCCTGGACGATGACACGATCAGAGCCGAGGCTTGCGAAGCTTTGGACGTCTTGATCGAGAGCGCGCCGACTACCCTGAAGCGGGCGATGGTCCGGCAGCAGAAGTGGTGGCAAACGTCGCGGATCTTACGGCGTATGCCGTAAACGCAGCCCTGAGAGGCGGGGTGTGGAGTTCTATGGCGGTGGTTGCGGGGGTAGGATTTGAACCTACGACCTTCAGGTTATGAGCCTGACGAGCTACCGGGCTGCTCCACCCCGCGTCACCGTGTGGACTGAGAGTTTCAGTCCAGTAGCAGTTGTTTGGTGCCTGTTTCGACTGTGTCGATCCGGGCGGCGGGCTGCTCCACCCCGCGTGATTTGTGTGGCTGATGGTTCAGCCGGGTTGCGTCTGCTGGAGACGCGACGAGGGCCACGTGG